>CAYUUW010000001.1:0-16400 GCA_964448005.1 uncultured Candidatus Peribacteria bacterium
GGGCTTCTTCCACGGCGGGCACCAGAACGCCCAGAATCACGGGGTCGCCTTGGTGGAGCTGCTGCGCATGGCGAAGGGCTTCCGCCGAAGCGGTATTGCAGGCCACAATGATCAGCTGGCAGTCCTGATCGATCAGGAATTGGATGTTCTTTTCCGTCAGTTCGTTCACCCGCTGCGCCGAACGGCTGCCATAAGGGCTGTTGGCCTGGTCCCCCAGGTACACGTAATCGTATTGGGGAAAGCGCTGAAGATACTCCTTCATGACGGTCAATCCGCCGAAGCCGGAATCCAAAAGGCCTATCTTGCCGGGGCTTTGGGGAGCTTTATTCATTGGGATGTTGCGATTCCATTATTGCGGCGTTGCTTCACCCTCCTTCAGCTTCCCCAAGGAGCGGAAGCGCTCCAAAATCCTCTCGTCGTTGATCTTGTCCAGATCCTCCGGCTTGGGTTCGGAAACGTAGCCGCTGGTCACCTGGAAAGCTTGAACATCCGTCTGGGCTAATAGAGCTGGTTGCATAACAATCCCCGGTTCGCTGGAGGACGAAATCCAAGACCAAAATTTGCCTCTATAGATTTCTTCATTGCCGATTTTGGCGAGGAATACCTTTTGATAAAGATCAGCAGGCCACTCCAGGCGGTATTCAGGTTTACTAATTTTCCCTGCTCCAATGTCGGTTAGGATAAATGTACCAGTAGTAGGTTCGTAACTAATAATGTCCTGTTCGGAAAGAACCGTCTCACCTGTTTCAGCCAAATAAATCGCAAAGCCCTTCGCTGCGATGTTTTGCGTGTCGCAATGAAGGTCGATCCGGGCGCTTTGGTCTTTTTCGCTCACCAGGCATTCGCTGCGGCACCCTTCGGTACGGGAATTCAGGTTGGCCTCGAAGCGCCACACTTGTGCTTCTGGATCGTATTGGCCTGCCGCCAAAGCCTCGCCGCCCTTGATGCAGTGTTGCTCGGCGATCTGCCTGGCCTCCCCTTCGGACAGGGGGTGGGTCGTCTGGGGGGTGTTTTGGCTGGCGCAGGCGGCCAGCAGGGCTACGGAAAGGAGGGCGAGAACAGATTTTCTCATGGCAAGCCAAAGGATGGAATAAGAGGCGGACAAGCTCCATGGTCGCACAATTGCCGGAAGCCTGGCAACCCAAAAGGGCCAGGGAAGTGCTCGAAAATGCCTAACAATAGACTAGGAATGGCTTTTATGAATAGGGAGATTTTTTTCCAGGATCCTGTGCTGATTCTGCCCTCCCTCCTCCGAGCGGATCGACTTTTGGATTTCACGTCACAAGACCTATTTTTGCAAAAATAAAAACAGCAGCCAGCAAAGAAAGGATGCTTATGCCAATCACAGCTATTCCGCTCAAAATGAGCTTAAGAAGGGTGTTTGCCCACTTGCTCTCATTCAATTTCGCGGTAGCCATGCGACCCAAAAAATAATAGAAAAGCATATTGATTCCGATTTCCCCAAAATTCCTCAGGTGCATCCCTGTGGCGGAGAGCGCTTTCGCGGCCAAAAGATTGGAATCAATCAGGCCGATGAGGGCTGAAATAGCGATGCTGGCTGGGGAGAACAGAATCAGAAAAGGGCCGCATTTTCCGTGATAATGCTCAAGCTGGAATCCGTTGCACCCGTAGAATCCAAGCATCGACCAGACGACCCAGAGGCAGTAGGCCAGGGCAAAGCTCCAACCCCAGTGTGTTCGGCCTGTTTCAGTCATAAGGCTGTTTTATCTTAGTCTAGTGGAATGTTTCTATGGCAGCAAGAAATCCAGGTTCATCCACGCGTTCCGATCGTGCCTCCGAAGTGCTGAGGAAGAGCCGCACAAAATATTGACATTTTTAATTTTTTATATATAATTCCCATGTTGCCCTCTGCTTCTTTTCTTCAGGAAAAGAGGTGGCGCGCCCATCCAAAAAACCGCAGCCGCCCTTAGGCGCAGATCAAGGAGTCTGACACATGAGTGGAATCGGAGCTCTTCCAGACCACAGCGAACAAGCGGGAAGTTTCTTCTGGCAGACCGTTGTCGTCGTATCCATCTTCCTCGGCATTGTTGCCTACGTCGTTGCCTCAAAATGCTCCCCCCAGGAGGCTGAAGGGCAGGCCGGAAGCCTGGCCTATCCCTGATCTTACGCCTTGAGCGTGCTGCACCCCTGCCCTCTCCCTGTTCGCCCTTTCGGGCCTCAGGAGGTGGGGGTTTCAGCTTGGGGCGATTCCGGGTCGAATTCGGGCTGCCCCAAAGCAATCTCCACGAAATCTTGACTTCCCACTAGGGGATATTTGGCTTTTATCATCGTTGTCTGGCTCATAAGAAAGGGGATTGGTTCGCCTTTCCGACTTTCATTGTCTCTGCTTCAGGAATCCGATGATCTCCCTCACGTTGGCCTTTTTGCCGTACATCAGCATCCCCATTCGGAAAATCCTTCCTGAAAGGTGGGTCAGAAGGAGAATTGAAAGGATCAGAATGGCCAGGCTGATCGCAATTTCAACAAACGAGATTTCATCCAAAGCAAATCTCATCATGCTCACGAAGGGGGCCGTGTAGGGGAAATAGGTCAGGAATTGGGCGAATCCCGACTGGGGATTCATCATGAGCAAAGAACTGAACATCAAAGGAAGAATGGCGAACATGCTGAAGACCATGGAAGTTTGCTGGGCCTCCTTGGCGGTGGATGAAACAGAGGCGGCGCAGGCAATAGAGGTCGCGAACAGAAAATGCCCAAGCACAAAATAAGCCAAGCTTAGCCCCACCGTCCATGAAAGGGTGACTCCCGCCAACCAGGCCTGGAGAGAGGCGATGAAGATCGCCACCAGGCCCAACAGAGTCCATGCTCCCATTTGGAGCAGTCCGGCTGCCCCGTAGCCCAGAATTTTTCCTTTCAGCAATTGGCCGGCCGAGACGGAGGACAATAGAAGCTCTCCGGTCTTGCTCTCCTTTTCTTCCCCGATTCCTTCCATCAAATAGCCGGAGGAAGTGAGGATGCTGAAGAGCAGCAGGACGCTGAGGGCGAAAGTGAGCATCGTATTGGCGTCGCCTGTGCTTCCATCCTTTTTGTTTCCTTGGGGATCCATCAGAACTTCATCTATCGCTGGACGATTTTCAATTTTTTCGGCGATCGATTCCTCCACCTCGGCGTAGCTGAGCAGGTTTTTTGTCAGAAAGTCCTGAATGGCTGAGGTGGGCCCCGGATCCAGAAACGACTTCTTTTTCGAATACGTGGTGATTTTTCCGTCGTTTCCGAGGTAGTCCTCCGTTATCTCAAAAAAGAAGGCAATATCACCCCTCATCAAGGCTTCCTTGGCTGCTTCGGCATGGGGATATTCTATGAATTCCTGATTTCCTTCTAAAAAACCTGAATCATCCACGAATCCGATTTTTTCGGCCCCGCCCTCGGGGGCCATCAAAGAAGGAATGAATTTTGCGAAAAGAAGCGGAAGGGCAAAGAGCAGGGGCATGAGCAGGGTGCCGAACAGAAACCCCTTCCGCTTTACGGTTGCGAGAAATTCACGCTTGGCGATGATGAGGGTCTTATTGGCCACGCTGAACAACGTCAATGAATATTTCGTTCATGGAAACCGTTTTGACCTCGAATTTTTTGACCTTCACTGCTTTGACCAGGGCCTCCAGAATGCCTTGCGGATTGGCATTGATTTCCAGATTCAACTCCGCGTAATTTCCGTAATCGTTTGTTTTTTGGATGCCGCCCAGGGCAGGGAGCGTTCCTTCGTATTCCAGGACGATTGAAAGCCCGTACTCGCTTTTGATCTGGCTCAGATCCCCATAGAGCATTTTCTGGCCTCGATGGATCATCAGGATTCGGTCGCACATTTTTTCGACCTCATCCATCTGATGGGTGCTCAAAAGAATGGTGACTCCTTTCCCCTTCAATTCAAGGAGAATGTCTTTGATCAGATTCCGGTTCACGGGGTCCAGGCCATAAAAAGGCTCATCCACAATCAGGATCGCAGGATCATGAATGACGGCGAGGATGAACTGCAATTTTCGGTGCATTCCCTTGCTCAACTCCTGAACGTTCCTGCGGGCATAGTCGCGAAGGTCCATTTTCTTGAGCCACTCCTCTGCTTTTCTGTCAATGTCTTTCGCCCCCTTGAGCTGCGCAAAGTACCTGATGCAATCGAACACCTTTTCTTTTTTGTACAATCCGCCCTCTTCCGGGAGGTAGCCTATAGTGTCTTTCGTCGCTTCGGAAAAAGGCTTCCCCAATACCTCTATTTCCCCCGAATCCGGCCTGAGGATGTCCAGGATCAGCCGGATCATCGTTGTTTTTCCGGCGCCATTGGGGCGCCGAGCAGCCCGAAGGTCTCGCCTCTGTTCACGGAGAATGAGAGGTCCTCAAAAACCGTTTTGCGGTCGAAGCGCTTGGTGAGGCTTTGGGCTTTTAGGGCGAGCGCTGAATTGCTCATAAAAGCAGAATAAAGGGGGAATTTTCAAAATACGGCCCTGCTCCAGATGGCGGCAAAGCCAAGCAGCCCCACAGCAACAATCACAGGTTGAATGAGAATGCCTGCCCAGGCCAGATACTTGCTTCCCTCACCAATTTGAGGGTGCTTTTTGATTTCATCCAGCGCAATGAGGCCAAGCACAAAGGCTACGGGCCAAAACAGGAAGCCGAGGATAAAGGAGAGGACGGAATACAGGGGGTGTTCCCCCAGAAGAATGGGTTTTTTTTTCATCAAGGGGCTTGGCTAGATGGATAAATGTCCTCAGGCGCAAAGGGCCCAGCCCTTAGGGCGATTGTTTTTTTGGAGGCAGGCAAAAGCAGGCCCCCGATTTCTCGGCGCGGCAACTGTCTTCGTGGTGGGAATGAGATTGGAAATACGCTTTATTATAGCTCTTTCTGCTTCCAAAAAGCAAGCAGGCCTCGCTTGCGCTGGCCTGCCCGCAGGAGGGATCTTTGGCACTTTCGCAAGCTTTGCGAGGAGGAGGAGTTCAGCTTCGCCTTTTCGTAAATCCGGAGCGCCCTTTTTTTATTCCTGCAAGTATCATGCGGCCGTTTTTAGCCATTTGATTATGGTGGTTGCGAATTGGCTTTGATTTCTCGTCGCTATCCAGCAAATCAATCAACGCTTAAAGTGGGGTTTTTTAGATCCCTCCAGCATCAGCAGTTCATTTATTTTATTTTTCAGCTCCTCAAAATCGATATCTTTCTCATGCTTAATGTGAACGCTTCTTATTCCCGCTGAATTCAAAACCGTGTCCACAAAGCTATCCCTCTCTCGCCTATCCTCTCTATTGTGGGTTTTTCCGTCGTACTCAATGGCTATAATGGGCTTCAGATATTGTTTCTCAAAAATAACAAAATCAATAGTTTTTCTGTTTATCCTATTCTGATAAGCCCAGAACTCTTTTCTTGTCGAAACGGCCTGAACGATATTGCTCAATACCATTTGCGGAAAAGCCATATACTCATCGGGAATAATTTTTTGCAAACCTTCAAAAAACTGTCTTTCGGCTATGTTTAGCAAAAAGTCCTTTCTTTTGAATGGAAGGGGCCTCTCTTCCTGCTGGGGGAAAATGCCTATCTTGTCCCTAAGGAAAAAAAATAAAATCACAAGAATCGCGAAGGTTGCTATGAGAAAAATTTCCATAGTTTTTAAAGGTTCTTTAGATTATTTCGCCTAACTTTTGCGTATGGCTGAAGTTGGGCAGGCGTATAATATCCAGAAACGGTGGAGCTGGGCCAATTTGGATGAGTGGCTTTTTCTAAAATCGTTCAAGCAAACGCTAGGGTAGGCTGGGCGCTGTTGTGCGATGCTATAAAAACGAAAGAGAGCTTATTATGATATCGAGATTCTCTTTGTATTGCTCTCGCTCTTCTTTGTTTCTGTTGTCTTGAGGGGGGTTGTTGTATAAATCGAATTCGCTTGTTGTTAAATTGAGATAATGACCATCAATTTCAATTATATAATGTTGACCTTCATGGCTTCTGTACATCTTAGTCGGATATTTTTCGCTGGCCTTTGAGGGGTAGATATTTCCAGTTTCTATGATATCCATGAGCTTATTTTCAATCCATTCCCTATTGCGATTTTCGAATTCTTCAAAGCTTTCGCCAGGAACGCTAAGGCTTGTGCTGCCATCTCGTGCGCTAATCCAGACTATTGAATTTTCCTCCACTGCCCTCCAGTCTGATGGATGGTTGAAAGAAATTTGCAATCCTTCATTATTATACAGGGCAATATCTTTGTTCAAATTTAAAAAAGGAGCTTCATTCTGTGCTTTTTCAGTACGGGTTGCCGCAGTAATATCTTCAGCAACAGCTGCAGCTTCTTTGCTCAAATTTATAGCAGGAGCCTCATTCTGTGTTTTTTGAGTGCAGGCCGTCAGAAATAATGCAGCTGCGATCAGTAATTGTGCCCTCTTCATAATAGTTAAATTAGTTTTTATAATTTTATATAGCGTTTTGCAGCTACAAGAAGTTGGCGATTTCGGAGACGAAAACCTTCTGCCACCACTGAACTTGACACGAAGCACAAAGCTTCATTTAACCACTGAACCGCCAATTTCTTGTAGGTGCTGTTATGCGTTCGCCCTTCTTTTCTCATTGTCTGTAATGGTTTGCTTTAATGTTATCTGCTGCAAGTTGCACAGCTTCTTCAATTCTCTTTTGTCGTGTTTCAGTTTTTTTTGCGTTCATAATCCACTCTAAAATTCCCCTTTTTGATGAACGTGGAAATTTTCCCCAATTGTCATGTGCAGTTTTATTTTTAAAAAATAGTGGCTTTAAATCATCTGGAATAGTAATGTTCTCAACGTCGTCTAATGCAGTCCAAGTCCCATTTTGTTTGGCGATATCTATCATTCTTAAACCTGAACTATGCATAAGTTCTTGTTCTATGAGCTTGGCAACCTTTTCTTTGTTTACTTTACTCCAATTACTCTTGGGATTTCGTTTCGAGAAAAACTGATAGTAACTATTTTCATCTCTTTTGTTTGGCTTGCTGTCTATCCAACCAAAACACAGAGCTTCGTCGACCGCTTCTGGATAGTAAATACTTGGGGTTTCACTTTCTTTTTTGTAAATAATAAGCCAAATAGATTTTTCTGATTGATGATTTTTATCCAGCCATTTACGCCAATCCTTCCGTGTCTTAGCATGAAAAGTTTTTATGTCATTGTAAAGTTCCATTTTCTGGTTTCTTAGGGTGTCGCATAACGTTTTGCAGATTTGCGATGGGCGGGTTTTTCAGCACAAATGTTCATTCGGAGCACAAAACTTTCGGCTACCACTAAACTGTCTGCGGAGCACAAAACCCCGCCTATTGCAAATGTGCTGTTATGTGCAGCAGTTCTGTCGCCCATTTTCTCCATTGTTTATTCTACGAGCCAATTATTATTACTAAATCCATATGCGTAAATTGCTTCTGGTGATGTATAATCCTCAGGTCGCACAGATACAACAATTTGGGAGTTGTCTATGAATCGAATCGTTAAGGCTTTTTCGGGTTCAAAAGTCACATCCTGAACTATTTTTGTTATTTGACTACAAAGTAAGTCACGAAAGCCAGCATTCCATGAAGTGATTTCAGTTTCATTAGCGTTTACAGTGAGTGGATTTGTAACGTTTATAGATGGCCCATCAAATCTTAATTGTAGATAGTCCTGGACAAATTCAACTGAACTTAATTGGCGACCAACTAATTCATCCCAAAACTTTGATACATTTTCTTCACTCATGATAATTTCAAATTACTTGGAATGCCGCTCATACTGTTGCACATAACGTTTCTGCGTATGCGATGTTTGCCAGTGGTATAATTGCACGAAGTGCTTACCACTGGCAAATATGGGTGGAGGCTTGCGGAGGTACGGAGCAAGCCGTAACCGCATACGCAGTGTTATATGATGTACATGTTTTCCTTTAATTTCTGAAAGAAATTGCTCTTACAAAAGAAAGATCCGATTTTGTTTTCCGTTTTGGGCGAAGGGCAGAGGGGATTAAGGGGTGAATGCCCGAAGCCAAAATACCTAATATGCGGTCATACGCAACATCTGTTTTATAGGTTTCTGCGGTCTATCCACAATATTGTATTTGACAAGTAATTCACTCATGTAATATACTAAGTTACGTGAAATGCGATAATACTAAATATACGTGGTATGAATACACACAATGATCATAAACATCCCCCTAGTCCTTTTGATAACCCTGAAAAATTTATAGAAAAGTTTGATGGTGTTGAGAGGGATAAATGGCAAAAACCTGATGCTGTGATGCAGGCATTTAATCTCCAAGACAATGCTGTTGTCATAGAGGTGGGTGCAGGGACTGGATATTTTGTAATGAGATTGGCTGAACAGCTAAAGAATGGAAAAATTATTGCCTTTGATCAATCTGCCAATATGACTTCACATCTTCAAAATCGCGTAAGAGAATTAGGACTTAGTAATGTTAGTGCATATACAACTGAAACAAATGGAATTATTGCCCTGGAAGAAAAAGCTGATCTTATCTTTTCGGTTGATGTATACCATCACATGCAGAACAGAATTCAATATTACACTAACCTTGCATCACAACTTAAACCCGAGGGTAGACTTGTAATAATTGACCGAACTGAAGAAAAGGTTGAAGGTCAACCGCTAGGACATCGGGTGTCGGCAAAGAGAGTAAAAGAAGAAATGAGAAAAGCCGGTTTTGAACTTGTCCAAGAATTAGATTTTTTGTTGCCGATTCAGTATTATCTATCATTTAAATAAGCACATATACTAGTATGAAAAAAAGTACAAAATTTTCCGATGTGGTGCATATGCTGCTCCATATGGCTGGTTCAAAAGTGCCAACCACATCAGAGGCTTTAGCAAAATTTGCACATACAAATCCTGTGGTGGCTCGCAGAATAATGGCGGGACTTCGAGAGCGAAGATTTGTGCAGTCGGAAAAAGGTCATGGTGGTGGTTGGACGCTTTCGTGTGATATCAATGAAGTGACTTTATATGATGTGTATGAAGCAATTGGTTCGCCAACGATGTTTGCAATGGGGAATCGTGATGAATCTTCAAAATGCCTTGTAGAAAATGCTGTACTTACGGCTACAGGCAATACTTTTCAGGAGGCAGAGAGTATTTTAACTATAAGATTTCGTAGCACGACATTAGCTGATTTGCTTAGTACTATTAAAAAACGTGGCAAGAACGCTTAATCACTTCACCTATAAGAAATTGTTTGTTAACAATGCTGTGAAGAACACTTTTAATTTCATCATCAAATAAATCGTTTCCAGAGCGAAGCGGAAGAAACACCGCTTTGTTTCCCCTTATAAAAAAGAAAAACAAAATCAGATTCTTTTTAAAAGCTTGGGCGATAGCCCAAAAAGGAAAACATGTATTTCACATAACGTTCCGGTTTGTACGAAGTTTACCAATGTTAAAATAATCCCTCAACATTGGTAAATTTGGGTGAGGTTTTTGTGCGACCATCAGCAGTCAAAAAGTGCACAAAAACTGAACCGTACAAACCGTGTTGTACGATTGTTATTTTTCTAAACTTTTAACAAAAGCATTGGTTAATTCCTTTATTTTATTTATTGTCTGCGGATCTGAGTCATTGATACTTTTTTTAATTTTGGATTTAACACCGCTTATTAGTAGGCAATGATCTTCGCTTACGTTTGAAGATAGGGTTTTAACAATATGTATGAGTGATTCATGCCCAACTTTTCCAGATGAAGAAGCGGTAATTAGAGCGACAGGTTTATTCATAAAAACAGTCGTTGAAACTGTCCATTCCAAGGCATTTTTTAGTATTGAGGGTATGCTGAAAACGTATTCTGGTGTACTGATGATGATGCCATCTGCATTTTCAATCATCTTCCTGAATTGGAGCACCTCCCTTGGCACTTCTTCTGGTTCTAGATCGGGATTAAAATGAGGAAGTCTGCTTAAATCCTTATAAATAAAAAATTGAACTCCGTCACCGGAAAAACTGGAAATAAAATCAATAATTCTTGAATTGGATGATTCCTCACCTACACTTCCTGATATTCCAATGATAGTCTTCATTCTAAAGCTTAGAAAAATAATGTCGTATAACGTCCGCGTGTTGGCGAAGTTGCGCGGGTGTATAATATCCCGAAGGGGAACACCCGTGCAATTTGGGAGAGGCGACCATCGGGAGATGAGCAGCTAACACGCTGTTATATGATGTGCATGTTTTCTTAAATTTGCTTTCAGTAATCAGTCTCACCAATCATTTTTTGAATCATTGAATCAATCATCTCCTTTAAATCTGGAGGTAGTTTTTTGATTTGGCAATAGTTTTTATCGATCACATCTTCAAGATCCCTACCTGGCCCTCCTCCACTTTCAATATTCTTTAATACAATTCCCACGCATGCTGCGAACTCTCGTTCATGACCTTTTTTCAATACATGATATCCAAGTTCAATTACTTCATATGGAAACCAATAATTCTTTTCAAAATCTACTAATCCCCCATTGTCTATAACTATATCCAGCTCCTTTCTGTGTTTATCACGACTATCGCGATAATCCAGACTAGAGATATAATTTCTTTCTGAGTCAGAAAGTGATTTTAAAAAAGATTCAAGCTCCATGATGTAGGCTAAAATTTAGTCTTTATAAGAATAGATACAATAGCCCCAAAAGAAAACATGTATTTCATATAACGTTTCTGCGTATGCGATGTTTGCCAGCGGTATAATTGCACGAAGTGCTTACCACTGGCAAATATGGGTGGAGGCTTGCGGAGGTACGGAGCAAGCCGGAACCGCATACGCAGTGTTAGCTGATGTATTCCTTTTCTTTTCCGACGATAGTCGGTTGTTTTAAAAAATTTTCGAATTTCTTTTTCCGTTTTGGATTTTGGGCAGAGGGGTTAGGGGTGAATGCTCAAAATCCAAAACTCCTTATTCTGTTCGGCAAAAGTGCTTACATAAAACTTTCAAGGTCAATTTTCCTACATTCATTTTTAGTTAAAATTGACTGCAAAATTGTACATTCCCATACTGCAAAGCCCCTGAAGTGTCCCGGATTGAGGAGTGCCCAGATCAATAATTTCTTCCCCGGTTTGGGCTAATATCTTTTGAAAGCCGACTGAACGAATTACAAGTGACGCAGAGCAGTCATACGTGCCGTTTGTTTTGACGATGAGCTTTGTGGGAATACCGGCCTTTGCCGTAGATACTTTTGGTGAGTATCCGCCCTTTGCATTCACGGTGATGTATTGAATCCCATCTTTGATTTCAACGTTCTGCGCCGATCCGACTGTCCTTGTGTCATTTTTTGAACCACCAAGGAAAATAATGCCAATGCCTATGGCAAGTGCGATCGTAATTATGATTAAAGAGGTTTTATTCATAGGTTTATTATATGTTAAATAGCGGATTAATAATTCCAAGTCCGGCAAGTCCGGCGAGGAGCGCAAACAATCCAAGACCAATCACAACGACTCCTGCGGATTTGAAAAATAGTGGAGCGTGTTTTCCGTGAGCGAATGAAGCTGATCCGAATGAAAGAAGTACGAGCATCGGCAGTGTTCCGAGAGCAAACGCAAGCATAATCAGAAGCCCTGACATGAAAGACCCGCTACTTAATGCTGAAACTTGCATCGACTGCGTGAATCCGCACGGCAGAAAGAAAGTAGCGAATCCAATAATGAGCGGGGTAAAAGTTTTGTGTTCTATTCTTCTGAAAAGATTGAAAATGCTTGAAGGTAATGCGACTTTGTTTTTTTCAAACACTCCAGCCAAATTTAAGCCGAGAAGCAACATTACTACAGAAGCCAAAATTCCCAAGATTGCCGTGAAAGTAAAGTTGATGCCGATAGTACTGCCTACAGCTCCGAGAACTCCTCCTAGTACTGCAAAACTAATTAATCTTCCTAGGTGAAAGAGAGTAAAAGTTTTGGTATCGCTGACATTATCCTGCGATACTGTTGCCGAAAGCGATAAGACTAAACCACCAACGATAGCAAGACAACTGGAAACTGAGGCGATGAGTCCAATAATAAAACTCGTTACCGGAGTCGTTTGTCCGCCAATTCCGAGATTTAATATTCCCGATTTCTGCAGGAGGAAAAATACGACGAGAAACGCCAGGCCGATCGGTATAGCTTTCCAAATTACGCCATCGTCTATTTTCTCTTTGGCTTTTTTCTCAACAGAAAGAGAATAACCATTGTGCTGTATTTTTTCAGTCAGTATTTCCGCGAGTTTGTGCTGACTCTCACTGAGGGCTGTGTCGATTGAGACAGTTTCGTGTTTCAAATCGACACTGGCACGTTCGATACCAATTTGCTCGTTTAAAATATCTTCAATGAGGATTTTACATGAAGCACAGTGAGTGCCGGAAACATGAAATGTGTAGGTTTTCATAGTTATAATTTCTTGGCTTTAATGCGTAATGAATTTGAGACGACCGAAACTGATGACATTGCCATGGCAAATCCGGCAAAGATTGGATTTAGTACCCACCCAAAGATCGGGTAGAAAATTCCAGCCGCAAGTGGAATACCAACAATGTTGTAGATAAATGCCCAAAACAGATTCTGCTTGATACCTCGCATGGTCATTTTTGAGAGCTTGATTGCTTTGACGAGCTTTGAGATATCTCCGCCAAGAAGCGTGATACCTGCAGACTCTATTGCAACATCCGTTCCGGTCCCCATAGCAATGCCCACGTCAGCCTGAGCCAGTGCAGGGGCATCGTTTACGCCGTCTCCAGCCATTGCGACCACTCGACCCTGTGACTGAAGCTCTTTTATCTTTGCGAGCTTATCCTGCGGTAGTACATGGGCAACCACATCATCAATGCCGACAAGCGATCCTATGTATTTGGCGGCCTTTTCATCATCGCCGGTGAGCATAACCACTTTGATTCCAAGTGCGTGCAGATTCTTTATCGCCTCGACCGACTCTGTTTTTATCTCATCGGCTACCATAACAAAACCGAGAACCTTCTCTTTTGTGGCAATAATTACCGGCGTTTTGCCTTGCGACGTAAACTCGTTTAATTTCGCCACATCAAAAGAAATGTTGAGATCGCTTATAAGCTTTGCATTGCCAACAAAGTATTCAGTGTTCTTGATCGTTCCCTTAAGACCCTTGCCTTGTATGCCTTCAAAGTTTGAAACATCAGAGACAGGTATATTTTTTTCTTTTGCGTAATTTACAATCGCATGAGCGATCGGATGTTCTGACTTCTTCTCAAGCGAGGCTAAAATTGACACCATCTCATCATCTTTTAGATTGGAAAGATTTTGTATATCAACGAGGGTTGGTTTTCCAATAGTGATTGTGCCGGTTTTATCAACTACAACCGTATTTACCTTGTGGAGTTTTTCTAGGGTCGCCGCATCTTTGATAAGAATTCCTTCTTTTGCCCCCTTACCGACACCAACAATGATCGCTGTCGGTGTGGCAAGACCGAGAGCGCATGGGCAGGCAATAACGAGAATTCCCACGAAAGAAACAAGACCAAATGATAGAGCTTGAGAAAAACCTAGATACTGCGATCCAACAATGAGCCACGCACCGAGAGTAACAAATGCGATCACTAAAACAATCGGCACAAAAACTGACGAAATTTTATCTGCGAGTGCTTGTATCGGAGCCTTACTTCCTTGAGCGTCCTCGACCATTTTAATAATCTGGGCGAGCAGTGTTTCCGACCCAACTTTTGTTGCCTTGAATGTAAATGAGCCGCTGGTATTGATTGTTCCGGAGACTACGCTGTCTCCGACTTTTTTCTGTACTGGCATCGGCTCTCCCGTGACCATTGATTCATCAACAAAAGAACTGCCGTCAGTTATCATGCCGTCCACGGGGATCTTCGCTCCCGGCTTTACTATGATTAGATCGCCGTGCTTTACATCATTAACCGATATTTCAATTTCATTGCCATCACGGATAACCAGTGCGGTCTTGGCTTGCAGATTAAGAAGCTTCTCTATGGCATCACCCGTCTTTATTTTTGATCGAGCTTCCAGGTATTTGCCGAGCGCAATGAACGTAATGACCACGATTGTCACATCGTAATACTGGTACTCAACGTTTATGAAAGGCCGTAGTACATCTTCAAAAGCACTAACGGCAAAACTGTATAAAAAGGCGGCAACGGTTCCGATGCCGATTAACGTATCCATGTTTGCCTTGCCGTATCGGAGAAACCTATAGAAGCCAAGCAGGTATGGCTTGCCAACCACAAAAAGAATATATGTCGCCAATATAGGAAGGAGATGATGGAAAAATTCTTCCAGCGTGTAACTCATTTCGGAGACAACGTTATATTTAGCAAGAATCTCCCATCCCATGACAATGGCCGCAAAAATAGCGATAGGGATGGCCGAAATCACCTTGATCCTCATATCAGCCACTTCAGCTAACTTTTCTTTTTTGGACTGATGAAGTCCCAAATGCGCCGCGTGCTCGCTCTCGGACATGCCCATCTCCTCGGCAGTTGCAGGAACCTCCAATGAATAGCCGAGTGGCTCAATGCGCTTGGAAAGATCATGAGGGCTCGTCTTTGACGGATCGAAAGAAACTTTGGCTTTTTCTGTGCCGTAATTAACTTCCGCAGATTCCACCCCGGCGACTTTTTTAAAGGTCTTCTCAATGACCGAAGAGCAGGAAGCGCAATGCATGCCTTTAACTTTATATATTCGTGTGTGCATATTATTTTCTCTTAAGTTTATAGACCTTGATAATTTCTTCCTTGGCTTTCTTTATTTGGCCAGACTGTATCTGACGAATGACACAATGCCCAAGGTGGTTTTCAAGAAGCATATCTTCGACGTTTGATAGCCCTTGTTTTACCGCTGACGTCTGAGTGATCACGTCAATGCAATATGTGTCGTTCTCAACCATCTTTTGAAGTCCGCGAATCTGGCCTTCCAATAGTTTGAGACGGCGCACGACTTTTACCTTATTGTTTTTGTCCATGTATTTCATACAACAAGTATACCCCCCTGGGGGTATACTGTCAAATACTTAATTTTTATATTAATAAATTGTTTTCGTAGCGGAGCGGAGAAAACACCTTATTCCCCTCTAAAAATAAAAGAAAAAGAAATTCGAAAATTTTTTAAAACAAACGGGCGATAGCCCAAAAAAGGAAAGGAATATTTCAGCTAACTCGTTTCTATACGAAGTGTTTTCGTGCTATTGGCACAATCGAGTTGGTTATGCGAAACATTTTGTATAGAAAGGGAGTGGTGGATGGGTCTATCTTTGAGAATTTGCCTTTTTGTTGAACTGTGAGGCTTTTACGCAGTGTTTTCGCAAAAATGCTTGACCTGGAGGCATATTGCGAAGTAATTTTGCGCCGTAGCATGAAAACGAGCTGAGGATCGCCATTGAATTTTAGCATTTAAACGAATTCCGTGTACACAAGCGACTTAGAGAAGCTGAAAATCGAGCTTGCCCTTCGAGGCTGCAGCCAAAAAACCCTGCGGGCTTATTCGGCCTGCCTTAAAGCCTATTTTGATCACCGAAAGGACCGGTGGAACCAGTTCGACGAAGAGGCCATCAAGCGATTCCTTTTTGCCATGCACGAGAGGGGATTTTCTTCCAGCACCGTCAATTTATACCTCAATGCGATCAAGTTCTATTTCCACCATGTGCGTGGAATCCAACGAAAAATCAACATTCGCTTTGCCAAAAAGCCCAAAAGACTGCCTGTGGCTTTATCCAAAAGCGAGGTGACAGCGCTGCTCGAATCCACCCTGAATCCAAAACACAAACTCCTTCTCTCCTTGGCCTACGGGGCCGGCTTGCGGGTGAGCGAGGTGGTCCGCCTAAAAGCAGGTGATTTGAATTTTGAGGATTCGCTTCTCAGTGTGCGCCAAGCTAAAAACAAGAAAGACAGAATCACCCTCCTGCCGCAGAAACTCCTTTTTCCTCTTCAGCTCAATGCGGAGCATAAAGAGTTGGGCGATTATGTCTTTGAAAGCGAGCGAGGCGGGCGGCTGAGCGAGCGAACGGCGCAGAAGGTTTTTGAGATGGCTCTCTTGCGGGCGGGCATCCGGAAAAAGGCCAGCTTCCATTCCTTGCGTCACTCCTTTGCCACGCACCTCCTCGAAAACGGAACGGGCGTACGTTATGTGCAAGCGCTTCTGGGCCATGCCAGCATTCGGACGACTCAGATTTATGCTGCGGTCACGAGCCCTGCCCTGAAGCAAATAAGAAGTCCGCTCTAGCTTTGGCGAGGGTGCTATACTGGGGTCCAAAAACAAGCGCGCTCCCATGCCACAGCCCGACCCTAAAATCATCCGCGACATTCAAAAAAACCTCCTCGCTTGGTTTAAAATGGCCCAGCGCGATTTGCCGTGGAGGAAGGCCTATGACCCTTACCAGGTCTGGATCTCGGAGATCATGCTTCAGCAGACCCAGGTTGATCGGGTGATTGTAAAATATGAGGAATTTT
>CAYUUW010000001.1:16410-27063 GCA_964448005.1 uncultured Candidatus Peribacteria bacterium
CCAGCAGACGCAGGTGAAGACCGCGCTGCCTTATTTCGATCGATGGATGAAGGCTTTGCCCACCATCCGATCTGTCGCGGAAGCTCCGGAAGACCTCATCCTCAAGCTGTGGGAGGGCTTGGGCTATTACTCCCGAGCGCGGAACTTGCAGAAGGCGGCCAGGCAGATCATGGAAAGGCACGGGGGAGAATTCCCTTCGCACTATCCGGATATTTTAGCGCTCCCCGGCGTTGGCCTCTACACTGCGGGCGCCATCAGCAGCATTGCCTTCAACCAAGATGACGCCCTGGTCGACGGGAACGTGATCCGTGTATTCAGCCGCCTATTCGATTACGATCAAAACACCCGCTTGCCTGCGTCTGAAAAATGGATGTGGGAGATGGCTCACGATCTTCTTCCTCGGAGTCAGGCGAGGAATTTCAATCAAGGCCTGATGGAATTGGGCGCGCTGATTTGCGCTCCTAAAAATCCAGACTGCAAAGCTTGTCCGCTCCGCTCCCAGTGCCAGGCTTACGCCAAGGGCACGGTTATGGAGCGCCCGATCAAAGGCCCAAAGAAAGAGCTGACTTCGATCGAGGTGGCGGTTGGGTTGATCTGGAAGGACGGAAAGATCCTGATCCAGAAGCGCCCTGCCAAAGGGCTGATGGGGGGGTTGTGGGAATTCCCGGGAGGAAAGATCGAAGCGGGGGAGTCGCCTGCGGAGGCCTTGGAGCGCGAGGTGAGGGAGGAGACCGGGCTTCGCCTCCAGCGCATCCGCCCGCTCAAAACCATCAGGCATGCCTACACCAGCTTCAAGGTGCTTCTGCACTGCTTCGAGGCTGATTTTGCCTCAGGCCGGCTTTTGCGCCGCGCCGCCACGGAGGCGAAGTGGGTGAGGCCGGCGGAGCTTTCCGATTATCCTTTTCCGGCGGCCAATGTGAGGCTGATCGAAGCCTTAAGGGCCAAGCATGAATAGCGAATGAGAATGATGCCCCATAATAAGCCCTAAATTTCCTCCTCATGAAGCCCGATTCCCCCCTTCGATTAGAGCAGCATGTCTCCTCGAGCCATTTCCGCGCCATAAGGGTTGCAGCGGAGTCCCGCGGCCGATACGAGAGGCTGGCCGCCCTGGGCTGCTCGATGGCCTCTGCCGGCGCTTTGACCCTGGCCTTGCTGAACCTGGCTGGCCCAAGGGCTTCGGGACCTTCCTTGGAAGAGCCGATCGAAATCCTGCTGTTGCCCGAGGAGGGTGAGCCCAGTTCCAGCGTGGAATCGGGTGTGAAGGAAATTCGGGGAAAAATACTCCAGAAGGCCGAAGCGGAGAATGAGGAGGCGATCGAACGCAGGCCGCCCCCCGAACCCTTGCCTGAAAGTCGGCCAGAAAGCAAAGCCCAAAAAGCCGATTCGGAAGCCGTTCCTGCCAAAAGCCAGGAATCCGCATCTGTTCCGCAGGCCGATCGGCTGAGCCATTCGGAAGGGGACGAGCTGGCCTTGAAGGTGGCGGAGGAGGCTTGGCTGAGCAATGGGGCTGGGATTGAGGCCGATGAGACCGGGATTCCGGATTCGGAGAGCCCGACTCCCAGCGAATCGCCTTCGGGCCCTGACGGCAGCGCCCCGAATGAGCGCCGCAACGCCCCGACTTTGAGCGAAATCGGCCACTACGCCCGTTATTCCAGGGAGCAATTCGATCTGAGTTCGCAAAGGGACATCTATCATTTTGATTACCCTCATTTCATGGCCAGGCATCCCGGATGCATCCTTTCGGAAAAAGCCTACTATCGCATCAAAAAACGCCTTGAGAAAAGCCTTGAAAGCGGACGAAAATGCATTGCTTCCCCCAGCCGGGAGGTGGTGAGGATTTGCAATTTGCCCATCGAGCTGGATTGCGTGGATTGCTTCTCTTTTTGAGGCTTTCCATTGATTTTTGAAAATGAGGTGCGGAGTCTGTTGGGACTCCGCACCGGGTGGCTCGTCGGCGGAACCAGGCTTCTAGCTTTTGTCCCCTTGCTGTCGGGCAAGTTCTTCGCGGACAGTCTCTTGGACCATGGGCTTCACGGCCTGGGTGACCAGGGCGAGCAATTCCTTTCGGGAGGAGCGCAAATCTCGGACTTCCGCCTCCAAATCTTGGTTCTGGCCGGCCAGATTGCGTATGTCCGGCGTATCGGGATAAATCCTGTAGGAAACGAAGTCGAACTGGTCCGTCCTCTGGCCCTTCCGCTCATCCGATGAGATGAGGCTGTTGGAGCCTGCTTTGAACTTGAGGCGCCCGCCCGTGATCTGGGCGACCGGCTCTTCCTCGGGGGATGCAACGGTTTCGCCCACCCACCAGCCGTCGCTCGAGCCGCCGGCATAGATGTGGATGAGGCGAGGGGAGACAGGAGCAAGGGGTGTTGTGTCTGTCGACATGAGATTCCGCCTTTCGCGATGATGTGAATGGGCTCTTCGGGAATCATCCTGATGGATGATTTGCGTTGGAGCCACTAAATTCATTTTAGTATTTAATTTTAATTTGTCAACAAAAAATCGCCCGTTGAATTCTTTCTGCCCTTGATCCTGACGCTACGTCATAGTCTACGCTTGCCCTAGGCTAATCGATTCGCCATGAAGCTTCACACAGTCAAAGCCCTTTCCGACCTGGCCGGGGTCAGCGTGCGCACGCTGCACCATTACGACCAGATCGGCTTGCTCAAGCTGCAGCAGCGTTCCCGGGCGGGCCACCGCCTTTACGGCCAAAACGAACTCCTGCGACTCCAGCAGATCCTTTTCTTCAAAGAGCTGGACTTTCCGCTTCCGGAAATCCGTCGCATTCTGGAGACGCCCGATTTCGATCTTTCCGAAGCCCTGCGCTTCCACCGCGAAAAGCTTTCCGAGCGCGCCAACCGTCTGCAAACCCTGCTTTTAACCATCGACAGCACCATGAACCAATTCAAGCAAAACCAGCCCCTTTCCCACGACCAGCTCTATGCCGGCTTCGACTCTGCGGAGCAGGGGAAGGCCTACCGCAAAGAAGCCTCTCAGCGCTGGGGCGAAGACCGGGTGAAGCAAAGCGAAGCCCGAGTCCGCAAGCTCACTCCGCAGCAGTGGAAGGCGGTGCAGGATGAAGCCGAGGCCATTTACGAGGAGATCGCTTCTCTGATGCATCTAGACCCTTCCGATGCCCAGGTCCAGGCCGCCGTGGCCAAGCATTATTCGCACCTGAAGCACTTCTACGAGCCTTCTCCGCAGATGTATGCCGGTCTGGCCGACCTGTATTTTCAGGACGAGCGCTTCACCGCCTTCTTCGAAAAGATCAAGCCGGGGTTGGCGGCGTTCATGAGCCAGGCGATGAAGGTGTATGCGGAGGGATTGAATAAATAGGAAAATCATCCGTAGCGGCGCGATTAATCGCGCCGCTACGGCCTTCCGTCAGGTCCTTAACCCCATCCTTTCCGCCTTCTTCAGCCTTCGCTCCCGCTCCCTTTCCCCTGCGGAGCGCATTCTTCCGAAAATGGTCAGGCTCTTGGTCCACACGCCGCAGAAGAACAGCGTGCCCCAGCGCAGGCTCATGGAAGGCGTCATCATGAGGCGGAAGATCCAGGCCGGACTGTCGCAAGTGATGAAGATCCGGGCCGTCTTTCCTTTCAGCAGCCGCTGGAGCCTACCCTTTCCTCGGATGGTTTCGTATTTGTAGGCAAAGCCGGAAGAGAAATTCTGGTCGAAGAAATTCTTCAGGATGGCGGGGGGTCCGAACCACCACAGAGGAAAGGCGAAGACCAGCTCATGCGCCCAGCTGATTTTGGCTTGGACCCCTTCCCGGTTCGGGTCCGGCTCGGATTTTTTGATGTCCTGGAAATCCAGGAAGCCCTGCTTCAGCTCGCTTCGGTAGAGGTCCAGGATCTCCACCTGGTTTCCGGCTTTTTCAGCTCCCTTTTGGTAGTGCCGGGCGATCCGGTGGGCAAAGCCTTCTTTTCCGGGGTGGGCGGTGACGATCAGGATGTTCATGGGGGTCGGCTTCTGTTGGATTTCTGGCGCAGTGTAGCACAATTCCTTTCGGCGTGCCGGAGGCGCTATTTTCAGCCTAGGGCTGCCGCCCCGGCAGAGCCTGGCAGCATTGCGCCTTGGGCGGGGCCATGCTAGACTCCGCCCCAGTCATTATTGGCCTCCTGCTTTTTATGGGCACTCGCGATACCGTCCGCAAGGCATGGCAGATCACCCAGGTTCATCTCAAAAAGCTGATCTGGTACGGAGCGCTGCCTTCCTTTTTCGTCATTGTGGTCAGCAGCGGCTATTTGGCCTACCAGTACAATTCTCTCCGCCATTCCTCCTTGTTTTCCCAGGAGCCGGGGCCGAACATGATCGACAATTTCAAGGTTCTATGGGGATATGCCTCGAGCTATCCTGGCCTTGCGCTAGGCTTGGCCCTTACGGCAGCCTTTTTTCTCTTCGGCTACACGATTTTTCCTCCGGTGTTCCACGGAGCCTTGATCCATGCCTTGAACCGGATACGTTTGTACGAGCCGATCAAGGGCTCGATGCAGGCGGGCATGCGCCATTTCTTCCCCCTGTTCGAATTCAGCCTGCTTTCCGGGGTGTTCGGCGTCACCACGCTCTTCACCCAATCCTCCTTCATTCTGCTCTGGTGGGGGGAAAAGATCTATTTCGTGGCGCTCCCCATTCTGCTCTTCATTGCTATTGTCGGATTCGTCATCAGCTTCCTTTTCACCTATGCCGAATACTACATTGTTCTCCATGACAAGAAGCTGATCCGCGCTGCCATGGACAGCTCGGTGCTGGTGGTCTCCAACCTGCGCAAGACCTTCCTGGTCTTTGTGCTGATGATGCTGATCGGCGCGCGTATCGTGCTGAACGTGATTCTGGTGCTGCTGATCCCCATGGTGGTGGTGGCGGCGGCCACCTATTTCGCCACTCTTTTCTTTTCCGCCTTCGGCTTCATCTTCATCGGCTCCTTCGCCCTGATCGTCCTGGGGGTCTCGGCCTATCTGTTCGGCCTGTTCCACATTTTCGCCACGGCCGTGTGGACCCTGACCTTCGGCATGCTGTACGAAGACCAGTAGGAGCAGAAGAAAACGTAGCCCAGCGAGGCATCGGTGATGGAGGCCTAATGGATGATTTCCAATCCGATCGATGCCGTCTTTTTAAAAATGGCGACCCTTGCGAGTCGCCTGGTCTCGCCTTTTCAGGCGATCTGGCCCCTGATGGTCAGGAGACCTGGATGGAGTCCTTTTGGGCCAAGAGGTACCATTCGCCATTGACCTCGATGGCATGATGCTCCTCAACGGATGGATTTGCCTGTGCTCCACGACCAAGAGCATTACACTCGCTCTCGGCCTTTGTCCGGGCATTGTCTTTATTTCGAAACCAAAAGTCACGAAGCGGAGTGTCAGCACCTCCCTTTTGCCTGACGACTGGCCGAAAAATCTTGATTATCGTTGGATTTTCTTTGCTCACGCTTGCCTCCTGGTTTTGGCTTGACCTTGCGCTTTCCCTTTTGAGGCAGCGCAAAGGATCATTATCCATTTTAGTGATTACCTATTTTCTGTCAATCCCTTTGCGCGCCCTCAGCTCGCCCTTCTTTGGCCGGATCCGTTTGGGCAAAAGGATCGAATCCGGATTTGAGAAGATTGGAGACGGGCAGGAAGACCCGTTCTGGCCATTCGCTCCGGTCCAGCCATTCCCACTTCTCGCATTTTTCCGGCTCCATCGCCCGGGCTTCGCCGGAATCAGCGTCGGCCAGCATGAAAAGGGTGATGTGGTGCTTCTGCTCTTGCTGGAAGATGTCGTTGGTGGCTGCCGCGAAGCGGACATTGCTGATCTGGAGGCCGGTCTCTTCCAGCGTTTCCCGCCGGGCGCACTCCTCCCAGCTTTCGCCATGCTCCAAGTGGCCTCCCGGAAGCGCCCATGCTCCTTCCCCATGGGCATTCTTTCTTTTTCCCATCAGGATTTTCCCGCCTCGCAAGACAATGACTCCAACTCCGACTCTGACATTTGGCTTTTCGCCTGATGGGTTCATGCAATAGGTTTTATTCCCTTCAAGCATACCCCAGACGTGGCTGCCAAGGAAGCCTGGATGGCCCTTTTTTTCCTCAGCGCCAGCAGCTCTTGGCTACTCTCCAGGGGCAGGGCGCTGCTTTTTGGTCAGGATCAGGAGCTCCTGGCGCCCTCCTGTTCCATCCGGGTCTTCGTGAGTTTCTATGGAAGCCTCGAATCCGTACTTTTCCGCCAAACGTCTCGTCCTTTCCGCCGAATGAAAATACTTGATGGTTTGGGCTCCTTCCAGTAGGCCGCCATGAGGATTTCCGGATTCCCTCAGAAATTTAACGCCGATCTTGTCTCCGTCCACAAGCTGCCTGGTTTCACCTTCGGGAATGTCCTCGTCGTTGTGGCGAAAAATGGCGTTGGTCGAAGAGCGTCTGAGCGTCGGGTCGCTTTTGAAGGTGGAGACCAGCTTTCCTCCTGGCTTGAGCTTGCGGGAAAGCAGGCTGAAAAGCCTTTCAAGACCTTGGATGTGGTCGATGGTGTACTTCATGATGGCGATGTTCAGGCTTTCGTCCTCCAGGCTTTCCAAATACTCCAGAATGTCGCTTTCCACGTAACGGATGATTCCTCTTCGTTTTTCGTACCCGTCTCCCGAAACGTATTCCTGAGCCAGCTCCAGCATGGGGGCCGAGCTGTCCACCCAATCCATGCTCCCTTGGCTTGTTCCAAGGCGCTCAAACAACCCGTCGTAGCGGTCGGGATGGGCCCCTCCGCCTAGCTCGGCGCAGCGCAGTGGCCATTCCATGCCTGCCGATTCCCGAAGCAGGGCGGCGTCGACGATGCGAGCCACGGCAAAATTCTTTTCGTTCTGCTCCGCTATTGCAAAATTCCTGGCGACCTCCCTATCGAAGTACATTTCTAATTCCCCTTCATGGCCCTGCCTGGAGCTGCTTTCGATTCCCATAAAAGAAGGGCGTTAAATTGAGCTTGGAGACTTCGGGAGTTTCCACCATAGTCCTTGCCGTGGATTGTACCAGCTTTTCCTTCGGTCGCCCAATGGTCTCGGCCATTCCTCAGGACTCCAGCGTATTGCTTAAGGAAAAAAAATATGATACAATTGAAGGATTGCACAAATTAACCCCCCCTCCTTCCGCCTTTTTATGGAGAAAAATTCACCTCTTGCCCCCAAGAAAGATTTTTCCTTCCCTCAAGAAAATTTCCTGCCCGAAAAGTCCGAAAGGCGTTTTTCCAGGAAAAAATGGCTCCAAAAACTTCTTCTCCTCGTGGCTTTGGCTGTCCTGGGGGGCTCTTTTCATGTTCCGCTCGCTTCGGCTGCGGTGAGCGTGGTGCAGAATCCTGATCGCGACGACGACTTGACGAACAGGGCTACCACCGCCTCCAGCGGAAATTTTTCCCTGTCGGTGACTGTTTCCCCTAAAAGCAAAGGAAATTTGCTGGTGGTGGGCTATTCCCTGAAAAACGAATCCGGAACGCCTAGCATCAGCGGAACAGGGTGGGTCTTGCAGGGCTCGGTCTGCGCCAGCGGAAATGTTTCGTGCTCGTATGCCTTCACCAAATTGGCCACCTCCACTTCTTCCGAAAGGGTCACTGTCACCGTCAAAAACACTGCTTCGTCCAATGGGGCCCTGATGTCGATTTTCGAATACAGCGGAGCCACCAATACGTCCATCGGATATGCCGCCAGCAGCGGCAACAGCGTTGCTCCCACCTCCGGCACGGTGACTCCTGAAGCGGACAACACCCTTCTTTTCGCTGTTTTCACCCAGGGCAAAGGGACCGCTTACACCGATGCTTCCGGCGGCTTCAAGAAGCAATTCTCGGATAAGATCACTACCCCTTCGGGAGCCGTCCTGAATATCGGCTACCTCGACAAGATCTCCGGCAACAAAGCGGGCACCAGCTATTCCACTTCCCCCACCATCTCGGGTCAGGCTGCCCCCTGGTCCTCCCTTCTTTTCAATTTCGACACCGCCCAATCGCAAACGGCGGCCCCTGTTGTCACAGGCAGCCTTGCCGCAGGAGAAACCAGTGTTTCTGGCACCAGCAGCGAAGGCAGCGGGACTACGATTCAGGTCTACGTGGATGGCCGGGCGGCCGGGACGGCTGTCACGGTTTCCGGATCGAGCTGGACCAAAACAGGCCTGACAGCCCTGGAGTCCGGGCAGGTCGTCACCGCCACAGCCACCGCTCCTGGAAAATCCGTCTCGATTCCGTCCTCCTCGCTCATCGTGGCCGATGCCCTTTCTCCTGCGCCCACTGTGACTTCGCCCATTGTTTCGGGCAGCACTTCCGTTTCAGGCTCCTCTTCAGGCCCCAATGGAACCATGATCGAAGTGTTCAGGTCCAGAAGCTCAACCACCGCCTCGTTGGGTACCACGACCGTCTTGGGCGGCGCCTGGACTTTGGCCGGCCTGCCTGGGACCGCCCTGAGGGCAGGCGATGCGATCAGCGCCAAAGCCCGCATCGACACCAACAACGATGGCTCGAACAACGGGAGCGACACTTACTCTTCCTCTTCGGCTGCGGTGACTGTCGCCGCTTCGGTTTCGCCTGTTCCTACGATCAGCGCCCCTCTTCTGGCCGGATCCACTTCTGTTTCGGGGGCGTCCAGCGGAGCCGACGGAACGCAGATCGAGGTTTTCGTGAATGGCATTTCTGCGGGGGTCGCGGATGTGGCCGATGGAAGCTGGACCCTGAGCCCGATTCCGGCCCTGCGCGCCAATGATTCTGTCGCTGCCTCCGCCACGATCGACACCAACAACGACGGAACGGTCGACGAGAGCGACGCTTCTTCCGACCTGTCTCCAGCCTCCCTGGTGGCCGAAGTTTCCATGGCGGCGGCCCCCGAGCTGGATTCTCCTATTTTCGCCGCAACCAACCTTGTTTCCGGAACCAGCAGCGAGGCCGATGGTGCGATCATTGAGATTTATGTGGATGGAGAGCTTCTTCTGATCGACCCTATCGTGGTTTCGGACGGCCGCTGGTCGGCCTATATTTTCGCCGCGACGCTGCAGGCGGGAGAGCTTGTGGCGGCCACCGCTAGGGCTGCAGGAAAATCCGTTTCCGCTCCTTCCGCTGAAATCGCCGTGCTGCCGCTTGCCTCGCCGACCCCCACGGTGGATCCGCCGATAGCGGGAAGCACCTCCATTTCCGGAACCTCCACAGGGCCCGACGGAACCACCATCGAAGTCTTTGTGAATGGCGTTTCGGCTGGAACGACAACGGTTTCCGAGGGGGTGTGGACGCTGAGCGGACTGGCTCTTTCAACCCTCCAGTCGGGCGAGGGGGTCACGGCCAAGGCTCGCATCGACACCAACAACGACGGTCGGTCCGATGAATCCGATGCCTACTCCTCTGCCTCGAACGAGGTCGCTGTTTCTCCTGCCGCTTCGGGCGTTCCAGAAATAAACCCCTTAACGGAGGGGGACACCTCCATTTCCGGAACCTCCACAGGGCCCGACGGGACAGTGGTCGAGGTTTTCGTCAATGGCTCCGCCGTAGGCACAGCCACTGTTTTTGCCGGCCGCTGGACGATTTCCGACCTTGAGCCTTTGATGGCGGAGGATTCCGTCGCCGCCAATGCTATTTTCGATACCAACAATGACGGAACTATTGACGCCCAAGATGCGCCTTCGGCCTCTGCCTCCGCCGGAGTCGGCAGCCCTCCTGTCACCGCAGCTCCCTCCATCGCCCAGCCTGTCTTGGCCGAAGACACGAGCATTTCTGGCAGCAGCACAGAGGACGATGGGACCGTGATCAGCGTTTATGTCGAGGGTGTCCTGGTTGGCACAGGCACGGTTTCTGAAGGGGCTTGGACCGTATGGGTCGCCTCCTCGGAGCTGCAGGCCGGCGAGACCGTGATGGCGACAGCCTTGGCTTCCCGCAAGAGCGCTTCGGCCGCCTCCACAGGCATTCCTGTCCTTCATTTGATTTCCCCTTCCCCCACGGTGTATTCGCCGATAGCAGGAAGCACCTCCATTTCCGGAGCCTCAACGGGGGCGAACGGCACCCTGGTCGAGGTTTTCGTGAATGGCGTTTCGGTCGGTTCCACGATGGTTTTCTGGGGGGTGTGGACGCTGGAAGGCTTGGAGCCTTCGGCTCTACAAGCGGGGGCGGAGGTCACGGCCAGAGCCCGAATCGACACCAACAACGACGGAAATGCCGATGAGAACGACGTTCCTTCAGGGCTTTCCACCGGAGCATCGGTCTTGGCCCTGGTTTCTCCTGTCCCTACTGTGGATCCTCCTTCGGTGCGTGACCCCGCTGTTTCGGGGGCTTCCACTGGGCCCGACGGAACTCTCGTCGAGGTCTTCCGGATCCGCGGCGGCGCTACGGTCTCCCTGGGCTTCGCTACGGTCTCTGGCGGTTTGTGGACCCTCTCCGGACTGGAGGCTTCGGCCTTGCAGGCGGGGGACGGCGTGACAGCGGCAGCTCGCATCGACACCAACAACGACGGAGTAAACGACGAAAGCGACTCGTATTCCGCCGCCTCATCGGAATCGACCGTTCTTGTGCCTTCGCTGAAGGAAATCCTTTCCTTTGTTCTGGCTTACATTCCGGGCGTATTCGACGGCTCCTCCATTTCCGTCACCCTTCCTTACGGATCCTCTCTTGCCTCCCTGGCGCCGACGCTGGTGAGCAACGGGGCTTCGGTCAGCCCGGCTTCGGGGGTGGCTC
>CAYUUW010000001.1:27073-43397 GCA_964448005.1 uncultured Candidatus Peribacteria bacterium
GCTCTACACGGTCACTGCCGAGGATGGTTCGACCCTGCTCTACACGGTCACGGTCCTTGTGGAGGAATTGCCTCAGCCCACCGTGACCAGCGTCCTTCCTGCCAGCGCCGCTACCGGCATCGAGGTTTCCGCGCCTGTTGAGGTCAGCTTTTCCGAAGCGATGGATCCGGAGTCTTTCAGGATCGGCGACAGCGCGGAAACGCAATACGCTTCGCCGGTCTGGTCCCGGGATTACACGCAAGTCACGGTGGCCCATGATCCCTGGAGATGGAACCGACGCCTCACCCTCACCCTTCATGCCTCCAGCCAGCGGGGCGCTTCTCTGGGCGAAGAAGGCTATTCATGGAGCTTCCGATCCGGGCACTACCGATTCGATCGGGAGATTGAGGTGGACGATGAATCCCCCCTGGATCTTTCCATTGAGCTCAGCGAGGCGGATGAGGAGGGCAGGATCCAGATCGATGATGAGGACCAATCCCTTGATGATGTGACCAGCGGTCGCTTGCGCGGAATTGATTTCAGCCGGCTGGGCCGCGTGAGCGACCAGAGCGTGAGGGCCACTCGGGCTGCGACAGTCAGGTCCACGGGCCCCATATCCTTGCGGAATGAAGGTCGGTTGCCGAATGTTTCAGCCGTTCTCCCCAACAACACCACCGTATTCAGCGGAGAGTGCTGGGATGGAGGCTTTGTCTTGATGCCAGGCTCAAGAACGGGTGTCAGCCCCAGCGGATACAGCGTGGGAGGAACCGTCGTTGAGATTGGCTCGACCTGCGGCATCCTGCTTCTGGACACCCCCATCACGATCACCTTGGCCGGGATCACGGGCCCGGTCGGCTACAGGGCCACAGGATCCACTATCTGGGAATCCATTTCCTCCTGCGGGGGAACATACGACAGTCCGATTTTGGCCGCCCCCGCAGATGCTTCTTCGTTCGGGGAGTGCTCGGTCTCCAATGGAACGGACACCAAAATCGTGAGCTACCATTTGACGACCTTTGGCCAGCTGATCCCCGATGGAGGGGGCGAACCGCCCCTTGGCGGAGGTGGACAGGGCAATGGAACTCCTCAGGCGGGAGGGCAGGAGAGGCGAGGAGGTCGGGTGGGTGCGATTCTGCCGGAAACCAATCAGTCCAAGCCCCTTCCTTCTGTGCTTCCTTTTACCGACGTTGAGGGCAGCTTCGCCTACGACTACATCAAGAGGCTTTATGACCTTAAAGTCATTCAGGGAAAGACTCCGACCCGATTCTTCCCCAATGCCGAACTGACGCGAGCGGAAATGGTGAAGATCGTCCTGCTGACGTTCCAGTACAAAGTCGATTCGGATCCCTCCGCCCTGAAGGCCTATAGCGATGTGGATGAAAACGCCTGGTATGCGCCGTACATCGCAACGGGAACAAAGGCCGGAATCATTCATGGCTATGGAGACGAAACCTTCCGCCCCACCGACCCTGTGACCCGGGCCGAAGCCCTGAAGATCATGCTTTTGGCCGCCGAGAAAGACCTGGAAGATGCCGCTTCCTCAAAATTCCTGGATGTCCCCAGCTACGCCTGGTTCAAGAAATACGTGGACTACGCCTACGGGAAGGGGGTGGTTAGCGGCAGGACTCCCACTGCCTTCAAGCCGGACCTTCATGTGACCCGGGCCGAGGCGGCCAAAATGGTCGTGAGGATTGACGATCTGCCCTGATCCTGATCCCTGCGTTTAGGCAAAATGCTTTTCATCCCTGCAAAGACCCCTATGGCGAGTTTCGCTGCCTTGGGGTCTTTGCGCTTTGCCTAGAAAAACCTTCGCCCTTTTCTCACATGTTTCCCGTGGGCTGGAGCATGCTCACGCGGTTTCCTTCCGTATCCATGAAGGAGGCGAAGAGGCCCACGCCAGGGATCGGCATCACTTCTCCCATTATTTTTCCCCCTGCGGCTTCCACCTTCTTCACATGCTCCTTGATGTCCTCCACGCTGATCACAACCGTGGGGCGCTGGGACTCCTCCGTGCGCTGGAAGAAGCCGCCATTGATCATGCCTGGCTGCTTGATCATGCCGCCCTCATCGGTTTCGCCGGTGTGGGCAACAATGTAATTCCCCATTTCGGGACCAAGCTGGTTCATTTTCCAGCCAAAGGCGGATTCATAAAAGCTCTTGGCCCGCTCTCGGTCCTGGAGGGGCATTTCGAAGTGGACGACGGGGTTCATGGACATGGTAAAAGGGGTTTAAGGGTGAATAAGGTCAGGCATTTTCTCTCTCCATGAGCGAGAGCAGTTTTGACGTGGAGTTCCAATTGCGGATGGTGATGCTTGGGTAGATCGGGAGGGCGATGATTCTGGCCAGATGGCTTTGGGAGGCCTTGCTGATGAGCCGGGAGAAATAAAGGGCGTGCCGGCCGGCCCAGGCCTCATCCACACCCTCCTTGACGCTGATTTCCTTCATGGCCTCAGCCGCCGTCAGGGGTGATTTCAGGAAAAGCACGTCGTAGCGGTATTCTTCTGGCTTTTGGCCGAATCCAGCCGGGGCTTGCTCCACGATTTCTTGCAGCTGCCGAGAGGTGACGAGCACGACCCGGGGCTTGAATTTGAAGCTTTGGAAGAGGGCTTTCTCTATCTTCTCCTCCAGCCGGACTGAGTCTTTTTCGGTCGAATCGAACAGGACGTTGCCGCTTTGGATGTAGGTCACGACTTCCGTGAATCCTAGCCGCTCGAAACAGGCCTTCAAATCCGCCATTCGGATCACGTTGTTTCCGCCCACGTTGATGCCTCGCAGCAGGGCAAGGTATTGAATTCCCCCTATTTTTTCCTTCCTGGAATTACGCTTTTTCGAAATCATTTTTGCATTTTGAAAATTTTCCCGAATTGAATTTATAGATTCCAATGTTCAGGATTTCTTTTCCTGCATCGATGGTGTGAATGCCTATCCTGTCGAAGATGAAAAGAGGGAAATCATCGTTGTCCAGGGTCGCTAAAAGCAGGCTTTGCTCGTATTTCATCAGCTGAGCGGCAATCAGGCAGTCCGTTGCGGAAATCTGCCTGGATAGGCTGCCGTTCTTGTTGCTGTAGATATTGGCCAACATCCTCGCATTCTTCAGGATGTCATCCGATAGGGGCAAAATCATTTGCCTTTCCTTCGCTTTGCCGAGCAGAAGATTCAGATATTCCTCCTTGGCATGCAGGTGGGCTTTGCTCTTGGAGCCTCTGAGGAATTCAAAGCGAGTCGCTTCTTCAATGACCGATTTCACATTCAGGTTTTCCAGCATCCCAAAGAATTCATCAAAGTAGCCGTCTCCTGTATAGTCTTTGGACTTTATGAGTAGATTTGTGTCCAGAAGAAGATGCCTGTCTTTAAGCTGTTTGTGCATTTTGCTTTACCCATTCATTCATTAAAGCCTTCCTGGACTCCCTCTCCTCCTCATCGAAGGCAGCTTTTGCCCTTTTTGCCGCCTTTTTCAAGGTTTCATCCACATGAAAAGGAGGCCTGTTTTCGCGGGTAAAAGAAGGGCGTTCGACTTTCTGTCCAGATTCTTTTTTCAGCATGTCCTTATGTAAATTCATTTACATTATTTCATATTCTGAATGAAAATCAAGCCCCCTCCAGCTGCCAACTCATTCCACATTCATTTTACTCCTCCACTCACGCTTGCCACCAGCTCCGAAAACTCATTCATTTTCTTGAATTTGGCGGGCGGAAAGATCTCTTCGGCAAAAACCTCGGCTTTTCTCAGCGTATCATCCAAATTCTGCTGGCCGGCTCCCGTCAGCGTCGTGTAGCTCACGCGGGCATCGCGCGGCGCGGCTTCGCGCTTAATGAGGCCTATTTTCTCCATGGGGGCTAGCAGGCGAGTGACACCCGAGGCCGTGAGGCCGAGCTTCTCGGCCAGATCGACCCGGCGCATTTTTTTGCCCTCGGCCTGATCCAGATGGAACAGGATGACGAATTCGCTGAAGCCGATTCCATCCAGCCCTACGCTGAAGCGGCGGGTGCTTTGGGTGAGAATTCGGGAGAGGTTGAGGAGCAGCTTGAGGGAGGGGCTGGTGGGGTTCATGGATCTAAGTAATTGATTAATAGTTGATAAATCAATCTTATATCAAATGAATAAGCCCGTCAAATCCCTTTCGGAGGCAATGGTCTTCTTGTCGTCCCGACTGAAACGGAGAGGCTTGTGTGGCCGATGAGAGGCGAGGAAAAAAATAAAGCCCAGTCTCCTAGGATTTATTTTCCAGATTTTGGCGCATTCGGAACTCCACGATTTTGCGGATCAGGTCCAGGGGCAGAGGTTCATCCAGCGGGAACTGCACAGAGCCTTTGGCGTTTTTATAGGCCGAAATCTCCTTTTGAAAGGCGGCGATTCCCGCAGGGCCCGGATAGAAGCCGATATGCTTCTTGAAGGCGGCGAAGTGGACCAGGATTTTGCCGTCGAGCTTGAAGGTGGGAATGCCGTAATTGATGCACTCCGTGGCCTGCAGAGAGGCTTTTTGGATAACTTTCCGCATTTCCTCCAAGCGCGCCTGAATCGGCGCGGCGAACTGCGCAATGTACTGGTCTATGCTGGCTGGTTTCTGGCTGTTCATAAGGAGTTAAGAAGGTTGAGATGATTTTACTTAAACCATTTTTGCGCATTGGGCCTGCGGTGAGGACAGCCCGGCCAGCAACACGGTCGACGCTTTCCGTTGAGCAGATCTTCATGCAATCGTTCGATATGCTCCTCTCTTGTTTCTGCCTTCTTGACAATCGTTACCCAACAGATCCACTCGTTACGGGCCAGAGGCGTGAGATCATTCCATTTTTCCAGCAAGTCCGGATCGGAAGTGAGAGCTTTTTTTAAGTCGTCTGGCACTTCATGCAATACGCCGGTGGCAGTTTCTTTTTTGCTCATATTGTTTATGAAAAAAGTGAGCTATGTATTTTCTAGGGGGGAAAGCGACCGAAAACGTAGTGGGGTTGAGAAAATACTTTATCCAAAAGCAATTATCCCTGCTACAACAAGAATGTTAATAATCGTCATTAATGAAAAGGTGAATATGACCGGTTTTTCTTTGTGTAGTATGCCGTAAACGGTCCAGATTATGGTATTGATAAGATAAACGATCCAAGTAATCGATGAAACACCTGCTGCGGTTCTGTTTAACCAAATTTCAGTTGCTTGTGGAATAGTAAATATTGGGACAATGAATCCCATTACATAAATTGCGCCATCGACAAATCGTTTAAATTTTTTAAGATGAGGAAGTGGCTCTTGTTTTTGGAATACCCCTTCCCCTTTTTGATATTGGTTTAATCCACGGGTTGATTGAGACATGCTGCAAATATTTTTTTTATTTTTTTTACAATCGCCTTTCCTTTGCCCGACTCATCCACTTATTTTACTCGATTTATATGCCGAATAAGCTCTGGAGAGAGAAATAAGAATATACAAAATGCCTACTTTTAACGCTACAAAAGGGGATATTAATAATGAATAAATGATCCGATCAATATCTGAATCATAGCTGTAAAGACCGTAAGGAACATAAAAATAATGCCCTATTAGCACTATGAAAAATACGGCTAATCCAATGAAGATGATGTCTTGCAGATGGTATAGCATTTTTTCTGTGGAGCTACGTTTTTTTAGTTTTGGAAAAATGAGGTAGTGGAACAGAAATGTCATTAGAAAAATACCAAACCAGATCAATATGCCCTGACCTGTGTAAAAAATAGTTTGAAAATTCCCACTTCTGCACTCACGAATGTTTTTGTAGCTTCCCACCAATCTTTCTTCCGTATGTTCCAAAATTCTTTCACAAAGGTGACTTTGAGGATTGTAGCCCCACATAGGATAAGTGGGGGGCGAAAGAGCTTCGGCATTCTTTGGTGTGGCTACACCAATAATTATCCCCATTAGTAATGCCAAGAAGGCTTTTTTGAGGATTTTCATGGTAAAAAATAATTTAGATTGATCTTTCATAAATGATTATTCTCCCTCATACGCCCTCTCTAGCTCCGCCAGATCGAATTTCTTCATCTTCAGGAAGGACTCCGTCAGGCGGGCGATCTGCTCCTGGGTCCCTTTCTCCATCATCTCCTGCATTCGAGCCGGAGCAATCTGCCACGACACCCCAAACTTGTCCTTCAGCCAGCCGCATTGTTCCGCCTCGGGCACGGCGCTGAGCTTTTCCCAATAATAGTCGATCTCCTCCTGGGTTTCACATCCGACCAAGAAAGAGACGGCCTCGTTGAAGCTGAATTTGTGCTCATGGGCGCTATCCATGGCGGCGAACCATTGGCCTTCCAGCATAAAATCGGTAAACATCACCGTGCCCTCTTTGTCGGGAGCCCGATCCGCTCCGTAGCGGGCCAACGCTCCTCGTTTGGCGTTCTTGAAAACGGAGAGGTAGAAGTCGGATGCTTCCTCCGTCTTGCCGCAGACGTCGTTCACGAAAAGCATCGAAGGAATGATCGAAGGCCGCTCTTCGCCTTCGGAACGGGTCAGAGACAGCTGCCAGGACACGCCAAATTTATCCTGCACCCAGCCGTAGTGCTCGCTAAAGGGATACTTGTCCAGAGGCATCATGATCTGGCCCTCCCTTACCAGTTCAGCCCATATTTTATCCATGCGAGTGGCCGCCTCCGGATCCTTCGACGGATCGAAATTGACCATGAAAGAGATGGAAGGATTCAGCTTGAAGTAGGGGCCGGCGCTGATGGCCATGAACTGGTATCCCATCACCTCAAAAGAGAGCATGTCGCAGTCGCCCGAGGGGGTGTTCTTGAGCACGCCGTGGTGAAGGATTTTGGAATCGGGGAAAATGGAGACGTAGAACTCAGTCGCTTCCTTGGCCTCCTTGTCGTACCAAAGGTGGGGGATGATTTTCTGCATGAGCTTGGACTTTAAAGGATGAGACGATGCTGCGGGCATTTTGCTTATCCTTGGATTCCTTCCACGTACTTTTTGAAATTGTCCAAAATCGCCTGCCATCCGGCGCGCTGCATTTCGATCGAGTTTTCGCTTTCCGGGTCGAAATCGATCCGCATCTCCGTCGCGGAGCCCTTCGAAATAAAGCCAATCTCGACTTGCCGTCCGTCGGCCATGGAATAGGCGATCCTCTCTTTCGGGTCGACGGCGTCGTACACGCCTTCAAAATCAAAGCCGAAGCTGCCGTCTTTGGCCTCCATTCGGGAAAGGAATTTCCCTCCCGCCCTCAAGTCGTTTTCCGCATGGGGCGTGTGCCAATCCTCGGAGGCCTGGTTCCACTGCTGAATGTGCTGGGGGGTGGTGTAGAATTCCCAGACTTTTTCCAGGGGGGCTTGGATGCTGGTTTCGATGTGGATTTTGCTGGTCATATTTTATGGGTTTAGGCTTGTTTCCAGTGTAGCGCTTTTTGCGGTCGCTTGCGAATGAGACTGTCGCCGAAATGCTCAGGGGGCAGTCGGCTTGCGCAATGCTTCCTGGGAAAGGCGATCCAGGTTCTCTTCGTTTGCGGGGACGACGATGGGCTCAACGCGACTGGCCACTTCCGAGTTCTCGAAGGCCTGCGACCAAGACACGACCGTTCCTGTCGCCGACGGATCCAGGGCAATGGTCAAGCGGAATTTCGGCTCCACCACGTGCCGAATGACCACCTTCCGCGGCGGTTCTATTTCGTCGAAAACGCTTTCGTTGGGGTAGCTCTGGCCATCGGGTCCGTGCATGATGAAGGACCAGCGCCCGCCCTTCTTGAATTCGCAGAGATGGAAGGTGTTGGTGAAGCCGGCGGGCCCCCACCATCGCGCCAGGCGCTCCGGATCGCTGATGGAGGCAAAGACTTCCTCTGGGCTGGCCGGGATTTCGCGAGAGGTGTTGAAGGTGGTCATGGGTCGATCAAAGGATTTATTGTAAAGCAGAATTGATACGAAGCTTTTCTTCAGCCTATTCCTGGGTCTCATCCAGAATGATTCTGTCTTTGAACGCGCCCCTTTCCTCCGCCTTGTCCTTTCGGAGCTGCTCCAATTGCTCTTTGTCGATTCCATGCAAGTCGCACAATGCGTAAACGACCTCCAGGATATCGGCCAGCTCCTCCGCATTTTGATCTCTCATGAATTCATCCACTTCCTCCTGAAGCTTGGATTCGAGTTTCTCCCTATATTCCTCCGCAGAGGCAATATGGGTGATTGGAACGGCCCCCTTGCTTCTGATGATTTCCGGCATTCTGTCGCGGACAAGCTTATTGTGTTTCATGGCAATCATGGGTTGGGAGGCGGAATTTTATTTTTCAACAATGTTGAAATAAAATTTTGTTTTTCTTTTACTGTTTATAATGCCTTAACTCTTTTTCTATTAACACTGATGCGATATAGAATCCCCTGATCCTGCGTATGAGAAGTGTGTGCTGAGAAGTGCCCTGTTTTAATTTTGGCTGCACTTTTTCACACTTACTAATAGTTGAAGCTATAGCCCTAAGAGCTTCTTCCAATTCTTCTTTAGTGAAATTATCCATAAATTATTACCCTTAAAAAAAATAAAGAAAAACAAACTTTTATTCCATAATTTATGTACCAATATTTCTTATCCCGCAAAATGAAAAATTTATTTCACTTAACTCGTCTCTATGCGAAGTATCCTCCTCACACCCTCATCTCCACCGTAAAGCGAATCGTGTCGCCTTCGGAGACTCCTTCGCTCTTCCGCACATTGGCCTTGAGGGGAAGCAGGTAGGCGCCCGCTTTCTTGTCGGGAAAAATCGACGTATTCCAGCTCGTCTCGCCAATCGTCACCCTCACGGGAACCGAACCCCAGCCTCGCTTGACGGGGGCAAAGAGCTCCTTGATGAGATCGGATTCCTTTTGGGGAAGGGTCACAAAATGCCAGGCAGCCTTGCCCCCCGAGTAAAGCCAGACCTTCGCCTTCATTGTAAAGTGAGCTCCGTTCATTGGCGCTGGGATTATCGGGATGTCGAGCAGGCGAGATTCGCGAATCTCGCCTGCCGCCGCCGCTTCAAAATCAACTGCTCACCTCTACCTTGAATCCTCCGTAGGCCATCCGTTTCATGTCGAAAGGCATGTCTTTCATGGCATCTTTGCTGTCCTTGTATTTCTTCTCCATCTCCTTCATCACTTTGGCGTTCACCTGATCGCGATGCTTTTTGGATTTGAATTCGATGTACGAGAACCACACCGTCTCGTCGGGCTTGGCTTTGGCCATGATGGGAAAAGTGAAGGTCACCTGTTCGGGGTTCGCATGCTCCAGGATGCATTCCCGGTAGCCGAGCGCCCCATGGCCCATCCACATTTTGGCACCCTCTTTAGCCATTTTTTTATAGGCGGCCACCTTGGTTTTTGGAATAACCAAAACAAAGCCGTCCACGTACTTGGCTGCTGGGGCTTTCTTGGAGGCGGCGGACCTGGGCGAGAGGGGCTTGGTCTTTTTGGCGTTTGCCATAGGAAAGGGGGTTAATTGCTTTTTGCTATTCCTCCAACCGCTCAAAGCGGGGCGTGCTTCCCGTCTCCGTTGACACGCTCCCCATGAACAGGGCGTAGGGGCGCACGAAAAAAGGCCGAGTGCCGTATTCCTGGGCCAGATCGGGGCAATCGTAAAGGGCCTTGTAAAGCACCAGCTTTTCGCGGGTTTCGGTGTTCAGGGCCAGGCCCAGAACCTGGTAGAGGCCGCCTTTGTAGTGCCGGTATTTTCCGAGCTTGAGCGGCTCCATGGGTCGGAATTTGAGTTTTGGATAACCTCTGAGCCCATTCTATCCCATTGCTCCGAAAAATGCCTCTCGACAGGAAGGCGGCTCATGGCCTAAATAGCAACTCAAGAGGGGTTCTGCTCGGTGGTGCTTCCGTCGAATTCCGGCCCGTCCATTTCCGCCTCTTCCTTGGTGGCCCGCGCAATGCCGTCTTTGTGATGGGGAGGGGAATAGAGGGTGTACATCTTCAGCTCTGCCTCGTGGTGCGTATTGATGATGTTGTGCCTTGCGCCTGCGGGGACGATGATGGCATCCCCGTCTTCCACGTCGTATTCGCTTCCGTCGATCACGCATTTTCCGGCGCCGCCCTCAAAGCGGAAGAACTGATCATTCTCGAGGTGGACCTCTTCCCCGATCTCCTCCTTGGGCTGGAGGCTCATGAGGACGAGCTGAAGATGCCTTCCTGTGTAGAGCACTTTCCTGAAATTCCTATTGGCCTGGGTCTCTTTCTCGATGCTGCTTTTGAATCCTTTCATGGGTGCTTGGGTTATGGTTAAAATTCCGGATCTCAGGCTTTCTTGGAATATTCCATTGTATCACAAAAAGCGTTTTTGAATTTTAATGCGCTGCGAAAGATCCGAACCCTCGGAATCGTCCTCGACAAGGGGGTGGCTTTCGGTAAAATGATCGTGGAATTAAACCCTTTTTCCATGTCCAGAAAATCCATCCTCCTGTTCGTTTCGGCCCTTTTCTTGTCCGCTTGCAGCCACTCCTCCCCTGCAGCCCCTTTGGCCCCGAACCAGCCCATGGCGGCGGATGAGCACATGAACCATGGCGCGGGGGGCATGGAGGAGCCATTGGCTGCCGACAGGCTCAACAGCTCGCCTCGCCATGCGGAATGGGTGGAGGTGCCCAATGGCGACAAAAAAATCCACACCTGGGTGGTTTACCCCGAAGCCAGCGAAAAGCGCCCGGTGGTCCTTTTGATCCACGAGAACCGCGGCCTGAACGACTGGGCCAGGGGCATGGCCGATCAGGTGGCCGAGGCGGGCTACATCGCCGTGGCGCCGGATCTGCTCTCGGAATTCAGCGACGCCGAAAGGAAGACGAGTGATTTTGCCGACGAGGATGCGGCCCGGACTGCCCTTTCCGCCCTCGATGCCGGGCAGGTCGGGTCCGACCTGCAGGCGGTGGCCACGTGGGCCAAGGCCATTCCTTCCTCGAATGGCAAGCTGGCTTCCGCGGGCTTCTGCTGGGGCGGGGGGCAGTCCTTCCGGCTGGCGACCCAAACGAACGATCTGGACGCGGCGATGGTGTTCTACGGAACCGGGCCTGCCGAGGCCTCTGCGTACGAGGGCATTTCCGTTCCAGTGCACGGCTTTTACGGCGGGGCCGATGAGCGCGTGAACGCCACGATTCCCCAATCGGAAGAGGCGATGAAGGCCGCCGGGAAGTCATTCGATTACCGTATCTACGAGGGGGCCGGCCACGCCTTCATGCGCAGCGGCGAAGAGCCCAATGCGGAACCCGCCAACAAGGCCGCGCGCGATGCGGCGTGGGAGCGGATGAAGGAGATCCTTTCCGCGCTGTGAGGCGGCACTCGCCAGGAATAGTCGCTTCCGTTGGCTCGGCATAAAGTCACTTCAATCGTTCAAGCTGTCCTTTGCGCTTCACGATGTTCTTGTAATCCCATTGAATCTCTTTTGATTTATTGAGCCAGCCCTTCAAATCCTTTGTGCTTATTTCAGCTGCTGAATTGTAGAATACAGAGGCATCTTTGAATTTTTCTCCCCTGACATTCAATTGGTCTTCATCAAAAGATTTTCCACTCCAAAACATCAGCCGAATCCCCTTTTTCTCTTTGCTGTAGCCCACAATGGGATTGCCGTCCAAAAACCAAACGGGATGCCTGTGCCAGATTTTGCTTTCCGCCCCTGAAAGATGGAGGTCGATTTCCTTCATCAGCAATTCGCAGATCGTTTTTTCTTCGTCGGCCTGGGAATCGTTGTAGGCGTGGATGTCTTTGTTCATGGATGATGTTGTTTATGGGCCATAAAGCCTTTCCTGTCTTGAGGCCTTCTTCAGGGCTTCGATATCGAACTGAGTCATTCGCCCACTGATTTCTCCCTTGGTTTCACCAAAAACGACTTTGATTTCCTGTTGTAGGACTTTATTTCTCGGGCTTCCAAATGGGTGTTTTTTTCCAGGAACTCATTGAATGATCTGTATTCGCCCATTTCCTTGATGTCTAAATCGTTTAATTTCCAGTCATCGAAGCAGAGGATTGCCTCCTCGGTCAGCAAAGGGCCTATAAAATCCAAAACCGCCTTAGAGGAGCTGTAGGTATCGCAATCAATAAAAACAATTCCTATTTTCTCGAGCCCCAGCCTTTTGATAGTTTGATCGTTTAAGGTTTCTTTATACCACCCTTTTACCCATTGGATGCTGCGGGGGTCGATCTTTTTTCTCTCCAGACACTCCTTCATTTTCTCAAAAGAACAGGCGTAGAATCCTTTTTTCCAGACGCCATCATCTTCCTTTTCCGACCCTTCCGGCAGGCCTTCGAACGCATCAAATCCAAAAAACCTTACCGACGTGAGATGCAGCTGCTGGTAAGTTTGATGCATGCTGGATAAGGATGACCCGTTGAACACGCCAAACTCAAGGTAATCCCCAATATTCCTCCCTTTCACGGCCTCCAGCGTTTTTATCGCGCTCTTAAAAAAAGATTTCAGGCGTTCGGGAGGAACAAGCTCCACAGCACATATGTCCTCTACCTTTCCCATGGTCCAGGGGGATTTTGCGATGGGAAAAAGCCTTCGCCATATTGCTTTGAATTTCCTCTGGGCTGACGTGTACCTAAAGGGTGATTTCATCTGCATTAAGGTCAAATGAGAGATTCTGCGGATTTCTCCCATGCAAACCTCTCCTCAAGCATACTCAGTCAGGGCATCTCAAGCAAATGGCGCTCATTCCAAACAGTTTTGTGGCCTCAAGCCACCCCTTTTCACCTTCCTGCCGCCGAAATCCAGAACGGCAAGGTGAGGACGGAAAGGACGGTGCTCAGAACAATGGAGCGGGCGATGAAGTCTTTGTCCAGCTTGTACTTTGCCGCCAGGGCGAAGGGCGTGATGGCTAGGGGCATCGCCGCCTGGATGATCGAGCTGGAAAGCGGGGGCAAGGGAATTCCTGCGAAGATCACGCTGAAATAGAAGGCGGCCGGGAGCAGGGCCAGTTTCACGAGCGAGAAAAGAAAGACAGGAAGCCATTCCGCAAGCTTCCCGAATTTGGATTTGCCGATGAAGAGTCCGATGACGATGAGCACGGTGGGCGTGACCGAGGCGGTGATCATGTCCAGCGATTTGAGCACGACCGCCGGAAGGGGGATGCGAAGGCTGCCTGCCACGATGCCCAGAGCGACTGCGATCAAAAGGGGATTGGTGAGCAGGTGCTTGGCGATGCTTCTGGCCACATCCTTCTTGCCCTGCTCCATGGAATAGTCCAGCACGCCGATGCCCACTGTGAACATCCAGAACAGGTAAATGGCCACAATCAGCGTGGCTGTGGGCAGCACCTGCTCTCCCGCCGTTTGGGTCAGCACTGGAATCCCCAAGTAGGCCGCATTGCTGAAGGGCAGGCAGATGAACAGGGTGAGCCGCATCTGTTTGCTCAAGCGCAAGGCCTTGCCTATGAAAAAAGCCAGCAGCAGGCTGCCCAGAATGAACAGCGAGTTGGAGACGATGAGTCCCGCCTGGGCGGCAAAGGAGAAGGGGGCTTTGGAAAGGGCGGAGAAGACAAGGGTCGGAAGGCCGACCTTCAGGGCCAGTTCGTTCAGCACGCTGGACCAGTTGTCCCCAACCAGCCTAAGCCGCTGCAGCGCGGCGCTGGCGAAGATGATCAGGAAGAGCGGGGCAATGACGGTCAGGATTTGGCTCATGGGTTTTTGTTTATGATTTTGCCGAAGCCACCCAATGGGTGCAAGGTCATTTTAGAAAAAATAGGTCGGCAGGAGTGTTCCGTGTGGAAGTTCCTGCCGACCCTTGGGTGCCTCCTTGCAGCCAGGCTACAGGAGGACGGCCAGAAGCTGGGCGATGGCCGACCGTGCGATCAAGTCGGGACTCCCCCCTGACAGCCTCACGCCAGGGAAGGAAGTAGAGGTCGCTTGCCTTCTTGTGCCCAATCAGGGCAGCTTCCTTGAGCCGCAAGGCCCCGCTATCTTCCTGGAGACAGTCGAACTCGATCTCCAGGCAGTAGGCGTGAATGCCCTCGCCTGCATTGGCATCGGCGACGAAGAAGGCGCGGTTGCAATTGCCGGCCACGCCGGGGAGCTCTTGGGCCTTGCCCGTATCGAGCCCAGATTCCTCCTCTGCCCTTCGCGCTTGCGCTTGGGCATGGGATTCGCCCTGATTGACGAATCCTCCCATCGCGCCCAGCACAGGAACCGGCCCCATGTTGGCTCGGGTCTCGAGCAGAAGGCCCACGTAAATTTCCCCATTGGGTGATTTCGCGTAGGGCAGGGTTACTGCGCCGCCGCCGCTCTTTTCCCGGAAGACCCAGGCATCGTAGCCCTCTGGCCTTCGGCCGTACTCGAGCGCGCCATACTGGGATGATGAAATCTCGATGTGGGCAACCTGTTGTTCTTGGCCGTTGATGCGCACGGTCCAGCCGCGCTTGCTGCCTTCTGCGATGTCACTCATTGCGAAGCTCATGGCTTCCTCCTTTGTTGTTTCCCGAGCACTATGCGTCGGGGTAAAGATAAAATAAATTAAAAATGGCTTAAGTGTCAAGGGCCAGGCGCAGAATATCATGCGGGATTGGCCTGGGCCAGGATGGGTGGAGAGGCGTAGGCTCACTCAGTGCTGGCGCTGAGAGCGCCAAAATTTGTAGATGGTTAATTTTTATGTTATAATTAAACAATTGATTTTAAAAAAGCTCCATGCTCACCCTTCCTCTCAAGCAGCTCTTTGGCGCCGCAGCAGTGCTCATTGCCATTGTCAGCTACATTCCCTATTTCCATCACATCTTCCAGGGCAAAACCAAACCCCATGCCCTCACCTGGCTGGTGTGGACTGTTTTTACTGGAATGGGCTTTGTGCAGCAGTGGATGAACGGCGGAGGGGCCGGATCTTGGGCTATGGGAATCACTGCCCTGCTTTGCTTGGCGGTCTTTCTTCTTTCGCTCAAATACGGCGAAAAGGAAATTACCCTTTTTGATTGGCTTAGCCTGCTGGGGGCCGCCGTGGCTTTGGTCATTTGGTTCTTCAGCCAGGATCCTGTGCTGGCCATGCTTCTGGTCGCCTTGGTTGACCTCCTCGGCTTTCTGCCCACTGTTCGCAAATCCTACTACAAGCCTTACGAGGAAACGCTTCTCACTTACTTCCTCACTTTCGTGAAATACCTGATTGTTCTTTTTGCCCTGGAATCCTACTCCCTTTCCACTTGGCTCTACCCGGTCTTTGTTCTGCTGACTCATATTTCTTTTGTGCTGATGGTGGAATGGAGGCGCAGGAAAATTCAGGGGGCTGCCGAAATTATTCCGTCCCAGCCCGGTCTTCCCTGCGGCTTAATTGTTCAAAGGTAGGCTTAAGGGCTACTCTTAGGTCCTCCCTATCCGACCATTTGCTGGGAAAGCAGCATGTCGCTTGACGGTCCTGCTGAGGCGCCGCATGGCTCACGGCTTTTCCATTGGATCTTGATTCGCGTTCCGCCTCTTGCGCCTTCCCTCTCCTCAATTCCCTTTGGCCCCCGAGTCTGGCAATGCTACACTTGGGGGGATTTTAAAACTAAAAAGCAAGACCATGCTCATCCCCACCGTTATCGACAAGACTCCCACTGGCGAGCGCGCCTACGATATTTTCTCGCGCCTTTTGGAGGAGCGCATCATCTTCATTGGTGAGCAGTTCACCAGCCAGCTGGCCAACGTGGTGGTGGCCCAGCTGCTCTTTTTGGAGAAGCAGGATTCGACCAAAGACATCACCCTTTACGTCAATTCCCCCGGAGGCTCGGTCACGGCCATGTTCGCCATTTACGACACCATGCAGCTGGTCAAGCCAGATGTTTCCACCGTTTGCGTGGGGATCGCCGCCTCGGCCGGCTCCATCATCCTGATGGGCGGCGCTAAAGGAAAGCGCTTCATCCTGCCTCATTCCGAGGTGATGATCCATCAGCCCCTGGGCGGGGCGGAGGGCCAGGCGTCCGACATCGGCATTCAGGCGGAGCACATTCTGCAGACCAAGGACGTGCTGAACCAGATGGTGGCCTTCCACACCGGCCAGCCGCTGAAGCGGGTGGAGAAGGACATGGACCGCGACAACTACATGCGCGCCAGGGAAGCCTTGGATTACGGTTTGGTCGATCACATCATTGGCAAGCAGGAGAACATGATCGTCCCCAGCCGCAGGTTCCTCAGCTAGGCCGATCCAACCCACTCCGCCATGAACGGAAAATCCTACTCCGGCTCGGATGAGCTGCCTCAGGGGGTGAGAAGTGCGCTGCTGCAGGGCCAAGGGCCTGAAGCTGTCGCTTCGAAGGGGATAAGCACGGCCTCCTTCCTGGTTTCCGACGGGACTGCTTTGCCCGATGCGCAGGATTTACACGATCTCCTTCCTTCCGAGCTGAAGCATTTCCTCTCCCAGCTTCAGGGCAAAGATGGAAAAAGAATCCCCGATGCTTTTCAGGGAAATCTCTCCGATATTGTC
>CAYUUW010000001.1:43407-45540 GCA_964448005.1 uncultured Candidatus Peribacteria bacterium
TTCCGGCCTCAGCAGCCAATCCAGAAGGAAGGGGCTCAACCATATTCTGCAGAATCTGCCTCAATCCTTGGTTCCGCCCGTGGATTCGGAGGAGGCTCAGGACCCCTTTGACCTTTCTCGCATGAGAAGCCTTGCCTCGGGGGCGCCTTCGGAAAGAGCCCAGGAAGAGGAGGGCGCCAGGGCCTTTTTCCTGCGGGAAGCCTCCAGAAACAGCCACGCCCCCCTTCCTATGGATCCGCTCAATGCCAGCAGGCCAGGGGATTGCCTTCGGATCCTTTTTCTGATTGTTGCGCTGGCGGGTCTGGCAGCCTTTTTTTGGTCGAACTAAAGCGGCACACATCTTCCGTCATTCCGGGCCACGATCCGGAATCCATGTTTTTGTATTGTCGGAAAATGTTCGCAGCCTCTTGTCTGGCCTAGCCCTTTTGGCGAAAGGAAATTATGATAAGCCGGTCCCGTGAACCACTCTTCATCTTTATGTTCCAACTTCTCAAAAATTCCGGCCAGGCCAGGCGCGGCGTGCTCACCACGGCCCACGGCTCCGTTCAGACGCCTTTTTTCATGACCATCGGCACGGTGGGGGCCATCAAGGGCCTGCTTCCCAGCGAGGTTCGCCAGCTGGGTGGCGAAGTGATCCTTTCCAACACCTACCACCTGCACCTCCGCCCCGGCGAAGAGGTCGTCCGAGAAGCCGGCGGCCTCCACAAGTTCATGGATTGGGATGGGCCGATCCTCACCGACAGCGGCGGTTATCAGGTCTTTTCCCTGGCCGGCATCCGCAAGCTGACGGAAGAGGGGGTGGAGTTCCAGTCGCATCTGAACGGGGAGCGGATCTTCCTGAGCCCCGAAAAGGCCATCGAAATTCAATTGGCCTTGGGCAGCGACATCATGATGGTGCTGGACGAATGCCCTGCCGCGGACAAGGACCGAAGCTATGTGGAGAAATCCCTGGAACTGACGACGCGGTGGGCGGCGCGATGCAAACAAAAATTTTCAATTTTCAATGACCAATTTTCAAACAAACATAAAAATTTATTGTTTGCTATCGTCCAGGGCGGCATGCATCCGGATCTGCGAAAGCGATCCGCTGAGCAGCTGATGGAGATCGGTTTCGACGGCTACGCCATCGGCGGCCTTTCCGTAGGCGAGCCCAACGAGGTGATGTATGGCATTCTGGAGGGGCTGCTGCCCATCCTCCCCGCCGAAAAGCCCCGCTACCTGATGGGCGTGGGCACCCCTCGGGACATTCTTGAGGGGGTGGAGCGGGGGGTGGACATGTTCGACTGCGTGCTGCCCACGCGAAACGCCCGCCACGGGCACCTGTTCACCTCGCAGGGGGTGGTGCGCATCCGCAACGAGCAGTACAAAAAGGATTTCAGCCCCTTGGATCCGGCCTGCGCCTGCCTCACCTGCCAGCGCTTCAGCAAGGCTTACCTGCGCCACTTGTGCGTTTCGAACGAGATCCTGGGAATGCGCCTGAACATGCTGCACAACGTGGCCTTCTACCTGAATCTGATGAGGCAGATTAGAGGGGCGATTGAGGTGGGCCGATTTGGGGAATTCAAGAAGGAGTTTTTGCTCAACCTGGAGGACTGAAGGCATCTTCGGAATATAGATTGCTTAAATTTTTATTTTATTCTATAATATAATAAATTTAAGTCTTCAGTTATGACCTCAGAGCATTCCTCTTCCTGGTTTGATGAAGAAGGAGGTGAAAGAAGGCGATACCAGGATGTTCCGATGCCAACCGCTCAGCTTCCTGAGCCTGTTCCGACTCCGGCCAATGTTTACAGGAAGAGGGTGGCGGATATTGCTAGCGGAGCCATTAAGTCTCCTTGGCTTGAACATGGCTTGCGTCGTCCAAACAAGCCTGGCAAAGCTTAGTTTTGGCCGTATCTGAAGTAGGGGATTGTGGCTTTTCGGCGTATGATTTTTTCCGAAATATCCTTTCGCTACATGCAGCTTCCTCCCAAATCCAATCTGACGGACGCCAAGTACCAATCCATCCTCGATCTGCTGCTTCGATTGGATGTGAAGCTGGCTGACATCGAGGAGAAATTCGTCACAGGCAGCGGCCACGGAGGCCAAAAGATCAATAAAACGGCCAGCGCCGTGCAGCTGAAGCATGTGCCC
>CAYUUW010000001.1:45550-62241 GCA_964448005.1 uncultured Candidatus Peribacteria bacterium
AGCGGAGCATCGGTCAAATGCCAAAAGCACCGCGAAAGGAGCATGAACCGCATTCTGGCTCTGCGGGAGCTCTTGCGAAAGCTGGATCCCGAATCGAAGGCTGACGGGGCGGGAGAGAAAATCCGAAAGCAGAAGGCGCGCCGCAAAAGGCGTCAGCGCAGCGCGGAAGCCTAGCTCCCTTTCAGGAGATCCAGCAGCTCGTTGGCGCTTTGGCTCAAGTCGTCGCTTCCCCCCAAGGCCTTCAGGCCTTCCATGGTCTGCTTGAACTGGTCCAGGTTCAGCCCCAGGCTTTCTTTGGCCCAATCGAAGAAATAGACAATCCCGATGATGGGCAGCACAATGAAGAGCAGGAAGAGCGTCACGTTGGTCAGCGCCTTCACTACGGCCCAAAAGTGCATCTTCCTCTGGTAGTCCAGAATCTTGTCCAGCTTCTCCTCGGTCGTCAGGGGTGGTTTGGGAGGGCGGTTGAGCCTGGCTTTGAGTTTTTCGCGGAGTTTCATTGGGTGGGATTATGGGGAGGGTTGGGATGATTGAGATTATTGGGAGTCTTTTTAGGAGCGTTAGGAGTTTTCAATTTTTCATGTTTTCAGGAATTTTTTTTGAAAACTGGAAATTGGTCATTGGACATTGGAAATTTGAGACCTGAGCTACGTAGTAGCGATTTTTATATTCGCCTCCTTCAGCGCTTCTTCCGGCAATTCGGAAGGCGCATTCAGGGTCAGGTCGCGGGCCTTCTGGTCCTTTGGGAAGGCGATCACCTCGCGGATGTTGGGCTCCCCGGCAAAAATCATTATAAGCCGATCCAGCCCCCAGGCGATGCCGCCATGCGGCGGAGCCCCGTAGCGGAAAGCCTCCAGCATGTGGCCGAAGCGCCTCTGGGCGGCTTCCGGGCTGATCCCCAGCAGCTGGAAAACCTTCTGCTGCAGCTCTGGTTCGTGGATCCGCAGGCTGCCGCCGCCGATCTCATTGCCGTTGAGCACAACGTCGTAGGCAATGGCGCGCGCCTTTTCCGGCTCGCTCTCCAGCAGGGGCTGGTCCTCCTTCATGGGCCGGGTGAAAGGGTGATGGACCGCAGCCAATCCGCCCGTTTCCTTGTCCCGTTCGAACATGGGGAACTGGTTCACCCAGCAGTAGGCCATCACGTTCGGATCCCGCAGGCCAAAACGCTCTGCGCAAGCCAATCGAACCTGGCCCAGCGCTTCGCAGGCAGTGCCGTACTGGTCGGCGGCGAAGAAAACGATGTCCCCCGGCTGCGCTGCTGTCTTTTCCGTCAAAGCCTTCTGCTCGGCCTCGCCCAGGAATTTTAGAATAGGGGATTTCAGGGTTCCGTCGGCCTCGTGGACAATGTAGGCCAGCCCCTTGGCTCCGTGTATTTTGGCCAGCTCCGTCAGGTCGTCTATGATCTTGCGGGTAAAGGACGCCCCCTTCTCCACGCGCAGAGCCTTGACCACCCCGCCGCTTTCCACAGCGCCTTTGAAGACGCCGAAGCCGCTCTCCCTCACGATGTCCGAGACGTCCGCCAGCTCCATGCCGAAGCGCAGATCGGGCTTGTCGCTGCCGTAGCGGTCCATCGCCTCTTTCCACGACAGTACCGGGAAGGGCTGCTGGAGGATTTTCTTTTCCGGGGCGAAGCGTTGGCTCAGGGCCACCAGCATGGGCTCGCTCACGGCCATCACGTCTTTCTCTTCCACGAAGGACATCTCCATGTCCAGCTGGGTGAATTCCGGCTGTCGGTCGCCCCGCTGGTCCTCGTCCCTGAAGCAGCGGGCCACCTGAAAGTAGCGGTCCATGCCCGCCACCATCAAAAGCTGCTTCAGCTGCTGGGGGCTTTGGGGCAGCACGTAGAACTTCCCCGGGTAGAGGCGGGAAGGCACCATGTATTCGCGGCTGCCTTCGGGCGTGCCCTTGATGAGGATGGGCGTTTCGATCTCCAGAAATCCCTGCGTGTCCATCTGGTCGCGGATCATCTTGATGATCTGGTGACGCAGCACAATGTTCTTCTTCATTCTTTCCCGGCGCAGATCCAGGTAGCGGTATTTCAGCCGCAGCTCTTCGCCCACGGGCTTGTCCTGGTCGATCTCGAAAGGAGGGGTTTGCGAGCTGTTCAGAATCTCCACATGACTCACGTAGACTTCGATTTCGCCCGTATCCAAATTCGGATTGCTTTGGCCTTCCATACGGGGGCGCACCTCCCCGGTCACCTTCAGCACATATTCAGATCGCACCGCTTCGGCCCGCTTCAGGCTCTCCAGGTGGAAATCCGGATGGAAGACGATTTGAGTCAGCCCGTAGCGGTCGCGCAGATCGATGAAGATGATGCCGCCATGGTCGCGCCGCCGATGAACCCAGCCGCTCAAAGTCACGGTTTGCCCCTCGTGCTGGGGGGTCAGGTCGTTGCAGGTGTGGGTGCGGTGCATAATAACAAAATTACGAGTTACGAGTTGACAATTACGAGTTGGGTTCTGAAAAGATGAAAATTTGAAAAATTGAAAAGTAAAACGTTTTTTAATTTTCACATTTTCACATTTTCACATTTTCAAGGAGGCGGTTGAGGGGCCAACCCATGTTATCACGGCCTTTCGCTCTGTCCAGGTTTAGCAATATTTACTTCAGATTGTTTTCCAGGAAATGCAAGCCTTCTTTTGCCCAAAGCCTGAAAAACAGAAAGTGCCTTTAGGAGCCATTTTGAATAAAAAATGTATGCATTGAACAGCTCTTTTTCAGGTTGAACAAAAAATTTATTGTTGACCAAAAAATGTGAACAATCTAAGTTGGCTATGCAAAAGGAAAAGGCAAAAATAAAATCCCCAAAAATGCTTCTTGAACTTTCCCCCGCCGCTTTGCTTGGCTAAGGCCAGGCTGGGATTTTTGCGCTTCCTTTTCATTCCTCCTTCCTATGAAAGAACCCTTGCATCACCCCGTCCTTCTGGAGGAGACCCTTGATCTTTTAAAGCTAAAGCCTGGAATGCTCGTGGTGGATGCCACCCTTGGCCTAGGCGGCCATAGCGAGGCTTTCCTGAAGGCCATCGGCCCTTCCGGCCGACTGATCGCCTTCGAGCAGGATGGCCGGAATTTGGCCCTGGCCCAGGAGCGCCTGAGGCCCTACGCCAAGCAGATCGATTACGTGCACCTGAACTTCGAGCGCTTGGCGGAAGCCCTTTCCGCCCAAAGAAAGCCCGACGCCATCTTCTTCGATCTTGGGCTGTCCTCCCCTCATCTCGATGACCCTTCCCGAGGCTTCTCATTCCAGAAGGAGGGTCCGCTGGACATGCGCTTCGATCCTCGGTCGGAGCTGACCGCCGAAAAAGTGGTGAACCAGTTTGCCGAAAAAGACCTGGCCGACCTGATCTGGAAGTACGGCGAGGAGACGCACAGCCGTCGTATCGCCAAGGCCATTGTTCTGGCCAGGAAGAAGGGGCGCATCGTGAGCACGACCCAGTTGGCCCAGCTCATCCAATCGTCCATCTTCGGCCGCCATCGCCTGCATCCTGCCACGCTCACGTTCCAGGCCCTGCGAATCTTCGTCAATCGCGAGCTCGAGGTGCTGCAGACCGCTCTGGATTCGGCAGTCGAAGCCCTGGCTCCGGGCGGACGCATCGCAGCGATCAGCTACCATTCCTTGGAGGATCGGGCGGTGAAGCAGGCTTTCCGACATTACGGGAAAACATGTATTTGCCCAAAAGAACTCCCAATCTGTCAATGCGATTTTAAGAAAAAGCTTTATCTCTTAACGAGAAAACCTATAATACCTTCCAGTATTGAGGTTTCTCAGAACCCGCGAGCGCGAAGCGCGAAGCTGCGGGTCGCCGAGCGATTATGATCAACCTCAATTCCCCCCAACAAACACATAGACAAATGTCCGTAGCCCTTTCTGTAGAAAGTAAGCGTTCTAATGTGAGGAAAAAGCCGCTTTCACATGCCATTAAAATGGGGGCGAATTCGCTCCTTTTTGTTGTGGTCGCCCTGGTGGCCATCGTCAGCTTCCTTTATCTGGCGCATGCCAACCGCAATGCCACCAAGGGCTACTCCCTCAAGAGCCTGGAGCAGCAGCGGGGCCATCTGATGGTTCAGAACGAGATCCTGGACATGCAGATCGCCCAGATCCGCTCCTTGGACGCCTTGCAGAACGATCCGAAGATCCTTTCCATGCGCCGCGCCGACCAGCCGCAGTTCGTCCGGGGCGACACGGCGGTGGCCCAGCGGTAAGAGTCAAAATTGATCAAAGCCTCAAGCTTACGAAGCTTATGTAGCTCAATAAGCTTATTAAGCTACCCCGGTGTCCACCGGGGGAATCATAATTTGCGGTTGGAATGAGGCTGGGCATTTTAATGGGGGCTCTTTTGGGGTAATCTGCTGGCATTATCCAACCCGATGCTTCTCACCTGGGTCGAAATCTCCAAAGCCGCCTTGGCCCACAATGCCCAAGCTTTCAAGGCGCACCTTGGCCCCGCCTGCTTTTTGGCCCCGGCGGTCAAGTCCAATGCGTATGGCCATGGCCTGGTGGAGTCCAGCCGGGTTTTTGCGGAGAATGGGGCGAGTTTTCTGTGCGTCAATGCCTTGTACGAGGCTGAAGCCTTGCGCAAGGCCGGAATCCAAACCTCCATTCTGCTGATCGGCTATGTGCCCCTGGCGGATCTGGGGTCTGCCGTGGCCCTGGGCTGCGACATGGTGGTCTACAATGCGGAGACGATCGATGCGTTGGGGCGCCTCAACAGGCCCTGCCGGATTCATCTGAAGATCGAGACTGGAAACCATCGGCAAGGGGTGGGTTTGGGCGATTTGCCGAAAATGCTGGATCGGATCCGTCGGCATCCTTCCGTTCGCCTGGTCGGGGCCTCGACCCATTTCGCGAACCTGGAGGATCGCCTGAATCCCGACTATGCCCTGCGGCAGCTGTCTGTTTTCGGGGAGGGGCTGAAAATCATCGAAGGGGCCGGGATAGAGCTTCTTTATCGGCACTGCGCCAACAGCGCGGCGACCCTGATTCTGCCGGAGGCCCATTTCAATTTCGCGCGGGTGGGGGTGAGCATGTACGGCCTGTGGCCCAGCGAAAAAACCAAAGTCGCCGCCGAACGCTTGGGGCTCAGCATTGAGCTGAAGCCTGCGCTCACCTGGAAAACAAGAGTGGCTCAGGTGAAGGAAGTGAAGGAGGGGGCCCTGATTGGCTACGGCTGCACCTACAAAATGCCCCATGCCGGACGCATCGCCATTCTTCCGGTCGGCTACTACGACGGCTACGTGCGCTCCTTGGGAAACAGGGGGAAGGTGCTCGTCCGGGGGCAGCGCGCCCCCGTGGTGGGCCGGATCTGCATGAACATGATGATGGCGGACATCACTCGCATTCCAGGCGTCGCCCTGGAGGAAGAGGCAGTGCTGTTGGGGCGGCAGGCGAATCAGGAGATCAGTGCGGAAGAGCTGGCGCAATGGAGCGAAACCATCAACTATGAGGTCACGACGCGGATCAACGAACGGATCCCCAGGCTGCTTGTGGACTGAGAAAGCCAGTCGTTCAATGTCGCCCTTTTTCGCCCATTGCCCCTTTCTTTTTCCAGGCGTATCCTGGGATCCGGTTTTAACTCCTAGGTCCTATGAACTTCTACCAGAACACGCTCAGGAATATGCAGCGGGCAGCCAAACGGATGAAGCTCGATCCGGAGGTGCTGGATCGGCTCTCCTCTCCGGAAAAGACCCTCATTGTGTCCCTGCCGATGCGGATGGACGATGGAAGCCTCCGGCTTTTTGAAGGGTATCGGGTGCAGCATTCCGGCGCCCGCGGCCCCTACAAGGGCGGCATCCGCTACATGCCTCAGGTGGATCTGGCGGAAATCAAGGCTTTGGCCACCGAAATGACCTTCAAATGCGCCGTGGCCAATCTTCCCTACGGGGGAGGCAAGGGTGGCATTCAATGCGACACCAAGGCGCTTTCCCCCCGCGAGCTGGAGCGGCTCACGCGCCTGTACGTGAACGGCATTCACAAGATCGTCGGCCCCGAACATGACATTCCTGCGCCGGACATGTACACCACGCCCCAGATCATGGCCTGGTTCATGGACGAGTACAGCGCCTTGGCGGGAAAATACCAGCCTGGCGTGGTGACCGGAAAGCCGATAGAGGTGGGCGGATCGCTGGGGCGCGGCACCGCCACGGCCCAGGGGGGCGTTTACGTGCTGCAGGAATACCTGTCCCAGCACGATCGCTCGCCCCAAGGGCTCAAGGTGATTGTGCAGGGCTTCGGCAATGCCGGCGAGCACATGGCCAACCTCCTCCACGAGCTGGGCTGCGTGATTGTGGGCCTCAGCGATTCCAAGGGAGGGCTGCACAACGCCAAAGGGCTCGATCCCCAGGCGGTGATGAAAATCAAGCAGGCCAAGGGCTCGGTCATCCATTCCGACGAAGGCGAGAAAACGAGCGGCGAGGAGATCCTGGAAAAGCCCTGCGACCTTTTGGTGCTGGCGGCGATGGAGAACCAGGTGAATGAGAAGAACATGAAGCGGATCCAGGCCAAGATGATCCTGGAGCTGGCCAACGGCCCTGTCACCAGCGAGGCGGACGATTATTTGACCGAAAAGGGGGTGGTCATCTTCCCTGACATTCTGGCCAATTCCGGCGGAGTGACGGTTTCGTATTTCGAATGGCTGCAGAACCAGCAGTCCCACTATTGGCCGCTGGAAGAGGTTCAGCTGAAGCTGCGCCGCATGATGGGCGAGTCCCTGGGGCTGGTGCTCTCTCTCCAGGGGAAGCACGGAGGCACCATGCGCGAGGCCGCCTACATTCTGGCCTTCGAGCGGCTGGAGAAGGCGCTGCGTCTCAGGGGATTGTAGAAAGCTGTAGGGGCGCGATTAATCGCGCCCCTACAGCCCACCTCTCTCATCACTAATCTAAATCCTATGTCTCTCAAAGAAAAAATCATTGCCGACATGACGGCGGCCATGAAAGCCAAGGACGCCCTGGTCTTGGGCACGCTGCGCATGCTGAAGGCCGAGATCATGAAATACGAGGTGAGCGGGACGGACAAGGCGGCGACGGACGAGGTGGTGATCGAGCTGATCCAGCGGGCGATCAAGCAGCGAAAGGAGTCTATTGAAGGCTTTGAGAAGGGGGGCAATGCCGAGGCGGCCGAAAACGAGCGGCAAGAGATCGCTGTTCTTCAGGGCTACCTGCCCCAGCAGATGAGCCTGGAGGAGCTGAAGGCCGTGGCGGCCGAAGTGGCCAGCCAGATGGGCGTTTCCGATCCTTCCAGTTTCGGCAAGGTGATGGGCGCGGTGATGGCCAAGGTGAAGGGGCGAGCGGAGGGCAATTTGGTGAGCCAGGCTGTGAAGGAGGCTTTGCAATAAGGATTTGTTTACAAATATGTTATTTTATGTTAAAATAAATTACTAAATAATATTCTAGCCCTTCACCCTCTTCATCATGCTCTCTTCCGAAGCATCCTTGCACATTGCAGATGAGCCTCCGTTAGGCTCTGTGCGGCTTGAGCGCCCTTCACCCCCACTTCTTGAAGCGCCTCCACCAATATTGGTTCCGCTCGCCCTTCATACGCGAGAGGCTGTCGCAGTTGAAAATTGGCTTGCCATGCTTGGCGGAAAAGAGATTCATCCACAAGAAAGAGCTCTCCTGAAAGCCCAGATCTTAGAAGCCTCGGAAAAAGGCTTTTCGGTGTTTGGAGGAATCTATTCTGGGAAAACGAAGGGGGCAAAGCAAATTCAAGGCATGATCGATGAGGGTGATATCGGCTCGGCTGAGGATGTAGTGGCCATTGAGGCAGGCGAAAGGGTTTTGCTGCTGCTTCATTCAAATCCTTCCCCTTCAGCCCCTCAGAACCCTCCATCTATTGTTTATCCTTCGGACCAAAGAAGGGCTCGGGCGGCTCAACTTTTACGGCAGGCTCATGAGAATGAGGCTAGATATAGGGCTTATCTAAATCGAACAAGGCAGCAACAGACTCTTGCTTCTGCCCCCTTCACTTCCCCCTTTCCCAGCCCACCAGAAATTCCGGCCATTGTCTCATTGCCAGAGGGCGAAGGCATCCAAAATAAGCCCCCTTCTGCTGCCGAACTACCGCAACCTTCCATAAGACCAAGAAGAAGGCCTGCTGCTCCCATTGATCAGTCGCATGCAACAGGGTAGTTAGCCGTCTCGCCTCTGTTTCCTTAGGCCGAATGCTGGGGCAGTGATACAGTTGGGATGTCTTGCTCTTCCTGATGACCTAAGTCTTAGCTTCTTTCCGGCATGTCAGAGGAAAAACACCCTAAAGTGATTGTTGGCGCTTTGGTCTACGACGAAAAGGGCCGTATTTTCCTTGCAAAATCCTCTAAATGGAAAGGTTGCTGGGTCGTGCCGGGAGGGCACGTGGAATGGGGCGAGAAAATAGCCGATGCCCTGCATAGGGAGATCCGCGAGGAGACGGGGATGGAAGTGGGCCAGGCGGAATTTTTGGGCCTCCAGGAGGACGTTTTTCCGCCTGAGCACCAAGAGGAAAAGCACTTTATTTTCCTGGACTACGCCTGCCCTTATATTTCCGGCATCATCGAGCTCAACGAGGAGTTCGAGGAATACCAATGGTTCGATCCTCAGGAAGCCCTCGGGCTTGAGCTGAAGCCATCGGTCAGGAGCATGATCGAGAGGTTCTGCGGGAAAAACGCCTGATGCCTGCTTACGGGAATTGTATTGGACACAGCGGAAGATGTGCGGCTTCTTTTGGCTTGGCTCGATGAGTATGAAGAGTAGGGGTTGTTTTTTGTAATTTCCCAATTGGCCCTACGCCGATCGCGTTGCTTTTTCTGCATGTTGAAAATGGGTGGCAGAGGGCCGATGCTTGATCGACCCCCTGCCATGCCTCCTTGGTCAATAGATTCCACCTAAAGTGGACCTAGCCGAAATGAATCGGGCTTATTGATCCGAGATTTAGCCAATGCTCAGCCGCCGGCAGGGTCCGTGCCGCAGTATTCCTGACAGGATAATCCTTGCATGCAGGCCTTGAGAGGCTGGAACAATTCCTGTCCCCCAGGACAGGCCTGGCTGCAGAAAATTTCATCGCCGTCATCTCCAAGCAGGCAAGCGGCAAAGCAGGCACACTCAATGTTGATTTCCCATTGCTGCGTGCACTCCCAGTACTCCTCCCAGCAATGATGCTGGGCACAGCCTTCGCAGGAATCGCAGGTCCAATTTGGATCCACGCATGCGTCCAAATCGGTACAGCTATCGTTGCAGCCTGGATCTGCGTCACAGAACTCAGGCCCATTGGTCACGTCGTCCCCGCAGTGGGGGCCTGGACCGGAACAATCCGGAAGGCAGGGGCTATCGTAGTCGGGGCTGTTCAATTCCCCCTCATCACAGGCTTCACCGCCCATCTGGCCGTTGTCTAGGTTTTTGTCCCCGCAGCAAGGTCCGGAACCTTGGCAGTCCAGCGCGCAGGAGTTGGGGTCGTCGCATGCCAGGTGGTATTGGCCGTTCAGGCCGCCAGCATCACAGGCTTCACCTTCCTGCACCACGCTGTCGGCGCAGTACTCTTCCTGGCAAGTAGGACTGCAGCCATCGCTATCGTCCACATTCCCATCGTCGCATTTTTCCCCCGCGAAGGCGTTGAGAGTCCCGTCTCCGCACTCCGGCAGGGTGCAGTTTTCGTCGCAGTTGATGGTCATGAAGCCATCGTCGCACTCCTCGGGCTCCTGAAGAATGCCATCCCCGCAGGATTCGAATTGGCATTCCGAATCGCAGCCATCGCCATCCGTTTGATTTCCGTCATCACAGGCTTCGCCCGGATCAACGATACTGTTGCCGCATGCGGATTCAGAGTCACCATCGCCATCTCCCGGATCTCCATCCCCGTCTCCGTCTCCGGAGGGTTCGCCATCCCCATCCCCCTCACTGTCTTCGGAATCGTTGGGCAGGTCGTCCGGCCCTGTGCCGGTGGCGTCAGATTCGTCCGTGGTGGACAGGGTGTCTGCCGGAATGGTTTCTTGCGGGCAGCCCGTGAGGGCCAATTGGATTGAGAGAAGGCCGCTAGCGGCCCAAAGACGAAATGTTTCGAATCGCATGATTCACCTTGCTGCTGATTTCTCAGCGTAGAGTTGGCTTCGGCCGTGGCACCGTGCCTCGGCCGCTTTCGAGCATCAGTTCACTCTTAATTTAAGGATCATCCTCGTAAGGAAGGCTGGGTGATCCTACACTCGAGAAGCAGGGTTGTCCATGGTTGACTTTCGTAGGCCCTTCTTCTGCGTCCGCCTCCACAGGCTGCACTCCGAATGCTGTACAATGGCTTCATCCAATTGCTTTTCATGATCCCTATTCTCCCCCAGAATCCCGGCTCCTTGCGGCAGGCTGCCGATCTGCTCCGGGGCGGCGGGGCGATCGCCCATGCGGCGGACACCTGCTACGGTTTGGCCGGGGATTTCATGAATCCCGTGGCGCTCCGGAAAATCCAGCAGCTCAAAGGCCGCGAGGCCCAAAAGCCCATGAGCGTGATGTGGCCCCTGAGCCAGCGGAGCCGGTTGAAAGAATATGCGGCGCTGGACGAATTCTCCGCCCAGGCTTGCCTTCGTCTGCTGCCCGGGCCAGTGACGCTGCTTTTGCCCAAGGCCCCTGGCGTGCCTGGATGGTATTTTCCGGAAGCGGACCGCTTGGGAGTTAGAATTCCAGATGACGAGGGCGCCCAAGCCCTGCTGGAGGCCTTTGGCGGCCCGCTTATCACCACGAGCGCCAACCTTTCGGGACAGCCGCTGTGCCGCACGGCCCAGGAGGTGGCCAGGGCTTTTGAAGGGCAGGAGGAGCTGCTTCCGTTGATCCTGGAATCCTCTCGGCCCTTGGGCCATTTGCCCTCCACGGTCATCGAGGTGAGTCCCGGCCGGCTCCGGATTGTCCGGCAGGGGCCGTGGGGGGAAGGGGGGATTCGGGGGCGAATGGAGGGGTTGAAGTTTGGCTTTGGCTCATCTTATTGACGAAATATAGGAGAAAGGTTATGATGCATTCTTAGCCTTAATCTTGAATTTTTATGCTTCGCAACGGTTCGCCTCTCCTCAGAGCGGCCTCTTTCGCTCCCCGAGCGGCCTTGGCTGGCCTGCTTGGCCTCTCCGCTTGCGCTCATGCTCCAACCCTCCAGGATGAAATAGGGCTGCTGACTCAAGCTTATCCCGGCGCTAGTCCCGATGCCCTGGCCTTTTTGGCGCAAAGCCAATTCCAAGGCGGATTTAGCGACGACGATTTCCGCAGGGCCACCTTGAGCCATTGCCACAATGAAGCGGACCTCCAGATGATCGCTGAGCGCATGGTGGGAGGTGATATTCGTGGGGTAATCTCTCTTGTCATGCTTCATGAGCATATCCCCACCTTTTGCCGATCTGAAAATGGCGGAGCGACGGCGGCGGATTTTGTTGAACGGCTCGATGCGATCGACCATGTAGATAAACGCGATGCCATGCTGCAGGACGAATGGGAGTACTATTGCCGCAGCCTTGAGGATCTGGCTTTGATGGTGGAGCAGGCTTCGCCTGAACAAGGCGCTCACATGATGCTTGAAATTAAGGAAAATCCCTGGATTTGCGAGGAATAGTTTCAGGCCTCCGTCATTCAGAGTTGCCTGACCATTAGGCAGCGCAGCGAAGAATCTGAGGCTAGAAAAGGACGGAGAAAGAGGCTCCTTCGCTCCGATGTTCATCGGACCCTCTGAGCGACTGCCCTTTTTTCATCTTCAATCCTTTCAATGCTACAGCAACTTTGCCAAATATAAAGATGATTGACAATTGATAGATAAATTGATAAACTTTTGATGATTAATAAATATTTCCATGAATTCCTTTCACTTGCTCCAAGCTCAAAAAATCATATCGACCCGCCATTTCCAGTCTCAATTTGCTTCCGTGGTCAAAAAAGCAAGGTCTGAGGGGAATTATTACAATGTTGTTCGCAACAGCGAAAGCGTAGGGGTTTTTATTCCCAAAGAGATGTGGGACGATCTTTTGGAAGACATGGAAGCTTTGAGTTCTAAGCGCTATTTTCAGGATATTCAGGAATCTCGTGAGCAGCACAGAAAGGGCCAGACGGTTGATTTGGATGATCTCTTGCAGGCATGAGGATTGTTTTTTCAAAAAGGGCTGCGGAAGAACTCAAAAAGCTCGATTCACCTTCGAAAAAGAGAGTGATCCAGAAGCTTTTGTGGTTTTCTCGTCAACCCAACCCTCTTGCTTTTGCCCATGCGCTTACTGACTCGAATTTGGGTGACTATCGCTTTCGCATTGGCAACTACAGGGTCATTTTTGATTTTCTTGAGGGAGAGATTCTAGTTTTGAAAGTAGGACACAGAAAAGATGTGTACAGCGATTAGATGTCGTAAACAAAACGCTTGAGCCCGCCTCTTTTTTGGGATAGGCTTCGTTCAACGTCAAAGCGACAAAGATTCCAATGGCGATGCCTGTTGTGATGCCAATGGTGATTATCACTATTGCTTTCGCAACTGGTTTCACCACCGGAATCACCATTGGAATCAACTCGTAATTAATAATTGTCATGCATAGCCTCAAGACGCTCCCCAACGGACTCAAGGTCATTGTCACCCCCTTGCAGGGAACCCAATCGGTCACCGTGCTGTGCCTGGTGGGCGCCGGATCGCGCTACGAGACCAAAGAAATCAACGGAATTTCCCATTTTCTGGAGCACATGTTCTTCAAGGGCGCCAAGCGCTACAAGAACGCCGCCGAGGTTTCCCAGGCCATCGATGCGGTGGGTGGGGATTTCAATGCCTTCACAGGAAAAGAGTATGCCGGATATTATGTGAAGCTGGCCGCCGAGCAGAAGGAGGTGGCTTTCGATGTGATCGGTGACATGCTGCTGAATGCTACTTTCCTTCCGGAGGAGATCGAGAAGGAGCGGGGTGTGATTCTGGAGGAGTACAACATGTACCAGGATACCCCCATGTACCAGGTGGGCTGGGATTTTGAGCGCCTGCTTTTCGGCGACCAGCCCATGGGCTGGGACCAGATCGGACAAAAGGACATCATCAACAGCCTTTCCCGCCAGCAGTTCCAGGATTACAAGGATGCCCTGTACACCCCGGACAACACGGTGATCAGCGTGGCCGGCAATGTGACGGAGGCCGAAGTGGATGCCTTGGTTCAGAAGCATTTCCCTTTCGGCAATGAGCGATGCGGCCGGAATTTTCTGCCCTATGCGCCCACCCTCGGCTCGCAGAAAGTGATTCTGCAGAAGAAGAAGACCGAACAGGGGCACATTATCCTGGGCTTCCCGGGCTTGCCTGCCCGCCACCAGGACGAGTACGCCGAAAAGGTCCTGAGCGTGGTGCTGGGGGGCAACATGAGCTCGCGCATGTTCATGAATGTACGCGAGGCCAAAGGGCTTTCCTACAGCATCCGCACGGAAACCGACCACTACCACGATGCCGGAGCCATCACCACAGCCGCCGGGGTGGACCTGAAGCGGGTGGATCTGGCCATCCAGGCCATTCTGGAGGAGTACCAGCGCATCCAGGAGGCTCCGGTGGAGGAGGCTGAGCTGGCCCGCGCCAAGAGCTTCATGAAAGGGAAGATGGCTTTGCGCCTGGAGGACAGCGAGGAGGTCGCCCATCTGATGGGCAAGCAGGCCCTTTTCTTCGACCGCATTCAAAGCACCGAGGAGGCCTTCGCCAAGATCGATGCGGTCACGGCCGAGGATGTGCTGCGCATATCCCGCCAGCTTTTTGTTCAGGATTCCCTTCGCTTGGCGCTGATTGGTCCTTTCGAGGACGAAGCCCATTTTGCTAAGCTCTTGAAATACTGAACCGACTCCCATTTCCCTAATCGTCATTCCGGACTTGATCCGGAATCCATTGGAATGGCTGTCTCTCAGGGGGTTGCTGCTCAGCGGCGAAGAGTCCCCTGAATTTTGCTAGAACAACCTCTGGCTAAACAATAATGGCAGCTAATTCTCGCCCTTGCTCAACAAGCTTTTTTACGTCATCGATATCAACTTTTTCTCTTGGGTGAGCACAATTATTTCCCACTCTAAAAAGATATTCCAATTGTCCTTTTTGAACATCTGTAATGAGGGAATTCTTTTTTAATGTGATAATCAAGTCTGAGGACTCCGCCTTTTTCTTACTCGATGAGGAAAGAATCATTTTGATATTATTACTTTCAATAACTACGTGGAGATGACGTTCCAATGCAACACGAGCTATAGCTCCGGCTGCTCTTAAAATTGGCTCATCTGTACTAGCCTTTAATAATGAGTTCGCTGTATCAAATTCATCAGAAACAACTGCAAAACTCAATTGTGAAACGATGGGTAGTTCTTTTGATAGCACCTCGTCCTCAAGGGACTTTAAAAGAGCTTTAGCTTTAATAAAAAAACCTGCGAAATGACCAAAATACTCATCCCTTGATCGAGAAAAAGGATCGTTTCCCTCTCGATGTGGATTCAGGCCGATTTGGATGTATGTACCGATGTCAGCAAATGCTCTAGAGTTACGAACAATATGCTTGTAACAATCGTCAAAATCAACAAGTCCTGAAAAATTATTACTAGCCAACAACTCTCTCGCCCCCCTATACCACCGCTGTCCCTTTATAGATAAATCTGGCTGGGACACATCCCCCTTGCTCATATTTTCAGCTAACATATAGACTTCATCTGCGAGTGAATCAAGCTCCTCAATTCTCTTTGTAAGCTGCTGAAGTTTTGATTTCTGCATAATGATTCATGAATTAATAAACACAGACAATATTATATAGCTTCGAGCTACAAAAAGACTAATGGAGTCCAAAATAAAAAAAGGGGGGAAAGAGAAATATGGCAGCGTCTTAGCTCAGTCGAGAAGCCCTGTACCTTGCATTCTCCTTCGGCGGAATGCGGGCCTGAATGGCAATTGGAGTTGGGATAAGGAGGAGGCTTTGTCGCTCAGACTCCGATGGCAATCGGAGGAAGAGCCTCTTTCTCCAATTTTCCCCAGCCTCCAGATTCTTCTCCCGACGCCTGTCCTGATCTGAATGACGGAGGCTTTTGCCCCTCCTCTTTGCCCTCACTGGATTCCGGCTTTCGCCGGAATGACGGTTGGAGGATGGATTATGGAAAATCAGGTTGAATAACTATTTTATTCGATATATGATGCCGCCAACAAACGTATTTATTCCAATAATCCAAAAAAATATGGAACGCACCTTAGTCCTGATCAAGCCCGATGCCATCCAGCGTGGTCTGGTGGGCGAAGTGACCACTCGCCTGGAAAGGAAGGGGCTCAAGCTGGTGGGCAGCAAAATGATGCAGCTGAGGGAAGCTTTGGTGCTGGAACATTACGCTCATATTGCCGCAAAGCCTTTCTTCGCAGGGGTCAAAAGCTTCATGCAGAGCACGCCGGTCATCGTGCAGTGCTGGGAGGGGGTTGAAGCAGTCGAAGCGGTTCGCATTATCGTAGGCATCACCAAGGCCCGCGCGGCCGATGCCGGCTCCATTCGGGGCGATCTGGCCATGAGCCTGCAGTGCAACGTGGTGCATGCCTCCGACACTCCTGAGAACGCCGAAAAGGAGATCGAACGCTTCTTCGCCGCCGAGGAGATCTTCTCCTACAGCAAGAGCGAGTACGAGCACGTCTATTCGGAGGATGAGAGAGCCTAATTCTATCCTTGCCAATCCAGAGCCATGTACTATGCGGTGCGTTAAGCAGTCAGCTGACTGCGGTCAGCAGCATATTCCATGGCTTTTTCCTAATGCTCGTAATCATCCTAAGAGTCTTAACGCTCCTAACAAATCCTATTCAGAGTACACCAAGGTCATTTTTAGGATTCCCAGCTTGTCCTGAGCGATTCCCACGCCTAGCTTTTGCCAGCGGCTTTCCGCTAGCGATGCGTTCTTGGCGATCTGATTCAGTCCGTCCTGGAAGCTGGCGTTTCCGGCCAGGTAGGTTCCCAGGGCTTCGCGGATGCCTGCTTCGCGCACTTTGCTGACCAGTGTTTCTCCGCTGGGATCGGTGAAGGCAAAGAAATCCTTCTCCGCCATGGATCGGCTCCATTCCTGGGCGGGGGCATTCAGGGCTTCGCTCAAAGTCAGCGGAACGGCGCGCTTGGCATTGAGCGCATCGGCCACCCTTTGGCGCAGGCCAGCGATGTCACTCAGGTCCACGGGCTCTTCGGAAAAAAGCTGCACGAAAAGATAGGTTCCGTCCGGATGCTTCTGGATGCCGAAGCCGGCTTGGGTCCAGGAGCCGCTCAGCAGGGTGGAGCGGTGCGAGGCGCTGCGCATCAGTCCCTCCTGGGCCGTTTCCATGGCCACATCCTTGGCCAAATTCTCCGCCACGGCGGGCTGCACGGCGAATTGGGCGCGCAGATCGTTCACGGTTTTCCCTTCCGGATCCCAATGGCCGAAGTAATTCCTTTCGGCCATGTCCTTGGCTTTGAGCTGGGCCATTTGGCTCAGATTATGGCTGAGCCTAAGAGGAGGCTGACCGTTTTTATTGCGGTCCTGGTTCACCAGAGCCAAAAAACGCTCCTGCAACGTGGCCAGATCGCCGTCGAGCTCTGTCAAGGTCCTGGGCTGGTCGCCAGGTCCGGGCAAAAGGGGATAGACGCCGACAGGATAGAGGGGAATGTTCATGACCGCCAACCCTTCGGCATCGTTGATTTCGGCGAAATGGACCCCATTGCTTTTGGGTGTGAACGAAAAGCCTGCCAAGGCCGCCGCCGCTGGAATCACCTGCTGGCCCCTGCGGT
>CAYUUW010000001.1:62251-71936 GCA_964448005.1 uncultured Candidatus Peribacteria bacterium
TTCCAGCTCGAATTCCTGGACGCTTCCGCTGGGCAGGATCACCAAGGCTTTGGCCAGAATCTCGACCTGAGGATCGCCCTCGAACTCAAGGGCTTGCCCGGACGAAAGGCTTTGCGGCAGGGAATGGGGCGTGAAGGCTTTGGGGTTCAGCAAGTAGGGGTGGCGCAGGGCGGCTACGATTGAGGCTTGCGCCGGACTGCTCCACACAAGGGTTTCTGTCGACCCGCTTCCTGCATCCGCCATTGCGCCCTGAACTTGAATGTCCATCGCCCCTTCCTTGAAGCCGGAAAGCCGGTCGTAGGGAGCGTGAAGGAAAGGGCTTCGCGTGATGAAGGAGCTTTGGGCCACTCCTTGCGCAAAGGAAACCTTGAAGGCGGAGTAGCCGCTCGCCTGCCAGCCTATGACCGTTTCGCCTTCTTCAATGTCGATCCGGAGGCCTTTGGGCGCTGGAAGCGAGGAGTCGGATTTTTGGCTGAGGCAGTCTTCCGGAAGGGCTTTTACAGGAAAAACCTGGCTGCCGCCCGATTCGCCTGGAATCAGGCCGAGCTGGAAGGCGCCTGCCCCCGGAAAGAAGAGCGTGGCTTCAAAGGACCCCTCTTCCACCATGGCTTGCCGCACGTGCTGCTTGCCTTCCGAATCGACCAAGAAAGCGCTCACCGCCTGGGTAGGCGCCAAGGTTTTCCCTTTGATCAATACCTGTTCCTTGCTGAGGTAAGTGGATTTTAGAGGCTCCTCCAAAACGATTCCTGAATAAGCGTTTGCAGGAATAGCCTCGGCTAAGGGCTGGCATTTGGCGGCAGGGTCCTCCATGGGCACCATGCTCACTTGGGCCACTCCTCGCGACAAAGGGGAGATGGCCTCGAAAGCGGCCTGGCTCAAATCCAGGATCCTGTCTTCGGCATACGGCCCCCGGTCATTCACCCGAACCTCCACGCTTTTTCCGCCTTCCAAATTCGTCACCTTCAGCCAGGTGCCGAAGGGAAGGCTGCGGTGGGCGGCGGTGAAGGCCGAAGAATCGAATCTTTCTCCGCTGGCGGTTCCCCGTCCGTCCAGATTCCGGCCGTAGTAGCTGGCCTCTCCCTGGGCATATCCTTTGGGCTTGGTGATGAGACGGTGCATCAGGTCAGCCATCTTTCCCCGATCGATCTGCTGGCCGGGATCAACCGCTTGGCCCTCATTGAAAAGCCCGAGTCGCTTGGCGGCCAGGAAATAGGGGGCGAACCAGGCGTCGGTGGGCACAGTCGGGTAAGGAGGCTGCGAGGGCTGGATAAGTTCAACAGAGTTGACCTCCAAAATCACCTTGAGGATTTCGGCCAGGACCAGAGTATCGCCGGGGCGGAAAAGCCCGCTCTGGCCGTCGCCCTTCACGATTCCCAGGCTTTTGGCCTGGGCGACGTACTTGGCGTACCAGGTTCCTGCCAGCACATCGGGAAAAACCTCCTGTTCCTGGGTTTCCGGAACCGGGATCTGGGAGCCTTCCATGATGATCTTCAGGCCTTCGGCCCGGTTCAAAAGCTGCTGGGGGCGAAAGGTCTGGTCGGCGTATCCTTCCACGATCCCGCGTTCCTGCAGCGTGCTGATGGCCGTGAAATAGGGGTCCTGAGGGCTTACGTCTGTGAAGGCCGTGCTGCTGGCGAAAGAAAGGGGCGCGGTAAAAGCGAGGGCGCACAGGGCCAGGGCAGGGAAGCGGGCTTTCATGGGGTCTGAAGGCTAAGGACTCCCCGGCATTATACCATACGCCACCTTCCTTTGATGGATTCGCAAGGCCTGAAGCCAGAAAAGAGGCTATTGCCTCTGCCCTTGGTTCCTGTGGGCAAAAGGGCTAGAATGCCCTTGTTTCCTAAAAAAACCGATCATGTTCTTTTGGGCCTTGCTGGTGGCGGCGCTTGTGGGCTGGTCCTCGTGGGCTTTGGTGATCGACCGGCTGAGCCCCTTTCTTTCGCCGGAGTGGGCGCTGAGCCTTTTCTATGCCAGCTTTTTCGTCGCCCTGGCCTCTACTTTCTCTCTGATTTTCCACCTTGTCCAAAAAAAAGGCGAAACCGGCCCAGGCTCTTCGCGGTCCATGGCTTCCGCTTTGAGGCGGGGTATTTTGGCGGCTTTTTTGCTTTGCGTGGCCGCAGCCTTTCAGCGCCTGCGCGTGCTGACCTGGTGGAATGGGGGACTCCTTTTTTTGGTCGGACTGCTTGTGGAACTCTACTTTTCCGGGCGGGAAGGGTAGTCAAATGGTGAAGGGGGCCGAATGAGCCAGGCTTGATCTTGTTTCAAAAACGTACTAAAATAGGTACGTACATTATTCAAGACATTTATGACCACTATTACTGCTACAAAGGCGCGCAGCGATTGGTTTCAGCTGCTCAAGCAAACGGCATTAGGGGGCGAACCTCAGCGCATTTCCTCCAAAGAGGGCGGAGTTGTTTTGATGTCGGAAGACTATTACGAGAGCCTGATCGAGACCATGGAATTGCTTTCCATTCCAGGCTTCAAGGAAAGCCTCAAGGAAAGCCTCAAGGAAGCCGAAGAAGACATAAGGCAGGGTCGGACCTATTCTATGGAAGAAGTTTTCAAGGATGAAGTTTACAAGAAAACTGAGGATTGATGGAAAAATTCAGGATAGAATTTACAAGGCCCGCCTTGAGGGATATGAGGCTTCTTTCGGCCAAATCCATAAAAAAACTCCAAAAGGTTCTTTTGGAAAAAGTAGCTGAGAATCCTTATTCTGGCAAAAAGCTCATTGCCGAAATGGAAGGCCAATATTCCTATCGGCTGAACCTTAAAGACCGCTTGCTTTATTGGATCGACCCGAATTCCAAAACTGTCTACGTGCATCGGGTGCGCACCCATTACGGAGAATGATCACGCGTTGCTATGGCGCTTTTTCATCTCCTTGAGCGATTCGCTGATCAGCTCCTCCAATATTTTTAGGTCCACATCGGCGAGCTTGTTGAGGTAAAGGCAAGAAACAGAAGTCTTGTGCTTGCCTAGCTTGGCCAGCAAATCTTCCTGCCCTTTGAATCCCGGCATGATGTAAACGGTCAAATTCGCTTTCCGAGGTGAGAATCCGGTCAGTGGCCAATCGCCTTCCTGTCGGCTCCGTTCGGATTTGTAGTGGAAGGATCCAAACCCGACAATGCTCGGGCCCCATAGTACGGCCTTTTCGCCGGTGATTTTTTCGAACAGTTCTAGCAGCCGAAAGGCATCCTCTTGCTTCTGCGCGGGTTCGATGGATTCCAGGAATTTTCGGACGGAGGCGGTGGTGGCTTGGGTTTTGGGTTCGGCCATGCTTGGGAATGAAGGAGTAAGGCCTGAAGTGACGAGCAAATTTTAGCACAAAGCTTAAGCCACAGCCTTTCCTGCCTCGTTAATGGGGATGGTTGAAAAGGGGCATGGAAAATAGCAGCCTGCTGAAAGGCTGTTTTAAGTGAAATCCGGGCTCCGGCGTCGCGCATGCGCGACGCCGGAGCCGGTCTGAGTGGGCCATCAGAAGCCCAAATGGGCGCCGTTGGCGCATGATCCTTCAGTTTTCAGTTGCAGGGGGCCGGCTTGGCGGTGAGCCACTGATCCCCGTAGCGGTAGCAGTGCATTCCCCACCCTGGGAGTTCCATGTGGCAGTCCTCCAGGACGTTGTACCCGTTGGGGCCATAGTCGCTGGCGAAGCCGTCCGACACGTTCACAACCCCAGTGGGGTCGATGAAGCCATTCGGCGGAATGTTGCCTTGTTCGTCCCGATCGAGGTGGACCTTGAGACCGAGGTAAGGCTGCTTCCAGCACATGGCGGGATCCGTCTGGGCGATCACCTTGTTTCCCTGAACAGTGGGCGGAGCTTCTGAGCCCACCATCGATCCGCTGCAGCCTACCTTGCCGACCTCGCTAACCCCCTTAGTGACGCTCACTCCCCCTTGGAATTGGGCGCAGGGGATGCGAATGCCGTCAGGGTAGTGGCCGCTCAGGCCATTGAGATAGACGTGGTTCGGCGTCGACGGGTACCAGTTGGCAACACCGCCATTCTCACCGTTGGGCTGAAGGAACCCCTCTGAGAGGTTTTGGGCCTGAACCACCAGCGTCTCCCCGGCCTCGGGGTTCTGCGGGTCTACAAAGCAGAAGACGGCAAACAGGCCTGCTCCCAGACTGACAGTGTCGGGCGAGACCACTTCAGGATGGCTTGGCACCTTCATGCCGTTGGGGATCTCATTGGGGAGCGTTTGGAAGGCGAATCCCACGAGGCGGCCGTCGACCGGGGCGTATACCAGGTCGCCGTATTCGGCTCGCAGATCGAGCTGGTTGTTCTGGCTTCCGCCTGCCCAGAGGCTCAGTTCGAACTGCTCCTCCTCGTCGGTGCTGTTGGGATTCCGGTTGAAGCCGATGGCGATTTCCGCCTCGCAGAGGGGAACCGCGATCACTCCGCTCTCCTCATCGGGATCGCCATCACCGGGGTCACCGTCACCATCGCCGGGATCTCCATCGCCATCCCCCATGGTTTCTTCGGTGTTGGAGGAAGTGCTGCTGTCACCCGTATCGCCTTCCAAGGTGAGCGAGTTGCCGTCCCCGAGCGGGACGCAAGCGCTCAGAACAAAGAGGCCAAGGCACTGAATTGTGAGTTTGAGTGTCATGATGTACTCGATCTTTCTCTTTGGTCTTCAAAACACAATCGGCTTTAGCCGACAGTGCCCCAGGAGAATCCTAGTTCGGACGCGTTCGCGTTTCTTTCTGGCATCCGCCCCTTGCCATTCCTAGGGGTTTTAAATTCCTGATCAATAGCAAAAGGCGGACGCCAAGACAAACCATCTCTCCTGAGGGAGTCTGCGCGCGAATACAACTGTAAAGAGAAGGATCAAACCACTGCTGCCTTTCATCGCAGTTCAAGCTGAATGGAGGGGCAAACAGGAGCGTATTGGGGATTGTCCCCTGCTTCCGATGCTTTCTCAACCATAAGGTGTCCACCGGAATGGGATACAAAAAGCTTTTTTATGTAAATTAAAAAGGCTAGAATCGAAAACCAGCTCATTTTGAACAGTAATTCTTTAAAATAAATTTCTATATGGGGGAAGGGGTTTTAGAGCGAAGGCTTGATGAAATAACTAAATTAATCCAGGAATTGGATGAGACTGACGGTTTTAACGTTTTAAGAGCGGAAATTCGTTACGATTTAGAAGGAAGCAGACGTCTGCATCAGGCCATGTTAGATGATGAAGATGCCATTCAGCCCCATTTTTCTGATGGAGCGGATGCGCCAGGAAGTCCTGGTTATATTGTTTGTGGCATTCCCCCAAATCAAAGAAGTAAATCTGAGCAATTCAATACCAGCAGGCAAATCATTGAATTTGTTCATTATGTCTCACAAATAAAACATCGAATCAAAAAAATCATCATTGGGGAATACGGTCCAAAAGCAAATGGTCACGCGCAGGCAACCAGCTACCTAATGAAAGAGCCTTCTTCTTACTTGTATACTGAATATGGGCTGGATGAAGAGGCAACTGCCATGGGAGACATGAGGCGTATAGAAATCGATTCCATTCAGAAGGGCGAAATTGCTGCAGGAAGAATTCAGCCTGAAAATTATGTTCCTGTTGAGCTCATGATGAATAATATAGATCAGCCTCAGTTTCGGAGGATTTTTAGGCGAGTAGCGGATTTAGTCAGAAAAGATGAGAATTTAGCTGGAAAAGTATGGGATTGTATTCCTCCCAAAATTAGGAAAAGCACTGAAGAATTAGGAAAAAGAGGGGGAAATTCGTACCGTAAGCTCAGAGGGGGCAAAAGTGAAGATTGGGAGAAAAAGGGAAATAAAACCAAACGTAAACTCCATCTTGATCACAACTCGGAATTTTTCAGGCAGCTTAAGCAAATTGGCTTTAGTGAGGTTGAGCTAGAAGATTTGCTTGCTTCAGAAGTGGAAACAGAAATAAACGAGCGTGAGTTTGCCTGGGAGAAAATGGCTTACGTTTTTTTGCAAGTAGCTTATACCATTGAAAGAGCTTTAGCTGGGTGGATAAAGTATGGCTTTGCCAGTGAAGCGAAGTTTGATGAGGTAACCATTGAAATTGTGGAAGCCTTGTGCAAAGGGAATGACGAACTATCTGCTGAAATTGCTGAAAAATTAGGAGGCGGGAAAATACGTTCAAAAATGATTTGCTTTGGAAAGGCGGAAAGCGAGGGTGATCTGCCTCCTCCTCCTGACGATTTACTAACGCCTTACCAGGCAGAAAGGTCCGGAGAAAGGGCTTCTTTTGAAACAGTGAGCCTTGCCGCTTCTGAGCCGATTGGTGATATGGAGGCTCTCAGCAAGCATATTACAGGGCTGATGCCAAAATTCTTGCCTATTTTTGCAGCAGAGCTTCTGGAAATAGAGCGGAATCGATGGCTTGATTTGACGCAAGCAGAAAGCTGGGAATGGAATAAGGGTGAGGCCATAGATTATTTAGAGCAAGCAATAAACGATGGGCATGACTCACTTGCCTTTGAAGCTTTGACTAGAGTGATGGGAAAAGTGACTGTTCAAAGGTTATTAGGGGCTTCAACTTCTGATTTCTATCGTTCTATTTATATTTTCGATCAAAAAGGGTTTGTGGAACTCCCCAAAAACCCCCCTGAAGTCATTACAGGAACCCCTGTTTCAAATGAAGTGAGAGAAAGCAGGTTACGTACTTTCTTGAAAGTAATGGCAAACCCTTCTTGTGAATTTAGCCTGCTTAAAGAGCGCTCAGTGGAGTTTGCCTGCAAGGAAACCAAGCGCCTTAAAGTGATGAAATGGTTAAGCCAAATAACCAGCGCCTTGGTTCAAATTAAGTCGATAGAGCAAGCCTTGAAAGCCTCGGGGGTTCTTGGGGCAATTAATGGGCATTATCCGATTTCTGATATTCCTAAATACAGCCAGATAAACTCTGGAGTTGAACCTTTAAGCTATTTTGCTCAACGCGCGGCGCATATTGCTTATTTAAGAGATAAATTGGAATTACTGACGCAGTGTAAAAGCCACAAGGCTCAAGTCCGCCGTTGGGGGAAGCCATTTATGGCAAACGGAGTCAATCTTACGGCACAGGGAGTGCCGAATGAGCTTCAACTGGCATTCGTCTTAAAAGGATGGAAAATTCGAGAGACTTTAGAAGACGTGCTTTATGCCGCTCAAAAGGATAAAATAGGGCAAAAAGATTACGCTTATTATAAAAGTCCTGAATTGGATTTGATTGAGCGTATGGAAAAGGCTTTAATTCCACTCCTTTCTGAGTATCCAGAGTTCAGAGAGGCGCTAAAAGGTTTTTTTCATCGTTTGGCGGCTTGCTTAAAATAGATCATGTCGATTTGAATCCACCCCCCGAAGTTCCGTGCTATGGCTAAAATGGCCCCCTTTTAAAGCTTCAAAAAATTGCCTAAAAACTGTTTCGTCGTTAAGGCATGCTTCATCACATCAAAAACTGACTTCATGGTTTTAGCCAAATAGGTGTTTTCAATCATAATTCCAACCAGATCCTGCTCCTGAGTGGAAATAAGATGAATAACATCGCCGTAAATGACAATCGTGGATTCAAACCCCGCTTTATCCGCTTCCACAAAGCCAACCCATTCAGAAACATCTTTTTCATATTTTTCCACATAATCCCTGGCATCCTCATGATTGGCGATAATAAGCTGCGATTTATGCTTTTTGCCTTTTCTTCCGGGGGCGAAATGCTCGCGGATGTATCGGCGGATCTCGGGGTGCAAGCGATGAGCGGAAATAAAATACATTGGCTCCTCCGTTTCTATCTGCAGATCAATCATTTTGCAAATTCCCTCCACCCCCTCAAAATAGCTGACTTTCGATTCCGGCAAAAACGCCGAACGCAGGTTGTTGAGTTCCGGAATGAGGCCCTCCAGTGCTTCCAGCTGATTGGCGACCCGTTGCTGATTGCGTTTGAGCACATTTTTTAGATCCTCCGGCGAAATAGCCGAAAAGTACTGTACGCTCGCCTTGATGTCTTTTTTCACAAATCCTTTCTCTGCCAGGCTGTCTAGCTGGAAAAAAGTGGATGAGCGAGGCAATTTCACCTTTCGCGCAATCACGCTCGCCGCTTGCGGGCCCAGTTCCAGCAGGCTGATGTAAATGCTCGCCTCTTTATCCGTGAGGCCGACGCTTTTAAGAAAAAGAGGGATGGAGGTCATAGCTGTTGTCAATCATTGCGGACAATGAAAGCATAATATACTTAAAAAGACTTTTTAAATAAGTATTTTCTGCTGTCTAGAATGGTGGGCAATAGTGGCTTGGGTTTTGGGTTCGACCATATTTTTTGATCTTAAGCATTGGACTGTTTCTTTTTCAGTGACTCTCAGTCAAGAATTTCTCATCGATCCATAAACTCTTCCCGTGCCTCATATCTTTTTTTGCATTCTGCCAGATCAACCCCCAGCATGTCAGCCGATTTTTGGAGCCACTGCTTGGAGTATTTCTTTTTGAAATACGCAAAAATCACATCGTCTGTCTGTGGGTGTTCCATGTCCCTCTGGCTGAGCCTCATCTCTTTTTGACCTGAAACATTGTAGGTGTAGAGGTGATCAAGGGTGATGGAGAAGCATATTTCATCCAACTCCTGAACGTCGATTTTCATCGAAATTCCCTCAAAATAGGCCCGTACGAAATTGAAATTCTCCTGTAAAATTTGATTCATTTCCACTAAATTCCTTTCAGGAAAAATCGCATTGTCCAAACCACTGACGATGCGGACATTGCGACCTTCTTTGCGTAAGCGAATTTGAAGTGCATTGAGTCGAAGATTCATGATTGTATGAATTCTACGAATTCAGCTTACCTCTCAAATATCCCTCCAATTCTTCCACCTTCACCCGGTCCTGCTTCATGGTGTCTCGGTCGCGCACGGTGACGGAATTGTCCTCCAGCGTGTCGAAATCGATGGTGACACAGAAGGGCGTGCCGATTTCGTCCTGCCTGCGGTAGCGTTTGCCCACATTGCCGTTGTCGTCCCATTCGCTGCGGAAGTGAGGCTTGAGCTGCCTGTGGATGGCCTGGGCCTTTTCAATCAGTTCGGGCTTGTTCTTGAGCAAGGGAAACACGGCCACCTGCACCGGGGCCAAATGAGGCTTGAATTTCATCACGACTCGCTCTGAGCCGTCTTCCAGGGTTTCTTCATTGTAGGCGTCAATCAGCACAGTAAGCACCGTTCGGTCGCAGCCGAAGGAAGGCTCGATGACGTGAGGCAAGAACACCTCGTTCGTCTGAGGATCTCGGTATTGCAAATCCTTTCCGCTGAACTGCTGGTGCTGCTTCAGGTCAAAATCGCCCCGGTCGGCCAAGCCCTGCAGCTCGCCCCACGTCTCAAGCTCATCCGTCTTGCCGAAGGGGAAGCGGTACTCCACGTCGAAGGTCAGCTGGGAATAGTGCGAAAGCTCGTCCTGGCCATGCTCGCGGAAGCGCAGGTTGCCCTCGCGCACTCCCAAAAGATCCACGAAGAAGCGCTTGCTCTCCTTCTTCCAATCCTCGAACAGAGAGGCTTTCTGGCTGGGATGGCAGAAGTACTCAATCTCCATCTGCTCGAACTCGCGCGTGCGGAAGGTGAAGTTGCCGGGAGTGATCTCGTTGCGGAAGGCCTTGCCGATCTGCCCGATGCCGAAAGGCAGGCGGACTCGGCAGGTGTCCACCACGTTCTTGAAGTTCACGAAGATGCCCTGGGCCGTGTCCGGTCGCAGATAAATG
>CAYUUW010000002.1:0-32848 GCA_964448005.1 uncultured Candidatus Peribacteria bacterium
GATCACCCATTACCTCTCCAAAAGGCCCAAGCTTGAAGCGGGAAAAGAACTAAGATGGCTAACGCTCACTATAGCCAAAACAGACCGGATGAATTTTACCCGTGGATTAGAAGCCTGGCATGAACGCTGGAAAGACTTCTTAAATGAGAAAGCCCTAAATCCTCACACAAATCGTTACCACTTCACTCACAAGAGGCTGAGAAGTGCCTATAGATCACTGATGACGAATTTGCCCTGGCTATTCACCCACCTTGATTTCCCTTCACTGAACATACCCAATACAACCAATAGCTGTGACGGATCTTTTGCTCACTGGAAAGGCAGGCTCATGGTTCATAGGGGGCTTAGGAGAGACAGGAGGAAAAAGATGATTAATTACCTGTTGGAAAACTCTTAAAAACCACCCCCAAATTTCCCATTAAGCCCGCTTTTCAAATTTTTTGGTGAACCGTATCTCCATTTAAAGTTTCTTGAGGTAGGCCAGGGCTTTTTTGGGAGACATCGATGGAGTGACGTTTTTCCCTGCCTCGGCTTCTTTTATGGCGCACAATATCGCATCCTCTTCTTCCGTCGTCAGGCCGTTTTCGGTCAGTAAAGGGAAGGGCAGCCCTTTATGGAGCAGAACCTGATGGAAATAGAGCTTAACAGCTGTGCTCATGTCTAAGCCGAGTTTCTCGAAGATTCGTTTAACTGCTTCTTTGGTCGTGCCTGTGATTCGAATGTGAACCGTGGACATATTTCAAAAAATTGTTGCTTCTACTAAATATTCTAGCAAAAATGTGGTGCTATTGTCAACACATTAAAATATGCATTCAATTTGGAAGGTATCCTGGGCTGTTGCCTTGACAAATTAATTAAAATAATCTAATTTGCGTTTGTTATCAAGGCACATCCGCATTTCGGGTCCGCTTTGCCTCGGCTCCTTCACATCTATTGCTGTTAGCGAATATTCTTTTGGCCACGGCTTTTGCTTCCTCACGATTTTGCGGGGAGCCGGAAACCGTGGCCATGTTGGCTGCGGAAAACGACAATTCGCTCTCCGAAAAAGGTCGGAGCTCCAAAAGACGGAGGGAATTGACATGTGCGAAACACTCGATCGATATCAACAGCGCGGCAGCCCCGGGTCGGAGGATGGCCCTCTTTGGATCGACATCGATCCAAGTCTCGACTTCGGTGCTCTGCGGCGTCTGTTCGAAGGTGAAAACAGCGAAGGATGGATTTCTCCCGCATTGACCTGGAGGCACCTCCTTTACGATCCTCACGATGAACGTTTCAGGCACCACGCCCCGATAAGGGTCGAATCCCACCTCATTCGGGTGAAATGGGCGATGGGATATCATGACTTTTTTTCAGAGCTGCGCGATCAGGGGCTTCGCCCTGCCGGTCTGAGGGAATGCTTCGTGTTTGGCAAAACCTACCCGCGCCTCCTCCGTCACGATTCCGACATCGTCGGTCCCGGCACTCAGTGGTTTCATTCGCCCTGCGGCTCCCTCGTCGGGATTCCGTGCATCCGCTGGGTTCGTGGTGGTCAGCGCCAGCTCAGCATCCGCTGGACCTCTCCCGGGTTGGCCCCTCCCTTACGCGTCCTCGCTCTCAGCAAGCAGGCACCGGCTCCTGCGGACTGATCTTTCTCGGTCTCCGGACTCTGAGGTCAGAACCAAGAGCCCCGCACAACCCTCCCGCAGCAATGTCGGAGGGTTTTTCATGTGGCCATGGAAATGCCCGTGAAATTAGAGTTAAATGAAGCATGGCTCTTTCTGGAATGCCTAAACCATCCTTCATCTCATGAGCCGGTTCCGCAAAATCCTCATCGGCCTCACCCTCGCCTCGCTTCTTTTGCTCCACCTGGTGGCTTTGGGCGCCTTGTTCGCCCCGCCACGCTTCCTGTTTTTGCTTTCCGCCCCCTCCGGCTTCTCCTACTTGTCCGCTTCGCAAATTACCCCTCCCCTGCGTGAAGCCTTTTCCTTTTTGGCCCAATCCTCTGCGCCCGATCCATCCTTCTTTCCTTCTCCGGCGCTCTCGGCCCTATTGGATCGGCGCTACCGCCGCCTTTCGGACGAGGATCGCTTCGAGCTTTTGGCGAACACGCTGGATTTCGGGGGCGGCGTGCGGGGGATGGAAGCGGCTTCGCAATACTATTTTCATCAGCCCGCCAGCCAGCTTTCCCTGGATCAGGCGGAGCAGCTGGTGGCCGCCTACCGGGTGTTCGGCGGATGATTTTTTTCACCCCTCGTCATTCCGTGCTCCGACACGGAATCCATGCATTTTCTACATAAGCCTTCCATTCCCGCACCTCGTCACTCAGACTCCGAGCTTGTCGAGGAGGAGGAATCTCGGCTTTAAGGATCCGATACAGGAGGCTCCACGCTCACTACGTTCGCTCTGAGCGACACAATTGTCACCCCCACCACTCCCGTCATTCCCCCGAAAGCCTTCGGGGGAATCCATGCATTTTCCTGCACCTTCCATTATTCCTTCACCACAAGGCAAAGAAAAAAGCCCCGCCGTCATCTCGAGCGAAGTCGAGGAATCTGGTGGGGATTGGGCTCAGGCCCTCCGAGGCTTGGATTCTTCTGGAGACCAAGCTCAGGGGCCGAAAAGGTAATCTACTCCATCTGTTACCAGCGCCTCCTTTGGCAGATCGGCCTGGAGGAATTCGTTGAGATGGTTCCTCTGGGTCTCTTGGTTGAGGCAGTGGTTGATCAGGGTGAGCGCACCGCATTCGGAGCACTGGATCCAGATCAGAGGCTGCAAATGACTGTAATCACTCGCCTCTCCAGACCTGGCCACATTTTCCAGCTTCACTTCCAGTAAGGTGAAACAGCCATTTTTGCTCGCAGGGTGGAGATCTTTAGACATCAGATCCGCACCTTTGTAGCCCGTGTTTAGAGGGGCCTCGAGCCAACCACCCCTACACTGGACCAGCTTTGGCCACCTTTCATTTTTTTCCACGAAAATTGCTCTCTTTTCCGGTTCGCCTGAACCGCAGAAAATTTAACATTATTATTTTATTATGTCAATCGATTCTTTCCATCAAGTTTGACACGCTGTCCATTGTGTCTATAATGGGCGGGTTAAATTTAGGCGGGCTATACGTTCGCCTTGTCGTCCTTATCCGCTTGTGTTGTGCCAGAAAAAGGACCTGAAACGCTTTTTGCGCCGAAGATCTTTTTTAATACACATCACTCTTTATCCATGAGCCAGAAACGCGATTCTATCTCATTCAAGAAGCCGACCAAGGTGGTCAACGGTCGGTACTATTTCAACGAATCCGAGGAAAGCTACCGCCTGCCCCCCCTCATCGATATCCAGCTGGCCTCCTACCAATGGTTCCTGGGCGAAGGCCTCAAGGAGCTTTTGGAGGAGATTTCGCCCATCACCGATTTCTCCGGCAAGAAGATGGAGCTCCGCTTCAAGGGCCATTCCCTGGACAAGCCCAAGTACAGCCCCATTGTGGCCAAGCGCAAGAACGCCACCTATGAGGCAGCCCTGAAAGGCCACGTGGAGCTCATCAACAAAGAGAGCGGAGAGATCAAGGAGCAGGACATTTTCCTGGGCTCCGTTCCCCTGATGACCGATAAGGGAACCTTCATTATCAATGGCATCGAGCGCGTGGTCGTCAACCAGATCGTGCGCAGTCCAGGAGTCTTCTTCTCCCGCAATGCCGCCGCCCCCCATGTCTTCAATGCCAAGATCATCCCCAAGCGCGGCGCCTGGCTCGAGCTGGAGACCGACCGCAAGGGCGTCATGACCGTGAAGATCGACCGCAAGCGCAAGATCCCCGTCACCCAGCTCCTGCGCATTTTCGGCTACGAAAAGGACGCCCAGATGCTGGACGCCTTCAAGGACGTCAACGTGAACCCCACCAACGACTACATCCAGAACACTTTGGAGAAGGACCATGCCCGCACCGTCGGGGAATCCTACCAGTTCATCTACAAGCAGATCCGCCCCGGAGACCTGGCCACCGTGGAGAACGCCAAGCAGCTTATTGAAAGCCTCTTTTTCGACCCCAAGCGCTACGATGTCGGCGTGGTGGCCCGCTACCAGCTCAACAACCGCTTTGGCACCAGCATCCCTTCCGACCCCAAGCATCGCACTTTTCAGGTGGAGGATTTCGTCCAGATCGTGAAGCGCCTCATCGAACTCAACAACGGGGAGGGCGAAGGGGACGACATCGACCATCTCAGCAATCGCCGCGTGCGCAGCGTGGGCGAGCTGGTGCAGAACAAGTTCCGCGTCGGCCTGCTTCGCACCGACCGCATCGCCAAGGACCGCATGACCATCATGGACCTGGAATCGGTCACGCCCACCCAGCTCATCAACTGCCGCCCCATCACTGCGGCTCTTCGCGAATTCTTCGCCAGCTCCCAGCTGTCGCAATTCATGGACCAGACCAATCCTCTTTCCGAGCTCGCCCACAAGCGCCGCATATCGGCCATGGGCCCTGGAGGCCTTTCCCGAGAGCGCGCCTCCTTCGACGTCCGCGATGTGCATGCCTCCCATTACGGCCGCATCTGCCCCATCGCCACGCCGGAAGGGCCCAACATCGGCCTGGTGGTCCATTTGGCCACCTACGCCAAGGTGAACCAATACGGCTTCATCGAGACTCCCTATTTCAAGGTCGACCATTACTTGGAACCCGACCCGAAGAAGCTGGTGGGCTTCATCCTGGATGAGGACATCCTGGACGGAAAGAAGACTGTGGCCAAAAGCGGAGACGTTCTGACGGCCCAAACCGCCGCCGCCGTGTCCAAGATCAAGCTGGCCCTCAAGGATTCTGCCCCCCAGACCCTCAAGGATCCGGCCCCCAGCCAACTGATCGGCAAGATCCTGGCCGAGGAGATCAAAGTGGGGCGAAGGCTCGTGCTGGAGAAAGGGCAGCTCATCACCGCCGAATCAGCCAAAGCCATTCTGGCCGAGAAGAAGCCGAAATCCATCAAGGTGCAGGATCGTTCCCAGAGGCTGCTGCGGGTCCGCGCCTACATCACCGACGAGGTGCGCTACTACGACGCCAGCGCCGAAAAGAATTTCATCATTGCGGAAAACATCGATGAGCTGAACGAAAAAGGCCAATTCCTGAAAACCCGCGTGGCCGCCCGCAAGCAGGGCGAGCCGGCCCTGGCCCACGTTCGCGATGTGACCCATATGGACGTTTCCCCCAAGCAGATCGTCTCGGTCACCACAGCGCTGATTCCTTTCCTGGAGCACGACGACAACACCAGGGCCTCCATGGGATCCAACATGCAGCGCCAGGCGGTCGCCCTCATTTCCCCTCAGGCTCCCATTGTGGGCACGGGAATGGAGCGGATCACTGCGGAGAGCTCGGGGCAGGCCATCATGGCTCGCGAGGACGGCACAGTCGAGGAGGTCGATGCCCGGCAGGTGATCGTGAAATACAAAGACGGAAAGAAGGAGGAGTACCCCCTTCTTAGCTACCACCGCTCCAACCAGGCCACATCCATCAACATGCGCTCTTGCGTCAACAAGGGGCAGCAGCTCAAAAAAGGCGATGTTCTGATCAACGGCGCAGCCGTGGACGGAGGGGAGCTGGCCTTGGGCCGCAACCTCACGGTGGCCTACATGCCCTGGGGCGGATACAACTACGAGGACGCCATCATCCTTTCCGACCGGGTCGCCAGGCAGGGCTTCTACGACTCCATCCACATCGAATCCTTCTCTGTGGATGTGCGCGACACCAAGCTGGGGCAGGAGATCATCACCCGCGACATTCCCAATGTGGGCGAGAATCGCCTCAAGGATCTGGATGCGGACGGAATCGTCAGCATCGGAGCCACTGTTCATGAGGGGGACATTCTGGTCGGCAAGATCACGCCCAAGGGCGAAACCGAGCTCACGGCAGAGGAGCGCTTGCTTCAGGCTATTTTCGGGGACAAGGCCAAGGACGTCAGGGATACCTCGCTGCGCTTGCCTGGGGGAAGCGGAGGGAAAGTGGTGGATGTTCAGATCTTCAATCGCCAGGACGGCGACGAGCTGCCCACGGGCGTGATTCGGCAGATCAAGGTGTATGTTTCCCAGACCCGCAAGGTCCAGGTGGGAGACAAGATGGCCGGGCGCCATGGAAACAAGGGAGTCATTTCCCGCATCGTTCCTTCCGCCGACATGCCTTTCATGGAGGACGGAACCCCTGTGGACATCATTCTCAATCCCCTCGGAGTCTCCAGCCGCATGAACATCGGGCAAATCCTGGAAACCCATTTGGGCTGGGCCGCTGAAAAACTAGGCATCAAGGTGGCTACTCCGGCCCTGAGAGGCTTGAGCCTGGACGATATTGCCGACCTGATGCGGGAGGCTAAGCTTCCCGAAGACGGAAAGATCCAGCTCTACGACGGTCGCACAGGAGAGCCTTTCCAATACCGCACCACGGTGGGCAATGTCTACATGCTGAAGCTCCTCCATTTGGTGGAGGACAAGCTCCATGCCCGCAGCGTGGGTCCCTACTCGCTGGTTACCCAGCAGCCGCTGGGAGGCAAGGCCCAGCATGGAGGCCAGCGTTTCGGAGAAATGGAGGTGTGGGCTCTGGAGGCCTACGGAGCCGCCTATACGCTTCAGGAGATGCTCACCATCAAATCCGATGATGTCATCGGCCGCGCCAAGGCGTACGAATCGATCGTCAAGGGGGAGCCCATCAAGACCCCCAGCGTCCCGGAAAGCTTCAATGTGCTGGTGCAGGAGCTCAAGAGCCTTGGCCTGAAGGTGGAGCTGCGCCATTCCCTGAAAGACGGCCGCTTCCAGGAGGTGGATCTCAGCGCCGTCATCCAGAACGGCGAGGACGACTCGGAGATTCTTCTGGCCAACCGCATTTCCGAGCTGGACCAGAAGATCCGGGAGAGCGATGAGCAGATCGGCAAGGAAATCCAAGGGGAAGCCGAGATGGGGGAAAGCGTCATCGAGGAGATGGAGAATGACCTTTCCATGGAGGACGGTCCGGAGGGCATAATGACCCCCGAGGAACTGGAAGCCGAAGAGAAAAGGGTGGCCGAACTGTACAGCGAGGAAGAGGAGTAGGCCTTCCAAAATCTTTAGCCATTTTCAATCCTAACCATGAGAAGCGTCAACAAAGTCATTCTGATCGGAAACCTCACCCGGGATCCGGAAATGAAACAGACCAGCACAGGCCAGTCCATAGCGACTTTCGGCCTGGCCACCAACCGGGAATGGGTCACCAAATCCAACGAGAAGCGTTCCTTGGCCGAATACCATAGCGTGGTCGTGTGGGGCAATCTGGCCGAAACCTGCCAGAAATACCTCCGGAAAGGAAAGCTCGTCTATTTGGAGGCCTATCTCAAGACCCGTTCGTGGGACAATCCGGATGGCGTTCGCCTTTCCCGCACGGAAGTGGTCGCCACCGACATGATCATGCTGGACAAGCGCAGCAAAGAGGATGGCGAGGGCGAGGGCTACGGGCCTGAAGAAGGCTTGCCTCGGCATGGCCAAGATGCGTCCGACGGATTCTACGACGAAGAAATCTTCAATCCCGATCCCGCCGCCTGAAGATTCGAGCAATAACTCATTAATTCCTTCCTATGACCAATGTCAAAGGCCCCAGCAGGCACGAGGATTTCGATTCCATCAGCCTTTCGGTCGCCAGCCCGGAAGACGTCCTTGGATGGTCCCACGGAGAAGTGACCAAGCCGGAAACCATCAACTACCGAACCCAAAAGCCTGAACGGGACGGCCTTTTCTGCGAAAGGATTTTCGGCCCCAGCAAAAATTGGGAGTGCTATTGCGGAAAATACAAGCGCATTCGCTACAAGGGGGTCGTCTGCGAAAAGTGCGGCGTCGAGGTTACCCGATCCATTGTCCGCCGCGAGCGGATGGGGCACATCAGCCTTGCTGTTCCGGTGGTCCACATTTGGTTCCTGCGCTCCACGCCGAGCCGAATCGGCCTCCTGCTGGATCTCCCCATCAAATCCATCGAGCAGATCATTTATTTCGCTGCCTACCTCATCATTGAAGTCGACCAGCAGGCCAAGAAAGAGGCTGTGGCCCAGCTGGAGAAGGATTACCAGTCCTTCAAAAAGCAAATCCAGGAGGAGTTCAAGGCAAAATCCAATGATTTGAAGGCCAAGCGGCGCGACAAGAAGAAGGCCAAGGGGGAGGAGGCTGAAGGGGACGAGCCTGATTCCGGAAGCGCGGGCAAGATGGAGGACGCCTTTGCCCAAAAGGTCGAAGAGCTCAACATGCAGCACAATCACGCCAAAGAGGAGCTGGAGTCCCTGGAGGCCGGAAAGGTCATCGGGGAAATGGAATACCGCGAGCTTTCCATGAAATTCGGGCATGTCTTTTCGGCCGGCACGGGGGCCGAATCCATACGCAAGATCCTCGAGAAGATCGACATGCCCCAGTTCATCGAGCGCCTCAACGAGGAGCGGAAGGTGAGCACCGGGCAGAAGCACAAGAAGCTGCTTCGGGTCATTCGCCTGGCCGCCGCCTTGCAGAAGGCGGAAATTCGCCCTGAATGGATGGTCATCACCCAGCTTCCCGTTATCCCTCCCGACCTGCGCCCCATGGTTCAGCTGGATGGAGGCCGCTTCGCGGCCAGCGACCTGAACGACCTCTATCGCCGCGTGATCAACCGCAACAACCGCCTCAAGCGCCTGATGGCCATCGGCGCTCCCGAAGTCATTTGCCGCAACGAAAAGCGCATGCTGCAGGAGGCGGTGGACACGCTGCCCGGGCTGGGAAGATGGTCTTCACTGCAGGCGACCGAAGGAAGCTCCGCTCCCTTTCGGACATGCTCAAGGGGAAACAGGGCCGATTCCGCCAGAACCTTCTGGGCAAGCGCGTCGACTACTCCGGACGCTCGGTCATCGTGGTGGGTCCCCAGCTCAAGCTCGATGAATGCGGCATCCCCAAACAGATGGCCCTCATGCTCTTCAAGCCTTTCGTGGTGGGCGAGCTGATCCGGCAGGAACTGGCGCACAATGTGAAAGGCGCAGAGCGCCTCATCGAGACCGGCAGCAAGGAGGTGTGGGACATCCTGGAGGGGCAAACCCAAGCCCGCTATGTCCTGCTCAACCGAGCCCCCACTTTGCATCGCCTGGGCATCCAGGCTTTCCGCCCAGTCCTGATCGAGGGAAAGGCCATTCAGATCCATCCCCTGGTTTGCGCCGCCTTCAATGCCGATTTCGATGGCGACCAGATGGCTGTCCATCTTCCTCTTTCGCAGCCGGCCCAAAAAGAAGCCAAGGAGCTCATGCTGGCGACCACCAACCTTCTCAAGCCTTCGGCCGGAGAGCCCATCATCACCCCTTCGCAGGACATGGTGCTTGGAGTCTATTACCTCACTCAGGGCTTCAAGGGAAAGAAGGGCGAAGGAATGGCCTTCTCCAGCCTCGATGAGGCCATCACCGCCTATCGCCTGCAGCATGTTGACCTTCAGGCCTTGATCAAAGCTCGGGTCGAGGGCCAGATCATCGAGACCACAGTCGGGCGCATGATCTTCAACAGCTTCCTGCCCTCGGAGATCGCCTACGTGAACAAGGCGGCCGGAAAGAACGAGCTCAAGTCCCTGCTGGCCGAGATCCTGGACAGAGTCGGGCCCGAAGCCACCGCTCGCGTGGCCGACGAATTCAAGCGAGTCGGATTCAAATGGGCCACCAAATCGGGCATCACCATTTCCGCTTTCGACATGCTCGTTCCCGAAGAGCGCGAGGGTCTGGTGCAGGAGGCGGAGGAAACCGTTCGCAAGATCAACAACCAGTACTGGAAGGGCTGGATCACCGACGATGAGCGCTATCACCACGCCATTCGCCTCTGGTCTGCGCTCAAGAGCCAGATCACTGTGAAGATGGTTGAGAAATTCCAGAAGAATCCGGAGAACAACATCTATTACATGATCGACTCCGGCGCCCGCGGAAACTGGGGTCAGGTGACCCAGCTGTGCGGAATGAAGGGGCTGGTGGCCAATCCTAGCGGAAAAACCATTGAGCTCCCCATCAAATCCAACCTCAAGCAAGGCTTCTCTATCCTGGAATACTTCATCGCCACCCATGGCGGCCGCAAGGGAAAATCCGACACGGCCCTGAAGACCGCCGAAGCCGGCTACCTGACCCGGCGCTTGGTCGATGCCGTTCAGGACATCGTCATCAAAGAGGAGGATTGCCAGTCCGTCCATCAGCACACGGTCAGCCGGAAGGAAAGCGAGCAGATCGGAGAGGGCTTCGAAAAGCGCATCTTTGGCCGAACCCTTGCCCAGGACATCAAGAATCCCAAAGGAAAAGGAGTGATTGCCAAAAAAGGCCAGCAGATCGACAATGCGATCAGCGCCCAGGTGGCCCAAATGAAGATCGAAGAGGTCAAGGTGAGGACCATCATGACCTGCAAGGTCGAGAATGGAATCTGCCAGCAGTGCTACGGTTTCGATCTGGGCACGAATCTTCTGGTGGAGCTTGGCACAGCCGTGGGCATCATCGCCGCCCAAAGCATCGGTGAGCCTGGAACCCAGCTGACCATGCGAACCTTCCACATGGGAGGCGTGGCCGAAGGCAGCGACATCACCCAAGGCCTGACCCGAGTGGAGGAGCTTTTCGAAGCCCGTTCTCCCAAGTCCTCCGCCATTCTGGCCTCCATCGACGGAAAGGCCGTCATCAAAGTCAAAAAGGACCACACCGAACTCACCCTGGTTCCGGAAACCTTTGGCGAAGACAGCTACCTTATCCCTCCGGATTTCCAGGCGTCGGTGAAGAAGGGCGAGCTGATTCGCGCCAAGCAGGTGATCGCCAAGTCCACGGTGGAGAAGCTCAGCCTCAAAGCTGTGGAGGAGGGCGAGATCATCTCCATCGACGACGAGCGCATTGTGGTCCGCCATACCCAAAAGCACGAAAAGGCCTACCGCTTCCCTCCTCGGGAAAAGCTCCTGGTCCAGGCTGGAGAGCTTGTGCTGAAAGGCCAGCCGCTGACTCGCGGCCATCTGAACCTTCAGGAGCTCATGCAGTCCACCGAAGCCTACAACGCCCAAAGGTACATCATGAATGAGGTGCAGCACATCTATGCCTCTCAGGGGCAGACCATCAACGAAAGGCATATTGAAATCATCGTCAAGCAGATGTTCTCCAAGATGCGGATCACCAATCCCGGGGAAAGCGATTTCCTTCCCGGCGAAATCGTCAATGCCGAGCGTTTCGGAAACGTCAACGAACGCCTGCGCCTTCAGGGCAAGAAGGAAGCCCGCGGCGAGCGTCAGCTCATGGGGATTTCCCGCGTGGCCATCACCACAGACAGCTGGCTGTCCTCCGCCTCTTTCCAGGAAACCATTCGGGTGCTGGTCGAAGCAGCCACCACCAACAAGATCGATTTCCTAAAAGGCTTGAAAGAAAACGTAATCATTGGTAAGCTGATTCCCGCTGGCCATATTTTCAGGGACAGCTACAAAAAGAAAGAGGCAGCCTGAAGCTCATTCTAATGCCATTCCGTCCTCTTCGACCCCATCCATAACCTCGAACCTGTCCATGCCAACCATCAACCAGCTCATCCGCAAGAACCGCAAAAGCCCCAAAAGGAAAAGCAAGACCCCGGCCCTGATGCACACCGTGAACACCATCCGGAACCGCAAGGTGGAATTGCCCAAGGGCTGCCCCCAAAAGCGCGGCGTTTGCGTCAAGGTGACCACCATGACTCCCAAAAAGCCCAATTCCGCTTTGCGGAAAATTGCCCGCGTCCGCCTGACCAATGGCCACGAGGTCAATGCCTATATCATGGGAGAGGGGCACAACCTGCAGGAGCATAGCGTGGTGACCATCTACGGGGGCAGGGTCAAGGATCTGCCCGGTGTGCGCTATCACATCACCCGCGGCGTGCTGGATTGCCAAGGAGTGAAGAACCGCAAGCAAGGACGCAGCCGGTACGGAGCAAAAAAACCCAAGGCCGCCTAGGTCGCCCTCATTTTCCATTAGAATTTAATCACTTCACCAGCAATGGCCCAGAAAAAACTGCAATATATTCCGGAAGGATCCTCTGAATTCCAAGAGAAGTTCATCAAATGCATGATGCTCAGGGGAAAAAAATCCATCTCCAGGAAGATCTTCGGAAACGCCATGGCCCAATTGCGCGAACAAGGAATCCGCGATCCGGAAGAGGTTTTCAAGAAGGCTATCCAAAATGTGATGCCTAGCACCGAGGTGCGGGCGCGACGCGTGGGAGGGTCGGTCTACCAGATTCCTGTGGAGGTCAAGCCGAATCGCCAGCAGGCCTTGGCCATCCGCTGGATCATTGGGGCTTGCCGCAGCAAAAAAGGAAAGGCCATGTCCGAAAAGCTGGCCCAGGAGCTTTTGGATGCCAGCAAGGAAACAGGCGCCGCCTTCAAGAAGCGCGAAGATGTCCACAGAATGGCCCTTGCGAATAAGGCTTTTGCCCATTACGCCAGGCACACGCGCTAAGCCGTCCTGCCCCTTGTCCTCCTTTCCGCCTTATCTTGGCCTTGCTTCCTAGAAGCCTTGTGCTAAGCTTGATTTTGGAATTGAGGCTCAAAAAATGAAACACAAAATATCATCTTGGCTCCTTTTCCGCAGGGTTGCTCCGGGGCTTTTGGCTTCTTTTTATGCTTTTTTCTGCGCATTCCTTTCCCCGGTCCTTGCGCAGGATTCGCAGGCAGCCCTTTTCGGCGACATTCCGCGCACTCATCCGGATTATGTCTCCATCACCTACCTGGCTCAGAAAGGCATTTTCAAAGGCTACCCTGATGGCACTTTCCAGCCCCAGAAAACCATCAACCGCGCGGAGGCTGTCGCTATCCTTCTGGCTGCCACCCAGGCCAGCGAAGCCAATTCCTTCAAGGGGTATTTTCCTGATGTGCAGGAAGGCGACTGGTTCGCCCCTTCCGCCGAGCTGGCCAAGGAGAAAGGCTGGGTGAAAGGAGCGGGCGAAAGCGGAGCTTTTCAGCCTGCCAAAGAGCTGATCCTGGCCGAATTCCTGAAGATCCTGTTTGCCTCCCACCAGATACAGTCGGCCGATTTCCCCTCAGCGCCTCTTCCGGGAATCGATCCGGAAGCCTGGTACGCCCCCGACCTTTCTTATGCTGCCTTTCTGGGAATCGTCGGAAAGGCCCCCGCGCCATTGCCTCAGCCAGACCATCTTGTCACTCGCTCAGAATTCTCTCGGGCCCTGTACTTGCTGGGAGTCATTTTGGGCGGCAAGGATACGCCGTTCCTTCTGGAAAGGGCGGAAGCCGAATTGGCCCAGATAGAAACCTACATCGCCTCAAACCAAGTCCATTTGGCCAAAGCCTCTTCTCAGCTGGCTGTGGATTTCACCCAGCAGGCCTACAGGAACATGCCGCAGAACGCCGTGGTGCTGGGCGCAGCGAAAATAGCCCGCTCCTACGATTGGCTGGTCGACGCCTTTGTCTTGGGGATCCAAAAGGATTATGCCTCCGCCGCGCAAAAAGCCAATCAGGCCATAGACAAGGCCACTGAAGCCTGGGAGGCCAATCCTGCCACGCAGCCCATTGCCCGGCACATCAAGGATCAGGCTCGGCAGATCCTGGCCCAAGTGGGCGGAGCCGAAACCTAGTCTTTGCGTTGGCGGATGCTCTGCCAGAAAATTATTTAGTTTATTTTCCTTCAGTCCAATCCTTGAACAATGAAAAAGACAGCGAAGACAGCGAAGAGGATTCTTATCGTCGACGACGAGCGACCCATTGCCACAGCCTTGTTGCTCAAATTGGGCCATTCCGGCTTTTTCGCAAAAATCGCGTCCAATGGAAGGGAGGCTTTGGAGATTCTGGAAAAGGAGTCCTTCGACCTGATGCTGCTGGATCTGATGATGCCGGAGTTGGACGGGTTCGGGGTGCTCAAGGCGATGAAGAAGAGGGGGCTCACCATCCCCGTGATTGTCTCCTCCAATCTTGGCCAGGAGGAGGATAGGGCTCAGGCCAAAGCTCTTGGGGCGGCGGACTACCTGGTGAAGGCTGACACCCCTTTGCTGGACATTGTTGAAAAGATCAAGCATGCGATTGGCTGAAACGCTCCTGCTTCGGAATAAAAAACCTATCTCAGTGAAAAAAAGGCAAGCCCAAAAAATTTCCGCCGCTCCCCCGCATTCGTCCTTTTTCTTATCGAAAATGGGCATGAAAATCGATTCAGGAAAAGCCATTGAGCTGCTTTTGGCCGAGGCCTATATCACCCCCGAGGACCTCAAGAGGTCCGAGTCTTTTGCCGGGCAGGGCGGCGACCCCTTGGACTTTCTGCTTTCGGAAGGCGTTCTGACCAAGGAGCTTTTGGGCCAGGCGATCGCCGAGTCCTTCAAAGCCTCGTATGCCAGTTTGGCGAATCACCCCCCCTCCAAAGAGCAGATTCTCAGGATTCCTGAGGCGACAGCCCGAAAATACGGCCTTGTTCTTTTTAGGGAAGATGCCAGCCTGATCACTTTGGCCAGCTGCGATCCTTCCAGGGCAGGGCTCGGGGAAGCTGCCAAAAAGCTTTTCCCCAAAAGGAAAATCGCCATTTCCTATTGCCTGCCTCAGGACTTGGAGGAGGCCTTTTTGAGCTACCGCAAAGCTTTGACAACACGCTTTTCGGTGATCCTGAAGCAGGAGCGCAAGGTCGCTCCGGAGATCATCAATGCCATCCTAGAGGATGCCGCTGCCTACCAGGCTTCCGACATTCATTTCGAGCCTCAGTCGGAGGACGTCCTGATTCGCTTTCGCATCGACGGGGTGATGCAGGAGGCCGGACGCCTTCCTAAGCCCCAATACGAAAACGTGGTCAACCGAATCAAGGTGCAGGCCCATTTGCGCATCGATGAGCACTTCTCCCCTCAGGACGGAGCCATGCGCTTTCAGCAGGGCGAAAAGACAATAGACATTCGCGTTTCCATAGCGCCCACTATAGAGGGCGAAAAGGTCGCCATGCGCCTTCTGGGAAGCTACGTGCGCAGCTTCGATTTGGAGGACATCGGGCTTCTTCCCGAGGATCTTCCTATTATCCAGAATGCGGCCAAAAAGCCGTTTGGCATGATTCTGGTCACCGGTCCCACGGGCAGCGGAAAGACCACCACGCTCTACGCCCTGCTCAAACTCCTCAACCGTTCGCAAGTCAACATCACCACCATCGAGGATCCGGTGGAGTACCACATGGGAGGGGTGAATCAGATCCAGGTCAGTGATCGTTCCGGAATTGGATTTGCGGAAGGGCTACGCTCCATTGTCCGCCAAGATCCCGATATTATTCTTGTGGGCGAAATCCGTGACCGGGAGACCGCTGAGATCGGAGTCAATGCCGCCCTGACAGGGCATTTGCTGCTTTCCACCTTTCACGCAAACGATGCTCCTACAGCCATTCCGCGACTGCTCGACATGGGAATCGAGCCTTTTCTGCTGGCATCCACTTTGGAGCTCATTGTGGCCCAGCGCCTTGTTCGGCTCCTTTGCCGCACCTGCCGCTACAGCGTCGAATCCAAAAAATCCGACATTGAAAAGCTTTATCCTCAGCTGAGGGGCTATTTCCAGAAGTCCACAATCACCCTTTATCAGGCGAAAGGCTGCGCGGCCTGCAACCATACCGGCTACAAGGGGCGTTCGGCCATCTTTCAGTTCATTCCGGTCAGCCGGGCCATGCAGGATCTGATTGTCCAGAGTCCTTCCAGTCGGCAGGTGTGGAAGCTTGCCCTGAGCGAGGGGTCCCGATCCCTTTTCGATGATGGCCTGGCGAAGGTGAGAAGCGGAAAAACCACTTTGGAGGAGCTGCTGCGCATCGCTCAGCCGATGGCCTCTTGATCCGCTTGGCCAAACTCACCCCCTTCATTCGCGCAGAATGATGCCCCTTCGCTTCATAAGCATTGCAATCCTACGTAGCAATTTCCGTGAATTTAAGCATAAAAACAGAAAAAGCCTCATGGCCCCGATAGTATTTTAATCGCGAAGCAGGATGAGAAAGAGAAAAATCCCGCCGCTTTCGTCCTCTGGCCCCCGCCGCGGCCCCTCTTCCATTCGGGTCGGCTTCCTTTCCAAGATAGGCATCGGGGAGGATCGGGACTATTTCATGGAGAGCCTTGGCCTTCTTTTGGCCGCCAACATGGACATCCTCGCTGCCATTCGGGCCATCCGCCAAGAGGTCCGGACTCCGCAGATGCGCAAGGCGATCGACGGGATGCAAGAGCGCCTGGAGGACGGATCCTTCATTTGGCGCGTGCTGGAGGAAACGGATCTTTTCGACAGCTACATCGTGTCCCTGGTCCGTACTGGCGAAGAGTCCGGAACCCTCCCCCAGAGCATCCGCATTGTGATGCGGCAGCAGGAAAAGGCACGGGATTTTCGGGCCCGCCTTCGTTCGGCCATGATGTATCCTCTGCTGCTGCTGGCCGTGACCCTTTTTGTCGGTGTCGGGATTGCCTGGCTGATTCTTCCTCGCCTGTCCAAGGTTTTCGACCAGCTGGATGTGGAGCTGCCGAAAATCACTCAAGCACTCATGGGATTCAGCTCTTTTTTGGGAGAAAAGGGGTTCTGGTTCATTCCTTCCCTTTTCGCTGTCCTGATTATTTCCTTCTGCGTCGCTTTTCTTTTTCGGCGAACTCGGCACATTGGCCAGTTCCTGCTTCTGCATCTTCCGGTCATCCATCGGCTCATCAAGGAGGTCGAGCTTTCCAGAATGGCCCATATCCTGGGAACCATGCTCCAAGAAGGCATTCCGCTGGTCGAGTCTCTCCGCTCGGCGGCCAGCGCCACCCGCATTCGGCGCTTCTCCCGCCTCTGCGAGCAAATGGCGGATGAAATCGACGAAGGAAAGCCATTCAAGGATATTTTCTCCCGCCAGAAATTCGTGAGGCAACTTATTCCTGCCCCCATTCAGCAGATGATTGTGGCTGGGGAGCGCTCGGGCAGTCTTCCGGAAGTGTTCCAGAAGATAGGGGAGACTTTCGAGGCTAAAAGCCAGAACACCACCCGGGATTTTTCCGTTCTTCTGGAGCCCTTGCTCCTGGTCATCATTTGGCTGGGGGTGGTTATGGTGGCGCTGGCTGTTATTTTGCCCATCTACAGCCTGGTGGGGAATTTCGGAGGCCAGTCTCCCTCCAATTCTCCCGCCCCTTCCTCCGCCCGCATTCAGGAAACCGACCGCTCCTTTGAAAATCTTCCGGAAGAAGGGCCTACCCCTTCCCTTCTAGAGAAACCTTCGGATCCGACACCTCTTTCCTCCTCGCCCAACGATCTGGAAAGCGAGCCGCTTCCCCAGCTTGCCGAACCGTTCCAGGAACTGGCGCCACCCCTTCCCTCCCTCACCGTCCTCGTCCCCTCGCTGAATGTCCGCGAAAGCCCCGCTGTCACAGCGCCTGTTGTCGGTAGGGTGGCCCGGGGGGAAATCCATCCTTTCCTCTCCCAAGCCGATGGCTGGTACCAGATCCGCATGCCGGATGCTAGCCTTGGCTGGGTATTTGGGAGCTATGTAAACCCTCTTGCCGATGTTCCTTTCCAATAGGCCATCAAAGGCCAGAGGCTTTACTTTGCTGGAAGTCCTGCTTGCTGTAGCGCTGATGGGAATGATCGCGGCTTTCTCTTCCCCTCTGTTCCTTTCCCTTCAGTCTCGCAGCAGCCTGAATTCCGCTCTCAGCGCAGCCGCGCCGGCCTTGCGCCGAGCCCAAGCCTTGGCCCAAGGCTCCCATGGCGATAGTCCGTGGGGCGTTTATGCCCAGCAAGGCCGGCTCACCGTTTTCCAGGGGCAAAGCTATGCCGAGCGCAACGCTGCTCTCGATGAGGTGATCGAGCTTTCTCCGGCCATCCTCGCCTCAGGCCTCACCGAAGCGGTATTCGCCAAATTCTCCGGCCTGCCCCACGCCGAGGGAGTCCTAACCCTTTCCGATCATGGCCAAAGCGCCACCGTCGCCATCACTGCCCAAGGAGCCATCCATTTTTAGCCAAAAAGGCTTTTCCCTGATGGAAATCATGCTGGCCGTGTCGCTGCTGGCTTTGATTTTGCTCGGTTTCGTCGGGGCCCTGGCCTATGGCATGGAAGGTGCTGCTTTGGCTGGGCGCCGCGCGCGCGCCCTTGCCTTGGCCCAGGAGGGTCTCGAAGCCGTCCGCAATATCCGCGACGACGATTATTCCCATTTGCTCGACGGCACCCATGGCCTTGAGATTTCTGGCGGACAGTGGCAGCTTGCCGGATCCTCCGACCTTGTCGAGGGCTTCATGCGGCATGTGAGCATCAGTTCGGTCGACGAGACCACCAAGCAGGTCAGCTCCACGGTCGATTGGCAGCAGAATCTTCAGCGGCAGGGCTCGCTCACCCTCACAGCCTACCTCACGAATTGGATGCTGCCGATTCCGCCCTCCATCGGCGACTGGTCTTTGCCCCTGATGCAATCTTCCGTGAACGCAACCGGAAGCCACGATGGTTTGAAGATCCGCATTCAGGATGACCTTGCCTATTTGATTCGGGCAGACGGCTCGCCCGATTTCATGATCTACAATGTCTCCGATCCGGCCAGCCCGGTGGCTTTGGGCACTTTGAGTCTTGTCGGCTCCCCATCCGACTTGTGGGTGAGCGGAAGCTACGCCTATGTGGCCAGCAACGACAACAGCAGGGAGCTTCAGGTCATCCGTGTCAGCAATCCGGCCAACCCTTTGCTGGTCGGCAGCTACAATGCTTCGGGCAATTCGGATGCCACAGGAGTCATGGCCGCCGGCTCCACCGTTTATCTGGCTCGCGCCAATGGAGCTGACCATGAATTCGCAGTCATCAATGCGGCGAATCCGGCTTCCCCTCTTCTGGTCGGCTCAACCAACTCGCTTTCCTCGGGAACGGGCTACGAAATGGTCCTGTTGGGCCAAAGGATCTACATGGCCACCAGCGCGGATTCTGCGGAGCTGCAGATTTTCAATGTCGCCAATCCCGCTCTTCCCACCGTCACCGCCTACAACCTTTCCGGAAACAGCGACGCCCGCGTTCTGGCCGCCTTCGGCGATACGGTCGCCTTGGGTCGGCTCGATGGGCAGATGGCGCTGGTGGATGTCTCCAACCCGGCTTCCCCTGGCCAATTGGGAATCTACGCAGGCAATGATGCCCTGCGCGGAATTGCCACGGATGACAGCGGCCAGTATGCTTTTTTGGCCAGCGATTACAACAATGCCGAATTCCAGGTCGTGGATATTTCGGACCCGGCAAGCATGACTCTCGTCGGCAGCCTGAATCTTGCTTCGGATCTAAACGGGATAGCCTATCACCCCGACTTGGACAGAGCCTTCGCCGTGGGCGAGGACAACAGCCAAGAGCTTCTCATCTTCGCTCCTCAATAAGCATTCCCATGCCGCCAATCCGACGCAAAGCATCGGGCTTTACCCTCATCGAGCTTTTGCTCTACATTGCCATCACGCCCTTGCTTCTGGGCAGCGCCTACACTCTGTTTTCCCTGCTTTCCTCGGCCCAGGCCAAGCAGCAGTCTCTGGCGGAAGTGGAGCAGCAGGGCGATTACGCTCTCCGGCTCATTCTTCAGGCAGTCCGCAGCTCCTCTTCCATCAGCTCTCCGCTTCCGGGAGGCAGCGCAGCCTCCCTTTCCCTGGAGGTCGACGGGGCTTTCCAAAGCCCTACGGTGTTCGATCTTTCCTTGGGCGTCTTGAGGGCCAAAGAAGGAGGCTCTGCCCCCGAACCCCTCACCTCTTCCCGTTTGTCGGTCTCCGACCTTCTTTTCCAGAACCTCAGCCGGCCAGGCAGCCCCGGCTTGGTGAGGGTTTCTTTTCGGCTGAATCATGCGAATCCCGCAGGGAGAATCGAATTCGACGCTTCCCGGGCCTTTCTGGGTTCGGCCAGCCTTCGTTGGCCCTAGTCCGCAGTCTGGCTACGCCGCCCCTATCCCAACCCCTTTCTTATGATCCGTTCGCCTCAGCCCCAGGGCATGGTTGCCTTGCTCGCCGTTGTCCTGATTGGGGCTTTGGGGATGGCTTCCGTGGCGGCCATACTGCTTTTGGGAACCGACGCCTCCCGGACAGCTTTCTTTCTGCAGCAAAGCGCTCAGGCCGCCGCCGCCGCCGATACTTGCGCGGAATATGCCCTCAATGAGCTGCGAAAGGATATTTCCTACGCCGGGGGCCAGACGCTTGAATTCGGATCTTTCTCTTGCCAAGTCCTTCCTCTTTCATACCCTTCGATTCAGGTCCAAGGCCGGTCTGGCGCTATGTTGAGGAAGGCCGAAATACAGGTCTCCGCCTCCGATCCGCAAATCGCTGTCGGATCATGGAAGGAGCTGGCGGATTTCTGAACTGGCGCGCTGCCAATGCCTCTTGGGAGCAGGCGGAACGATTTTCATTTCACTTCATGCCGAGAATCGTTTACACTCGAAACGCTTTTTATTCCAACATTAACCAAAAAAAAATGAAAAAGCATTTCCAAAAGCCCTCCTCCTTTACCAAAGGCTTCACGCTTCTGGAAATCCTGTTGGTCGTGGCCGCTTTGGCGACCTTGGCAGGAATTGTTATTCTTGCCATCAATCCTGCCAAGCAGCTGGGTGAAACCCGGAACGCTCAGCGCCGGGTCGATGCCAACACCATTCTGAATGCCGTTTACCAGTACGCTATCGACAACAGCGGCAGTTTGCCGGGCCCTGGCTCCATCGCCACCTCCGCCGATTGCGCCGGCGTGGCGGCGCATGAGATCTGCAAAACCGATGCCGTCAGCTGCACCGGCTTGGTCGATTTGGACGACCTGACGGCGAACGAAACCTATCTGGTCGCTCTTCCTAGCGACCCCACTGGCTCCAGCACGAATGGAACCGGCTACCATATCGCCAAAAGCGCCAATTCCCGCGTTACTCTTTGCGCCCCCTCTGCGGAGCAGGGTGCCAGCATCAGCGTGACCCGCTAAGCGCCGCCTCTTTCGGCCCTTTCCCGAGCCAAGCTCGGGAAAGGGCCCTGCTTGGCTTTGGTTCTGATTCTCAAGGAGCCCCTCCAAAAAACAATGCGCATCGCCCCTCAGGGAGGGATTCTTGTGCGAGGCGCGCCCAAAGAAAAACAAACGCTCATGAAAGCCCAGCTTTCCTTTCGGGTCAGGTTTCTTGCCGGGACACTGGGCCTTTTTGTTTTCCTGATTCTTCTGGTGGGATTTTTTGGAATCAATCGGTCAAAGAAAATCCTTTTCGATTCGGAGCGCCTCAGGCTTCAGGAAGGGATGATTTCCCATGCCATTTCCATCGAACGGGAAATGGATGCCCTGGGCAGCCAAATTCTCGCCCTTTCCTCCGGAGAGGCGATTCAGGATTTCATGCGGATCGCTGACCGGTTCGAGGGTGACACGGAACAGTACCGCGATCAGGAGCTTCTCCTCAAAACCGCACTGGATGCCACGTTGCGCTCCCAAAGCATCTACAGTCAATTGAGCCTCATGAACCAGTCCGGCCAAGAGCTTTCCCTTTTCCGTTCGGCTCCTGCCGGCCCGGAAAGCCTTCCGAAGGAACGGCTCGAGAACCGCTCGCAGGACCCCTATTTCCAGGAGGCCATGAGCCTTCCTTTAGGGGCTTTCAGAATTTCGGATCCCGAGTCCGCCTCCCGCCAGGAATTCTTTCCCGATGCGGAAAGCCAATGGCCCACCCTTACTTATTCGGCGCCTGTTTTGGATTCTTTGGGGGGGGCTCAAGGCATTGTCGCCGCCCAAATCGTAGTTCGGAAGCTTTTTCCGGAATACGCCGCTTCAGGGGATTTCCTGGCTTTCGACCAAAAAGGACGCTACCTGCTTCATCCTGATGAGGGAAAGCTTTGGAAAGGGCCGGGCGATTTGGGCGAAGGGGGCCTTTTCGGAGACTACCCGGCCTTCGCCCAAATCATCCTTTCCGGGCGTTCGGACGTCTTGGAGCTGGAAGATTCCTTTCTTGCCTACGCTCCTGTTTTTTTCGATTCAGGCCATCCCGACCGCTTCCTGATTCTGGCCCGCAGGCTTCCTAAGGATTTTTTGGCTGGGCCTGCGCGCGCTTTGGGGGAAAGCATTTTTTCCTTCGGCCTCATGGCGTCGGCCATCCTGCTGCTGGGGCTTTTTGCCTTCTCCAACATCCTGATGCGCCCGATCGAGCAAATGGCCCGCAAAGCCTTTCGAATAGGGTCAGGACACTTCATTCCCCTTCCCGGCCCTTACCCCAAGGACGAACTGGGGGAATTGGCGAAAGCCCTCAACCAAATGGGCCAAAAGCTCCACCGTTCCTACGCCGACATGCAAGCCGAAGTGAGCCGGAAAACCAAAGAGCTTGAGCATGCCCTGAAGCAAAGCCAAACCCAAAAAAAGCACCTGGAAAACGGCAAGAAGGCCATGCTCAGGATTCTCGGGGACATGAAGCTGGAAAAAGCAAAATCAGAAGCTTTGGCCAAAGACCTGGAGAAATTCAGGCTGGGGGTGGAGAGCGCTGCGGACCAGATCCTGATTGCCGATTCAGAAGGAACCGTCCTTTACGCCAATCCCGCCACGGAGATCATCACAGGCTTTCCTTTGGAGGAGGTGATCGGAAAAAAGGCCGGCGGAAAAGAGCTTTGGGGAGGATTGATGGAGGAGGATTTTTACAGAAGGCTCTGGAGAACCCTGAATGTGGAGAAAAAGGTTTTCGACGGACGTTTGAAGAACCGCAAGAAAAGCGGCGAGGAATATTACGCCTTCGTCAGCATTTCCCCTATTTTGAATGCCGCCGGAGAGGTCGAGTTTTTCCTGGGGATCCAGCGCGACATCACCAAGGAGCATGAGATAGACCAGGCCAAGACCGAATTCGTCTCCCTTGCCTCCCACCAGCTCCGCACTCCGCTCTCCACCATCAACTGGTATTCGGAAATGCTGCTTTCGGGGGATGCGGGAAAGCTGAACAGACAGCAGCGGGAGTACGTGGAGCAAAGCTACAAGGGTAGCCAGCGCATGGTGGAGCTAGTGAATTCCCTGCTCAACGTTTCCCGCTTGGAGCTAGGTACTTTCGCCATCGATCCTGAGCCGCTAAACCCTGTGGAGCTGATGAAAGGCCTCCTTAAGGACCTTCAGCCTCGGATCCGCGAGCGGCGGCTGGCTGTCCAGGCGGAATTCGAAAAAAAGCCTTTTCAGATGCAGGCAGACCGGAAGCTGCTGAATATGATCTTCGACAATTTCATGACCAACGCAATCAAATACACTGATCCGGAAGGGTCGATCAAGATTGTCCTCAGGCGCATGAAGGCCGGCCGCGCCGTGGACGGCAGGAAAATCCGCCAGGACAGCCTGCTTTTCTCCGTCGCGGACACCGGATACGGTATTCCCAAGCCTCAGGTCCGGCTTGTTTTCCAGAAGCTGTTCAGGGCCGACAATGTCAAGCAGCGCGACACCCAGGGGACAGGACTAGGCCTTTACATCACCAAATCCATCGTGGACCATTCCGGGGGGGAAATTTGGTTCAAATCCTCCCTCGGAAAAGGAAGCACCTTTTTTGTTCTGCTGCCTTTCGATGGGATGCGCTCCAGGAAAGGAGGCAAAAAACTCACGTGATCCCGATTGACCTTGTCTTTTGCGTTCGCCCCGCTATAATGCCCTGGCTCTTGATTAATTGCGAATTGAGACCTTGAATTCCGATGCTGAATAGCATAAGTATTCAAACAGACGACTTGCAGTCAAATGGCTTTCAATTCGTAATTTCTAACTTGTAATTCGTAACTTTAATTCAATGGCTGACTACAAGGAAATCCTAGGAAAGATCCGCAACTTCGGAATCATTGCCCATATCGATGCCGGCAAAACCACATGCTCCGAGCGCATTCTTTACTATACTGGCAAGAACTACAAGATCGGCGAGGTGCACGAAGGAGCGGCCACCATGGACTGGATGGAGCAGGAGCAGGAACGCGGCATCACCATCACCGCCGCCGCCACCACCTGCTATTGGAAGGGCTACCAGTACAACATTATCGACACCCCCGGCCACGTGGACTTCACTGCCGAGGTCGAGCGATCCATGCGCGTGCTGGATGGCGGAGTGGTCGTGTTCGATGGCGTGGCCGGCGTGGAGCCTCAATCCGAAACCGTATGGCGCCAGGCCGACAAGTACGGCGTGCCTCGCATGTGCTTCATCAACAAGCTGGATCGCACTGGGGCCAGCTTCGAACGCTCTTTTGCAAGCATCCTGGATCGCCTGACCAAAAGGGCCGCCCCTATCCAGCTGCCTATCGGCATTGAAGGTGGCTTCAGGGGGCTCGTGGACCTGGTCGAGATGAAAGCCACCATCTACAAGGACGACATGGGGAAAGACATGGAGGAGATCGCCATTCCTCAGGACATGATGGCTGAGGCTGAGGCTGCTCGGGCCCGCATGATCGAAAAAGTTGCCGAGGGCGACGATGAGCTGATGGAAAAGTACCTGAACGGCCAGGAGCCTACCGTGCCTGAGCTGAAAGCGGCCATTCGCCGGGCCGTCATCGCCAACAAATTCATTCCCGTGCTCACCGGCACAGCCCTCAAGAACAAGGGCGTGCAGCTTCTGCTGGATGCCGTGAACGATTACTTGCCCTCTCCTTTGGACACTCCCCCTATCCAAGGCCATTTGGAGGGCCAGGAAGACAAGGTCATTGAACGGCATGCTGACCCAAACGGGCCCCTTGCCGCCTTGGTCTTCAAGATCGCCACGGATCCTTTCGTGGGCCGCCTTTGCTTTGTGCGCGTTTATTCGGGCGTGCTCAAGAACGGAAGCTACGTTTACAATTCGACTGCAGGGGAAAAGGAGCGCGTCGGCCGCCTGGTGCAGATGCATGCCAATTCCCGGGAAGAGATTCAGGAAATTTCCGCCGGAAATATCGGAGCGGTGATCGGCATCAAATCCGTCCGCACAGGCCACACTCTGGTGGAAGAAGGCAAGGAAAAAGTGGTCCTGGAATCCATGGTGTTCCCCGAGCCGGTGATCTCCATTGCCGTGGAGCCCAAAACCAAGGGGGATCAGGAAAAAATGGGCCTGGCTCTTCAGAAGCTGGCAGAGGAAGATCCCACTTTCCGAGTCCGGTCCGATGAAGAGACTTCCCAAACCATCATTCAGGGCATGGGAGAGCTTCATTTGGAAATCATTGTCGACCGCATGCGCCGCGAATTCAAGGTGGAGGCCAATGTCGGCAAGCCTCAGGTGGCCTACCGCGAAACCATCAAGAAGCAGGTGGAGGGAGAAGAGAAGTACGCCAAGCAGACCGGTGGCCGCGGCCAATACGGGCACGTGCTGATGCGCTTTTACCCCAACGAGCCAGGCAAGGGCTACGAATTCATTGATTCCGTCGTGGGCGGCCGTGTGCCCAAGGAATACATCAAGCCTGTGGACAAAGGCATCCAGGAGGCCATGACTCGCGGCGTGGTGGCCGGCTACCCCATGGTGGACATCAAGGCAGAGCTTTACGACGGCTCCTACCACGATGTGGATTCCTCCGAGCTGGCCTTCAAGCTGGCGGCTTCCATTTGCTTCCGCGACACGATCAAAAAAGCCGACCCGGTTCTGCTGGAGCCTCTAATGAAGGTGGAGGTGACCACCCCCGAAGGCTACATGGGCGATGTGATGGGCAACCTGAACTCCAAGCGAGGCCAGATCCAGGCGATGGGCGACCGCGGCGAAGCCAAAACCATCAACGCCCTGGTCCCCCTTTCGGAGATGTTCGGCTATGCCACCGATCTGCGCTCGATGACCCAGGGGCGTGCCAGCTACACCATGGAATTCAGCCATTACAGCGAAGTGCCGCGCAATGTGGCCGAGAAGATCAAGGAGGAGCGGGGGATGAAGGCCTGATTCCTTTTCTTGCGATTGACACAAAAAGCCTTTGCCCTGACCGTAGTGGCCGATCATGATCGGCCATGAAGTCGAGGGCTAGGCTTTTTGCCTTGGCTCCTTGCCTTTGTTTTGGTATTCTCCACGGCGAACAGCAAACACAAAAGCCATGCAAAAAAGCATTCTCCAAAAGGCAGGCCGCTTCCTTTTCTCCTCCTTGGGCAGGGGATTGGCGGCCTTTGCGGTTTTTGGCTTGGCTACGGCTGTCTACGCCATCACCTACCCCGCCCAGCCCAACGCTGTCACAGGGGTGGTCGGGATCTATGTTGGCTCTACCCCTGCCACTTACGACGGAAATGCCGCCACCAGCTACGCAGGCGCGGATGCCTTTTGCGATGCCCAATATTCCGATTCCCACGTTTGCCGCATGGAGGAGGTCATCAACACCTATACCCACGACTCCGCTGCCGTCAGCGGCGTTGTTTCCATAGCATGGGTCAACTCTGGCGCGGGCGGCGTGGCTGAAAACATGGTCAACGACTGCCAGGGCTGGGCCCAGGCGGACGCCCCCTACTTTGCTCGGGTCTGGAATTTTTCCGATTCCGCTGCCGCCGTTCAGGAATGCAGCTCGGTCCATGCCTTTGCCTGCTGCAAATAATCTTAAGCCTCTTCTGGAAATAAAAAAATCATGCCAAAAACATTGCGTCTCCTTGCTGTCCTTCCCCTCCTTGGTTTGGCCTTTTTCGCTCCCCCTTCTTTTGCGGTCGGGGAAATCTGCCCCGGTGAGGCTCCTTGCTGCACCCCGCCTTTTTCCATTCAGGAGGGCGGCGGCTGCCCTGTGGGCGAATACTGGATCGGGGATGTTCTCACCGGCTCCTGCCAAGCAGCCGGCTCCTGCCCAGCAGGAAAGCAGTTTCTCTGCCAGAACAAAAGCTGCGTTACCTTGGGCAATGCCTGCGCCACCAGTCTGGTGGACACCGGTTTCGATAGCGCCTGCTGCGCCGCAGGGGAGGTGGCGGTGAGCGATGGCCTGGGGGGCTGGGCCTGCGGTAGCGGAGGGGGCGGCGAGGTTTGGTCGGAGAACATTGCGCTCGACATTTACTACGACGCCAACAACGTGGGCATCGGCACCAATGACCCCGACGCCAAGCTCCATATCGATGGAGGCCAGGAAGCCAGCCTGAGCGATGAGAGCGGCTATTTGCTGATTGGAAGCAAGGATGCGGCTAACATTGTTGTGGATACAGGCGAGATCCAGTCCCGGACCGACGGCGCAGCGGGCATCCTTTACTTGCAGCCGGAAGGAGGCCGGACCAATGTGGGGGCCGGCACCTTGGCCGTGTGGGAGAGCGGTCAGGTGGCGGTGGGCAACATCGAGCCGGATGCGGCTTTGCATGTCGCAGGGGAAGCCTGTTTTTCCGACGACGGCAATTGCCCGGTGAACGTGGGGGTGGGCGATGTGTACGTGAAGGATGAATTTATTGTGGGGGGCGCCTCTTCTTGCTCGCTTTCCGGCACGCCTTCCCAAACCTTGTTCCAGAACGACCCTTCTCGTTGGACGGCCGCAAGTTTCCTGCATTCTTCCGCCACCTTTTCCTGCACGGTGCCGCGCAGCGCTGTTTATGCTGATGGCGGGGATTATTCGGGCGTCTACTCCACTTGCGATTCCGGAGTCTCCACTTGCATTTCCGGCATCTTCAATGGCGGAAACGAAACCTCCGATCTCACGGCCAATTCCGGTTGGATGATTGTAGGAAGTCCTTCCGCTGCCCACATTTCTTTCGACACCAACGAGATCCAGGCCAAAAGCAACTCCACCACGGCTAACGATCTTTTTCTGAACCCTGGCGGAACTGGCGGCGTTTTCATCAACATGTCCCAAAATAGCTACTCGAGCACTGTTTGCCGGAATGGTGAAGAAATGGGCTATTGCGCACCATCGCTTCGTTCGGAAAAACACGATATCAAGCCTCTTAGCAACGGTCTTGACCGTGTCATGTCACTTCAGCCTGTTCAGTTTCGCTACAATAATGAGAAGACTTTGGATGGCCGGCTGGATATCGGTTTGATCGCAGATGATGTGGAAAAAATTGAGCCTGTTTTGGCCGAATACGAAGCGGGCCAGCTCCGTACCGTTCGCTATGACAGAGTCGCTATTTTGGCCTTGCAGGCCATTAAGGAGCAACAGGCCCAAATCGAAGCGCTCAAGGCCTTGGCCTGCGCGGACCACCCTGAGGCCGAGATTTGTCGCTGAAAAGCCGGCTTATAAAGCTTGGCCGCTCGCAGGCTCGCTAGCTTATTAAGCTCCGTAAGCTCTATAAGCTTTGTAAGCTCTATAAGCTCCGTAAGCTCTATAAGCTTTGTAAGCTAAATTGGCATCCTAAGGTTTGCTTTCATGAAAAAAATCATCCTCGCCTTTTCCATTCTGCTTTTCAATGGCTGTGCTTCATCTCTGCCTTCCGCTCAGCCAGACTTGCTTCCGCCAATGGCGGCAGAGGATTCCTCCGCCCCGGAGGGCGAGGTCGTCCCTGACCCTTCCGTCAAATGGCTGGACTGCGGCATGCTGCGGCATCTGGATCCGGACGAGTGCGAGAGGCGCGCCAACGAGGCGATTGCCCAAATGCTGGCCGAAGAGATCATTTCGACCTACGATCTGGGCCGCTGCCCCGAGCTTCCTGGGCCCCTAGTCGACTCCTGCCAGCAGGTGATCGCCGCCTCCGGAATCCAAGGGCCCCTTTCCTTGGCTGAGCGAAAGCAGCTCGATCAAGCTCTCCTCGCTGCCTCTTGCCAAGACCTGCCTGCGGGCAACGGCGCCCGGCAGTATTGCCAATCCCAAAGCCAGGCCTCTCCCTCGGCTCCTTCGGCCTACAATCCTGCCTTGGAAGCCAGGAATCTGGATGAATGCCAGAGCCTCGACACTCCTCAGCTCCAAAGCCAGTGCCGCAGCAGATTCGGCTCCTGAAGCCAATCCTTTTCCTTTTAGCCGCTGCGGTGACGCCCTGTTTTTTCGGCCCAGGATTTTTCGGGCAAAAAGCTTTGACACCCCTAGGCTCCTTTGCTAGAATCCCCCTGCCTCATTTTTGATTTCCGGCAAGCGGCTCCCGGCCCAGCCTGAATCAGCAGGAAGCTTAATCCCTAATTGCAATACTATGGCTGACGGAACCTTTGTCCGTGACAAGACCCATGTCAACGTGGGCACTATTGGTCACGTGGATCATGGCAAGACCACCCTTTCTGCCGCCATCACTGCGGTGGCTGCGGCAAAATTCGGCGGAAGGAACAAGGCGGTCGCCTTCGACCAGATCGATAAGGCTCCCGAAGAGCGAGAGCGCGGCATCACCATTGCCACCTCCCATCAGGAGTACGAAACCGACAAGCGCCATTACGCCCATGTGGATTGCCCGGGACATGCCGATTACGTGAAGAACATGATCACCGGCGCCGCCCAGATGGACGGAGCCATTCTGGTGGATTCTGCTGCGGACGGGCCAATGCCCCCGACCCGCGAGCACATCCTTTTGGCTCGCCAGGTGAACGTGCCCTACGTGGTGGTTTTCCTGAACAAGTGCGACATGGTGGATGATCCGGAGCTTTTGGACCTGGTCGAAATGGAGATTCGTGAGCTTCTTTCCAAGTACGAATACCCCGGCGACACCACTCCCATCATCCGCGGCAGCGCCCTCAAGGCCCTGGAGAATCCAGCTGGACCCGATTCCGAGCCAGTAGTGCAGCTGCTCAAGACCCTCGATGACTACATTCCCGATCCCAAGCGCACCTTGGACAAGCCCTTCCTCATGTCTGTGGAAGATGTCTTCTCCATCAAAGGCCGCGGAACGGTGGCTACGGGCCGTATCGATCAGGGGCTTGTAAAAGTCAACGAAGAGGTTGAGATTGTCGGCCTGCGCGACACTCAGAAAACCATTGTGACCGGCGTGGAAATGTTCAAGAAGCTTCTCGACCAAGGGCAGGCTGGAGACAACGTGGGGCTGCTGCTGCGCGGCATTGAGCGCACCGATATCGAGCGCGGCCAGGTGCTGGCCAAGCCCGGCTACATCACTCCCCATACTGAATTCGAAGCTGAAATCTACGTGCTGAAGAAGGACGAAGGCGGTCGCCACACTCCTTTCTTCAAAGGCTACAAGCCCCAGTTCTACATCCGCACCACCGATGTGACCGGCGAGGTCCTTCTGCCTGCCGGAACCGAAATGGTGATGCCTGGAGACAACATCAAGCTGGACATCGTCCTGGGCAAGCCAGTCGCTCTGGAGGACGGCACCCGCTTCGCTATCCGCGAAGGCGGCCGCACGGTAGGAGCCGGCGTAGTCACCAAGATCAAGAAATAGGTTTTTGCCCCCGAAGCCAAGGCTATGCCTTGATTCGGGGTATAAATTCTATTCAGACCCATTCCGATCCTTGCCGATCGGAACGTCTCCTAACAACACGATCCTATGGCAGAGAAAAATGCCGCTGTGGCCCAGCGTATCCGAATCACCCTCAAGGCCTTCGACCACACCATTGTGGATAAGGCGGTCGCCACCATTATCCAGGCTGCCGAGCGCACAGGCGCCATTGTGGCCGGCCCCATTCCTCTGCCCACCAAGATCAAGAAGTTCACGGTCAACAGCTCCACTTTCATCTCCAAGAATGCCCGGGAGCAGTTCGAGATGCGCATCCACAAGCGTCTGATCGATCTTCGCGAGACCACCCCTGCCACCATCGATGCGCTCACCAACCTGGCTTTGCCCGCCGGTGTGGATATCGAGATCAAGATGCTCTAGCTTCGATTCTGAAAAAGCCCCTCGCGAAGAGGGGCTTTTTTGTTCTCCAAAAAACACAGGGCCTGGCTTTGTAGTGTACAATGGGCCACGACTAAAACACTCCGCAATGGAAAAGCAAAAGCCGCACGACTTTGAAGCTCGATTGGAAAGAATTGAGCAAAGGCTGCTGAGGCTGGAGAAAAACAAGGACTCCTTTTCGGAGGCAGCCCTGAAGGAGGCGGGGGCCAAAAGAAGTCATTTTGGAGAGGGGGCAGGCGATCACGGTATTTTTGATAGAAACGACCGCATGGAAAATCCCCACCCGAGCGCTTTTTCCTCTTTTTTTTCGTGGCTCAAAACCGACACTCTCACGAAGGTCGGGGCTTTTTTGCTGCTCTTGGGCGCCGGGTGGTTTGTCAGCTACGCCTTTGCGAACAATTGGATCGGGCCGATCGGGCGCATCTCCTTGGGGCTGCTGGCTGGCGTATTGATCCTGGGCTTCGGCCATCTGCAAATTCCCAAGCGCAGCGAAGTGGGACAGGTGCTGGTGGCCACAGGCGGAACGATGATGCTGCTCACGGTTTTTGCTGCCCGAGAGATCTACGACTTCTTCACGCCCGCTTCCTCCCTAGGAATGATGGCGTTGGTGGTGGTGGCCATGGCCGTGATTGCCATATCGAACCGAACGAAGGCCGTGGCCTACTTAGCACTTTTGGGTGGGGCGGTCGCGCCTCTTTTGACCAATAGCTCCTCGCCCAACGAGGTAGCGCTGATGTCCTACATCTTCATTCTGAACATCGGCGTATTCCTCACGGTCGCCTTGCGAGGATGGCGTGGGCTGATTCCTGCGGCCGTCCTCATCACCGGAGCTTACAGCTTCAGTTTTGAAGGCATGGAAGACAAAATGATTTGGCTGTTCATGGGGCTCTTCTTCATCCAGCTTTTTGGAACAGTCACTGCGGCCATGCTGCATTCCAAAAAATCAAGCGCCTCCGATGTGGTGGCCTCGGGCATGACAGGCTTGTTGTTTTTAGGGTGGGTCTTTGCCTATGTGCCGGAAGAATGGGCGAGCTTGATTCTGAGCGGCCTGGTCATCGTGATGCTGGGCGTGAGTTATGTGTTTTTGAAAAAAGAAAAACTCAAAGAGCCGCTGTACATCGATGGCGCTTTGGGTATCCTGTTTTTGGGAGCCGCCACCTCGATGGAGCTCAATGGCGCGCATCTGGTCATGGCTTTTGCGGTGGAGGCGTTTCTGATCGTCAGTCTCGTTAGCTGGATGCTCAAGGACGCCCGGATGGCCGAGAGGGTTTCTTTTTTGCAGCTGATCCCTGCAGCTCTTTCCATTAGAAGCATCGACTCCCATGTTTGGCATGTTACAGAAAATCCCATTCTCTTCAATAAGCATTTCTTCGCCCTCCTCATAGTCACTGTGTCGCTCTTGGCAACGGCCGTCTTGCTCCAGAAACAACTCCAGAAAACGGAGAAGTCCCATGTGCCCTTAATGCACATCGTCCTGGGAACCTTGATCGGATTCGCCCTCATCTGGCTCAGTTCGGGCGTGATTTTTGAATCCGGCAATGTGGCCCGCAGCGTGAGCCTGGTGATTTATACCGTTTTGGGATTGGGCGTATTTTTCCGGGGCGTCCTCAAGAATGCGAAAAACGTGCGTGTCTTCGGCGGCCTCATTCTGACTGCCGTGATCTCAAGGCTGCTGCTCGCTGAAGTGTGGCACATGTCCCTTGCCCCCCGTATTGTGACCTTCGTTGCGATTGGTATCCTTTTGATCAGCACGGCTTTCTTTCAGAAAAGACATAACCAACGTTAGCCATGAACAAGATTCGAACTCTTTTGGCCCTGACTGCTTTTTTGTCCGCCGGGGTAGTCGCAGCCGCTGGGCCCGTGAGCGATAAGGGGGATATGACGGTTTTCAAGGAAAAATATGAAGTGGCCCCCCTGAATATCGTCAGGCCTACTGTCGTCGAGGTTGTTCTTGACGCCCCCACCAATTACGGCATCGGTATTTTTGAGAATGAAACGGGTGATTTTCAGCCCTACGAGCAACTGGGCTTGCTGGATGGCTTTTCCCTCTCGGTCGATTCAAGCTCGCCCATGATCGGCGATCCGAAGGCCTTGTTCGACGCAGACTATCGAACCGCAGCTGAATTTGATTTGGACCAGGACGGGGGTCATGCCACCCTTGAATTTTCAGCGAATATGATGGCCGAAGTAGTGGGTCTTTCTCTTGCTCTCGACAATCATGTGGCCTTTCCTCATGAGATAGCCGTGTCCGCATGGGTGGGTGGAGCATGGAAAACCGTCGTAGCCAGAAAAAAAACGAATGATTCATGGAATCCCTCAAAATTTATTTTCCCCAATACAACTGCTCAAAAGTGGCGAGTGGAATTTTGGCACGCCCA
>CAYUUW010000002.1:32858-41913 GCA_964448005.1 uncultured Candidatus Peribacteria bacterium
CGCCCAGCCCCTGAAGCTGAAAGAAATAGGCCTCGTTCTGCGGGAAGAGAACTTTAAAAACGGCCCCCGCTTCAAATGGCTGGCCAGACCGGAGATGAGCTACACGATTTTTGCCAATGCTCAGGCGGACCCTAAGATCCAGACCACAGAAGCCGGAATTCTGGGTGACCCTGAGTTGATAGTGGGAAACGAAGCGCCCCTGGAGCCCAATCCTGTTTTCCTTGAGCCGGACACGGATGAAGACCAGGTTCCGGATTATCTGGACAACTGCGTCTTGGTCACCAATGCCGACCAGAAGGACATTGATGGCAACGGCGCCGGGGATGCTTGCGAGGATTTCGATGCGGATGGCATCAAAAACGCCAAAGACAATTGCTCCGATCGTCCCAACGCTCAGCAATCGGATGAGGACGGCGACGGCATTGGCGATGCCTGCGACACGGAAGAAAGCCGATTGACCGAAAAAAACAAATGGCTGCCTTGGGCGGTCATGGGAATCACGGCTCTTATTTTGGTCGCGGTGATGGGAAGGACGGTGAAAAAGAGGTGAGGAGTGGTCCAAGGCCGGGAATCCTCACCCCTCCAATCGGGCGCTCGAAAATTTTTAGGACTTGTCTTTGGGGCGCTTGGCAGGTCTCCCTGAGCGATTGAAAGGGCTTGCGCAGGCTTCCCAAATCGACAGCTTGTCCACAATAATGATTTTTTTTCTTGACAGCTCCATCTTTATGGCTAGAATGGTTGGGCATTTTCAAAGCACCGTTTATGTTAGCCGTGGGGCCGAGCCTGATTGCGCTTGAAAAAAGCCGCAGAGCAATAGCCTCCTTAACCACTAGACCCTATGCCAGGATTGATCGTCAAAAAATTGGGCATGAGCCAAGTCATTCAAGACGACGGCCGCGTGATCCCCGTCACCTATTTGCACTGCGAATCCAACGAAGTGATTCAAGTCAAGACCCAGGAGACGGACGGATATCCGGCGATAGTCCTAGGCTTTGATGCGTACCATCGCCCCTCCAAAAACAAAGCCTTCAAAGCCATCAAGGAATTCCGCGTCCAGGACGCTTCCGTTTACGCAAAGGGCCAGAAGGTCACTTTGGAATCCTTGGCGGATCTTCCCTCCGTTACCGTCACCGCCATCTCCAAAGGAAAAGGCTTCCAAGGCGTCATCAAGCGTCACAACTTCTCCCGCGGCCCGGAAACGCACGGTTCGCACCATCATCGCGAGCCAGGCTCCATGGGCCAGCGCGCCCGCCCGGGAAGGGTGCAGAAGGGCAAGCGCCTCCCTGGCCACATGGGAAGCGGAACCATCACGCTCAAGGAAAGGCTCATTGTCAGCCTGCTTCCGGAAAAGCACGTGGTTGCCATCAAGGGCCCTTTGCCCGGCTCCAATACCGGCTATGTCTACATCAGCTTTTGAATCCTGGTCGCGACTCACTTTAATTACAAAATTCCATCTCCGTGAAATTGGATCTGTACACCCAAGAGGGAAACAAGAAAGGCGCCATCGAGGTGCCGGACGCTCTTTTCTCCGCTCCGGTCAACGAAGGCCTGATTCATCTTTCGGTCGTTCGCCACTTGGCCAATGCCCGCCAGGCCAATGCCCACACCAAGACCCGCGGCGAAGTTCGCGGCGGCGGCCGCAAGCCCTGGAAGCAGAAAGGCACTGGCCGCGCTCGCGCCGGCTCCTCCCGCAGCCCCATCTGGAAGGGGGGAGGCATTATTTTCGGCCCCCGCAACACCCGAAACTATTCCGTTCGCATGAACAAGAAGGCTTGGCGGGGCGCCTTGACCAGCGTCCTATCGCAAAAGGCAAGTCAGGAGCAGGTTTTCGCCTTGGAATCCTTCCAATTGGAAGCCCCCAAGACCAAGGCCTTCGCCCACATGCTGGCCCTTCTTCCCAAGCACAGGTCTTTGCTGGTGGTTCTGCCGGAGAAAAGCGATCTTATCGAAAAATCTGCCTGCAACCTTCCGAATGTGAAGGTGGTTCTGGTCAACTACATCAGCCCCTACGATCTGCTGCGCTACGAAAAGATCATGTTCATGGAGCCTTCCGTAAAGAAGGCCGAAGAGCTTTTTGCCAAGTAATTCCTATCGATCTATGGAACTCGCCAATGTCCTGATTGCGCCGGTGGTCACGGAGAAATCCGCCCAAGCCCAGCAGTTGGGCAAATACACCTTCCTGGTCCGTCCTTCCGCCAACAAGATTCTCGTCTCCAAGGCGGTCGAAATGGCCTATGGGGTCAAAGTGAAAGCCGTGAACATGATTCCTGTGCGCCAAAAGGCCCGCATCGTTGCTCGCGGTCGCACTGTCCGCAAGCGCTCTGCCTCTCTCAAGGCAGTGGTCACTCTCCATCCCAAGCAGACTCTGGACTTTAACAAAGTAAAAACTTCCAAGTAATGGCCATCAAGAAGTACAAGCCCACAACGCCGGGCCGCAGGCAAATGACCGTGGTGGACTACAGCGGACTCAGCTCGGCCGAAGTCCCCAAGCGCTTGGTCCGTCCCATTCCTAAAAAATCCGGGCGCAACAACCAGGGCAAAATCACTGTTCGCCACCGCGGAGGCGGCGTGAAGCGACAGTATCGCCTCATCGACCAGAGCCGCACCGGCAAGACCAATGTTCCTGCCGTGGTCGAGGCGATCCAATACGATCCCAACCGCACGGCCTTCATTGCCCTGCTTCGCTACGAGGATGGGGAACGCCGCTATATCCTGGCCCCCGATCAGCTCAAGGAAGGGGACCAGCTGGTATGCAGCCCCAAGGCCAAAGTGAAGTTGGGCAACCGCATGCAGCTCAGGAATATTCCTGTGGGCTACGACATCCACGATCTGGAGCTTCATCCAGGCAAGGGCTCGCAGGCTGTCCGAAGCGCAGGAGCCGCCGCCAAGATCACCTCGCTGGACACCGAAATGGCTCAGGTCATGCTGCCCTCCGGATCCGTGCGCTTTGTTTCCAAGGATTGCTACGCCACCCTGGGAATCGTCAGCAACCTGGACCACAGCAACGTGAACCTGGGCAAGGCCGGGCGAAAGCGCCTGATGGGCTGGCGTCCTGAGGTTCTGGGAAAATCCATGAACGCCGTCGACCATCCGCACGGAGGAGGAGAGGGCCATTCTCCTATCGGCCTGAAGAGCCCGAAAACCCCCTGGGGACTTCCTGCTCTTGGTGTCAAGACGCGCCGCAGGAAGAAGCATTCAGACCACCTGATCGTCCGCGGACGCCGCAAGAAGAATGCTTAGTCTCCTTATTACCAAATCCTTTCAAACCGTAACTTTTTCATTCCCATGAGCCGAAGCCTTAAAAAAGGAATGTACGTCGACCCCAAGCTCCTCAAGAAAATCCGCAAAATGGAGGAGGAGGAGAAGGCGGGAGGAAAACGCCGTCCGATCACCACTTGGGCTCGCCGCTCCACCATATCGCCTGAGTTTGTAGGCCACAACTTCGGTGTCCACAACGGAAAAAGCCATATTCCCGTCCACGTGACCGAAAATATGGTCGGGCACATCCTGGGGGAATTCGCTCCCACGAGGAAGTTCAGGGCCCATGGCGGAAAGATGGCAAAATAAGCTCTAAAAATCCACTTCCAAGAAAAAGACCCTAATTCACCCCCCGATGAAAGCAATCCTCAGGCAAAGCCGCATCTCTCCCAAAAAAGCCAATCTGGTGGCCGGGATGGTCCGCGGGAAAAACGTGAGCCAGGCCTTGGACATTCTCCGCTTCACTCCAAAAAAAGCCGCAGCGATCCTCTACAAAGTGATTCATTCCGCTGCATCCAACGCCAAAGCCAATTTTGGACAATCCACGGAAGCCCTTATGATCACCAGCATCCTGGTGACCAAAGGCACCACCTACCAGCGCGCCATTAAAATATCCCGCGGCCGCAGCCATCCTATCCGCAAGCGCACCGCCCACATCACCGTCGAGGTAGGCCTTCCTGCGGGCGAGATCGCGCAGCCCGCTCTGAAGAAGGAAGTGGCGGCGGAAAAAGAAGCTCCGAAAAAAGCCTCCGCCAAGGAGAAGCCCAAAAAAGCTGTCGCAGCCAAGGAGAGGCCGGCAGCCAAAAAGACCGCAAAATCCGCTTCCTCCGCAAAAAAAGCCAGCTAATTTATTCCCCTTAATCGCCTATTGAATGGGACAGAAAGTCAATCCGATCAGCCTGCGCATAGCGATCATCAACACCTGGGGCTCCAGCTGGTTCGCCCAGGGAAAGAAGTACGCTGACCTGTTCCACAAGGATCTGGGTTTGCGGGAAGCCATCCATGAAAAGCTAAAGAGCGCCGGAATCGCCAAAGTAGACATCGAGCGCTCCGCCAAGAAGGTGGTGGCGAACATCCACGCCGCCAAGCCTGGGCTCATCATTGGGCGGCAAGGTGTGGCTGTAGAGGATCTGCGCGAATTCCTGAGCAAAAAATTCCACGAGCAGATCGAAGTCAATGTTCTGGAGGTGGCTCAGCCCAACTTGGTCGCCGTGCTGATTGGGGAAATGGTTGCCGCCCAGATCGAAAAGCGCATGGCTTACCGCCGCGCTGCCAAGCAGGCCTTGAAGATGATCATGGAAGCCGGTGCCAAGGGAGCCAAGATTCAGGTTTCCGGACGCCTCAATGGAGTGGAGATTTCTCGTGAGGATTCGTTCAAGGAAGGGAATGTTCCCCTCCATACCCTGCGCGCCGACATCGACTATGCTCACGTTGGAGCCCAGACCACCTATGGCGTCATTGGCATCAAAGTCTGGATCTACCGCAAAATGATCTTCAAGAAGGGCGCTGAATCCGCCCTTGCCCAAGCCGCTGCCTGATCCCATCTCTTAAGTCCCCTATCCCATGCTTCAGCCCGCAAGGCAAAAATACAGGAAGTCCCACCGCGACCGAGGAGGCTTCGGCGGAAAATCCAAGGCCGGCAATGATGTTTCCCATGGGTTCATTGGCCTCAAGGCCATCACAGGAGGAGAAATCACTTCTCGCCAAATCGAAGCCGCTCGCCGAGCCATGGCTCGCTCTGTCAAGCGCGGCGGAAAAATATGGATCCGAATCTTCCCCCATAAACCCATCACCCGAAAGGCCGCGGAAGTTCCGATGGGATCAGGAAAAGGCGGCGTAGAGTTTTTCGTTTCCAAGGTCAAGCCTGGAAAAATCCTCTTCGAAATGGATGGGATTTCCGAAGAGCTGGCCCGCGAAGCCCTTAAGCTGGCAAGCTCCAAGCTTCCCGTAAAGACAAGGGCAGTCTTGCATCATACTTGAGAATCCATTAAAGTCAGACCCATGCTTTCTTCCCAGGAACTCAAATCATCGACCCTTCAGGAGCTTCTCAAGGAGCTTCATGGCGCTCGCCAGGAAAGCCAGCGGATTCGCCTTGGCCTCAAGACGAGCCATCTCAAAGACTCCAGCTTGGCTGGCCGATGGAAGCGCTACATTGCCCGAATTCTGACTCTTCTCAGGGAGATCGAATTGGATGAGCAGGTGAAGAAAGCCAACCAGATCTGATTCCCCCTTTAATCTTTCCATCATGAGAACCAAAACAGGAATCATTGTCAGCAACAAGGGCAAGAAAACCTTGGTTGTCCAAGTCACTTCCTCCAAGCTGGACCAGAAATACAACAAGCGATACTCGGTTTTCAGCAAATTCCATGCCCATTGCGAGGATGAGCAGGCCTACCAGATTGGCCAAACCGTCACCATTCAGGAGACGCGCCCCATCAGCAAGCTCAAGCGCTGGAAGGTAATCGTTCAGCCTCAATCGTAAAAAACTCCTCAAGCTTTCTTTCCGGCATAAAGTTACCCCAATTCACTATCTTCAGCTAAAACCCATCCGATGATCCAAACTCAAACTCTGCTCAATGTCGCTGACAACACAGGGGCCAAGCTGGCCATGTGCATCAAGGTCCTGGGCGGCTCCAAGCACCGTTATGCCCGAGTGGGGGATCTGGTTGTCGTAGCCATCAAAAACGCTTCCTTCAAGGGCGTGGTCAAGGATCATACGGTCCAAAGGGCTGTGGTGGTCCGAACCAAGCAGTCTATACGCAGGGAAGACGGATCCTACCTTCGCTTTGACGACAATGCGGTGGTCATCGTCAATGCTGACGGCCAGCCCAAAGGAACCCGCGTTTTCGGCCCCATCGCCCGCGAGCTTCGCCCTCGAGGCTACCAGAAGATCATTTCCCAAGCCCCCGAAGTCCTTTAGTCGGGCTCGGCCAAAATAATCCAATCTCATCCATGAAGATCAAAGTCAACGATTCCGTGCTCGTGGTTGCCGGCAAATACAAGGGGAAGACAGGAAGGGTCATGCGCGTGCATGAGGATTCCAAGCGCATTACGGTGGAGGGAATCAATATCCGCACTCGCCACATACCCAAAACAGCTTCCCGGCCAGGCCAGCGAGTGACTTACGAAGCGCCCTTCGACGCCTCCAACACCATGGTGCTTTGCCCCAAGACCAACAAGCCCACTCGCGTCGGCTACAAGATCCTTGAAAACGGAAAGAAATGCAGGGTCGCCAAGCGCTCCGGAGAACAGCTCGACCAGGCCTTCAAAAAAGCCTCTCCCAAGAAAAAGGAAAAATAGACTCCTTCTAAATTCTTAAACTTCAAATTGGATGCCTGCTCACGAAGACTTCAAATCAAAGATCCTGCCCAAAGTGCAGAAGGAGATGGGGCTGAAAAACCCCATGCAAGTCCCTCGTCTCTCCAAGGTGACCATCAATGTCGGAATTGGAACGTTGACGAGAAAGACCAAGGATTTCTCCGATGTGATCGAAAACATCGCCAAGATTTCCGGGCAGAAGCCCGTTGTCTCCAAGTCCAGGATGGCCATTTCCAACTTCAAGCTCCGCAAAGGCATGCCAGTAGGGATTGTGGCTACCCTTCGAGGGAAAGCGATGCATGAATTCATCTACCGCTTGGTCCACATCGTTCTGCCTCGCGTCAGGGACTTCCGCGGCCTGAACCCTAAGGCCTTCGATGGCTCGGGAAACTATAGCATCGGATTCAAGGAAGCCCTTGTCTTCCCGGAAATCAATCCCGACGATCTGCTCAATGTCCATGGCATCCAGATCACGGTTTGCACTACCGCCAAGGACAACGCTACCGGCAAGGCCCTTCTGGAGCACGTGGGATTCCCTTTCCGCAAAAGCCAGAAATAGCAAGCCAGAGCTTAACCCCCTAATTCAAAAAAGAATGGCAAAGAAGTCCAGCATCGCCCGCGACGAGAAAAGAAAGCGGATGATCCTCAAATACGCAGCCAAGCGCGCAGAGCTGAAGGCTAAAGGCGATTACGACGGCCTTTCCAAGCTCCCCCGCAATTCCAGCCCTACTCGCTGGAAGAATCGATGCAAGATTTCCGGCCGTCCTCGGGGCTACCTTGGATTCTTCGGTATTTCCCGCATCGATTTCCGCCAGCTGGCTTCCAAGGGCCAGGTTCCAGGAATAAGAAAGTCCAGCTGGTAAGATTATTTTAGCTTCAACTAATACGAATTGTCCTATGCACACTGATCCAATTGCGGATCTTCTGACCCGCATCCGCAACGCCGCCAAGGCTCGCCATAAGGCGGTCCGCATGCCTTCCTCAAAATTCAAGGTCTCCCTTTTGTCCGTTCTGAAAAAAGGCGGCTTCATCCTTGACTTCAAGGAGGAGTCTAGCGGAACAGCCCGAGAGCTGGTGGTCGAGCTTAGCCCTCAGCACTCGCAGCTCAGCCTCAAGCGCATCAGCAAGCCTGGGCAAAGAATCTACATTCACTCCAGCGACATCAAGCCGGTCCTGAATGGATACGGCATTGGGGTCATTTCCACCCCCCAAGGGGTGATGACCACCTCCGAAGCCCGCCGCAAAAAATTGGGCGGAGAGCTTCTCTGCGAAGTCTGGTAGTCTCGGCCTATCTTATCCATCCAAAGCATCACCATGTCCCGTATCGGAAAACAATCCATCACCGTTCCAGAAGGAGTCCAGATCGCCCTCGACGGCAAAGCTGTCAAGGTCAAGGGCAAGAAAGGAGAGCTTTCCTTTGCCCTCCCGGAGTTGGTTGCCGTGGCTCATGAGGGAAACCTTATTTCCGTGACCCGCCTGGACGACTCTTCCCAAGCCAGAGCTCTCCATGGGCTCAGCCGGGCCTTGATCCAGAACATGGTCACGGGCGTATCCCAAGGTTTCGAGAAGAAGCTGGAGATCATTGGCGTCGGCTACCGCGCCCAAACCAGCGGAAGGAAGCTCACCATGAGCCTGGGATTCTCCCATCCCATTGAGATGCAGGCGCCCGAAGGAGTCGAGTTGGAGATGGACAAGGAGGCCAAGGGCAAGAACATTCTGATTGTTCGGGGTTTCGACAGGCAAAAAGTCGGCCAATTCGCGGCCAACGTGCGCTCCCATCGCCCCCCTGAGCCCTACAAGGGCAAAGGAATCCGGTATGTCGGCGAGCATGTGGTCCGCAAAGCCGGAAAGACAGCCGGAAAAGAATAGTCCTTAATTTAAGCCAAAGCCATGAAGCCCAATAAAGAGCAGCTTCGCAAGAAGCGACATAGGAAAATCCGATCCAGGATCTCCGGAACCGCAAAGCACCCTCGCCTAGTTGTTTTCCGCAGCCTCACGGGCATCTATGCTCAGCTAGTGGATGATTCGAGCGGAAAAATCATCGCCGCCTGTTCCTCCCTCAAGCTCAAGGAAAAAGGCGTGAAGGTGGCCCGATCCGTGGGGATGGGCCTGGCCAAAGCGGCCATGGAGAAGAAGATCGAAAGCTGCGTTTTCGATAGGGGCGGCTACCTTTATCATGGCCGCGTCAAGGCTTTGGCCGAAGGCGCGAGAGAGGGGGGGCTCAAGTTCTAGCTCTTCCGCCCCGACACTATTAAACTTCCTAAATCCCGCTTCAGATGTCCAAGAAAAACTTGAAGAAAGCCCAGTCCCACATGAAAGAGCAGAAGGAGTTCCACGAGGAGGTCCTCAAGGTCGACCGCGTCACTCGCGTGGTGAAGGGCGGACGGCGCCTCAGGTTCCTGGTCACTGTGGCTATTGGTGACAAGAAAGGGCGGGTGGCGGTCGGCACAGGCAAAGCTTCCGAAGTGGTCATTGCAAT
>CAYUUW010000002.1:41923-57549 GCA_964448005.1 uncultured Candidatus Peribacteria bacterium
ACTCACCATTCCTTTGACCAAGGGCGACACCATCCCTCACTCCCTTAAGGTGAAGCACAAGGCCGCTCGAATGCTCATTCTTCCCGCCTCTCCGGGAACCGGAGTGATTGCCGGAGGAGCTTTGCGCAAGATCCTGCATTTGGCGGGTGTGAAGAATGTCTTGAGCAAAAGCCTGGGCACCCGCAACACTCTGGTGACGGCTCAAGCCTCCATGAAAGCGCTCCGGACCCTTCGCCAGCCTTTGCCTTCGCGCTCGGCAGCCGCTTCTCTTGCGGAACCCAAAGCCGTTTCAGAGCAGGCCCCTGAATCCCCCTCCGTGGCCTAGTGGCAATGCAACCCTTCCCCGAACTAACTCAACCCAGCATGCAGCTCAACCGAATGAAACCCAATCCCGGCTCCACCCACTCGCGCAAGCGTTTGGGCCGAGGCAATGCCTCCGGCCATGGAACTTTTTGCGGCCGTGGCTGCAAGGGCCAGGGGCAGCGCAAAAGCGGCAATGTCCGTCCTGGATTCGAAGGAGGGCAGACTCCTCTGATCATGCGCATTCCCAAGCTCAAGGGCTTTAGCAATCCCAACCGGATCGCCTTCCAGGTGGTCAATGTCGGGGCCCTCAATGCCTATAGCGATGGCGAAGAAGTCAGCATGCTCAGCCTTCTGGAAAAGCGAATCATCTCCAGCAAACACATGCCCATCAAGATCCTTGGCGAAGGCATATTGGAAAAGAAGCTTGTTGTTAAGGCCCACAAGGTCTCTTCTTCCGCCAAGGAAAAAATCCTGGCCGCAGGAGGAAAAATCCTTTGAAGCCCCCTGCTCCGCTCGAGCCTGCTTGCCCTAGAATCCTATAACCGGAAGACAAGGTGTTCAAATACATCCGCCAAATCCTGCATTCCCCCGTCCTTCGGAGGAAAATCCTTTTCACCCTCATGATCCTGGTGGTTTTCCGGCTTGCCGCCCACATCACTGTTCCAGGAGTCAATTCCGCCGCCTTGGCCATGCTGTTCCAGCAGAATGACCTCCTGGGGGTCTTTTCCGCTTTGACAGGAGGGAGCATGGAAAGCTTCTCCATCATCCTGATGGGCCTTTCGCCCTACATCAACGCCTCCATCATCCTTCAGCTGATGACGGTGGTGGTTCCTCGGCTCGAGGCGCTTTCCAAGGAAGGGCAGGAGGGGCGCAGGAAGATCAACCAGTACACCCGCTGGCTCACTCTGCCTCTGGCCTTCCTCCAGTCTTACGGCATGATCGCTTTGCTCAATCAGGGTGCGGGATCCGCTCCAGGAGGCCAGCTTATCCAAAACGCTTCTGATCCGCTGGTGATTCTCCCTATCATGATCATTGTCACAGCGGGAACGCTTTTCCTCATGTGGCTGGGCGAACTGATCACAGAAAAGGGAATCGGAAATGGCGTCTCCCTTCTTATTTTTGCAAGCATCGTTTCCGGCATGCCCGCTGTTTTCGGCCGCATGCTTAATTTGGCCAAGGAAGGCGACTCCAGCATGTTCTTTTATTTTGCGGCTTTCGTTGCCCTCATTATTGCCATGCTGGTTTTCGTGGTTTTGGTCACCGAGGCTCAGCGCAACATTCCCATTACCTACGCCAATCGCTCCCCCGGTGCCCGCGGAGAAAAGGCCAGCCTTCCTATTCGATTGAACCAGGCAGGGATGATCCCCATCATCTTCGCCATCTCCCTGATGACTTTCCCTTCCATTCTGGCGCAGTTCTTCGGGGCTTCGGCTTCCCCCGCCCTCCGGAGCATCGCCGAATTCATTCTGCTTCACTTGGACGCCTCCAACCCCAGCTACCTGTACATTCTGTCCTATTTCGTTCTTATTGTCCTGTTCTCCTTCTTCTACGTTAGCGTCACGTTCAATCCCGAACAGATTGCCGAGAGCATACAGAAGCGTGGCGGTTTCATTCCGGGCGTTCGTCCAGGCAGCCAGACTTCCGAATTCCTAGCCAAGGTCTCCGGCCACCTCAATCTTTTTGGAGGCCTTTTCCTGGCAGTGGTTGCCATCACTCCCATGATTTTCACCAAATACACCCCCCTTTCCCCCAACGACACTATCATTGGAGGATCGGGACTGATCATTGTGGTGGGGGTTATTCTGGAGCTGATCCGCCAGATCAATGCCCAGCTGGCCATGCACGACTACGACAAGTTCTATTAGAGCTGCAAATTAAGAGTTAATAGAATAGTTAAGAGTTAAGAGTTAATAATTGCAAATCGCTTCGCAGCTCTTAATTTTTTTAACCTCCAACTTTTAATTTCTGCCTTAAAAATGGACATTATTCTTTTCGGAATGCAGGGCTCGGGCAAGGGAACCCAGGGGAAGATCCTTGCCGAACGCTATGCGCTGAGGCGCTTTGAGATGGGTTCCGAGCTGCGCGCCATGGCTGCCGCCCAGACCCCCTTGGGCCAGAAAATCAATGAAGCCCTGAGTGGAGGGCACTTGGTCGACGAAAGCATTGTCATGGAGGTGGTGGAAGCCTTTTTGGCCAAGGCTCCCTTGGGCAGCAGACTCCTTTTCGACGGCATTCCCAGAACGCTGTCCCAGTCCAAGCGCTTCATGGGGATCCTGCGGTCCCATGGGCGCGATGCCTTTGCCCTGCTCATCCGCCTGGGCGAGGAGGAGGCTGTTTCGCGCCTGACCAGAAGAAGGGTCTGCTCCCAATGCAAGGAAACCTATCCTGCCTTCTACGAAGGGTCACGCTGCTCCCAATGCGGAGGCTCTCTGGTTTCCCGGCAAGATGACGAGAATCTGGACAGCATACGCAGGCGCCTGGATAGCTATGAGAAGGAAACCGCCCCGGTGATCGACAGTTTCGCCCAGCGGGACCGCCTGATCGAAGTGGATGGAGAGCAGCCCATTGCCGATGTGACCCAAGAGATGGTGGAGAAGGCCGGCTATCTTTTTGACTGACCCTCCTTGTCCCTCCCTCCTTTTAATCCAAAATCCATTCCCCCCATTCCCCTCAAAACCCAGGAAGAAATACAATCCATGCGCCATGCAGGAAGGATCCTGACGGCAACTTTGGATTATCTGGAAGCGCAAGTGCGTCCTGGCATCTCCACGGGCGAGCTGGATCGTCTTGCCGAAGCTTTCATTCGCAGTCATGAGGGCTGCACCCCTGGCTTCAAGGGCATGTACGGCTTTCCCGGGAGCGTCTGCTTCTCCATCAATGATGAGGTGGTTCACGGCCTTCCTTCCGACACCCGCTTTCTCCAGGAAGGGGATATTGTCGGAGTCGATTGCGGAGTCATGTACAAGCGTCTGCATACCGATGCCTGCAGGACGGTTCCTGTGGGAAGGGCTTCCTATGCCGCCCTGCACCTCATCAAAACCACCAAAAATGCTTTGGGGCAGGCGGTGAAGCTGGTCCGGCCAGGCAATCGCATCGGGGACCTTTCGGCCGCTATTCAGAAAATCCTGGAGGGCCAAGGCTATGCGCCGGTGATTGACTGCACAGGCCATGGAGTGGGCTATCAGCTCCATGAGCCGCCGGAAATCGTCAATGCCGGCAGAAGGGGGACGGGGCCAGAAATGAAGGCTGGAATGGTCCTGGCCATCGAGCCTATCTCCACCATGGGAAGCGGCGAAATCTACACGGCTCCGGACGACTGGACTGTCCTTTCCTCAGACAAAACCCTTTCCGCCCATTTTGAGCATACTGTGCTGGTGACGGAAAAGGGGCACGAGGTCCTTGCGAGCTAAGTTCCGGCTTTCAAGCGTGTGGCTTTCCCTGCCAATCCAGCCATTTCCCCCCCCTTCTTCCTCCCTGCTTCGCCCCACCCCGAAAATTGAATAAAAATTCCCCTTGCGCCGATCCATTGCATTATGTAGACTCTTACCGCTTATTTTTGAATTATGGCGAAAGAGATGATCACAGTCGAAGGGAAGGTTCTTGAGTGCCTTTCCAATGCCAACTTCAAGGTCGAAGTGCGACTGTCCGAGGAGCTGAAAGAAGTCCATATCGTTCACGCTCATGTTTCCGGCAGGATCCGAGTGAACAACATCCGAATCCTTCCGGGAGATCTGGTGACTGTCGAGATGACGCCTTACGATTTGAGCAAAGGTCGAATCACCTATCGCCATTCCAGCCCGAAAAAGGACAGCAAGGCAGCAGCCTTGCCCGAAGCTGAAAACCAAAAGGAAGCGGCCTGAAAAACCAAAGCCTCTTAGCTGACTCTAATCGCAAACCATGAAAGTACGCGCATCAGTCAAGAAAATCTGCGACAAGTGCAAGGTCATCAAAAGAAGAGGGGTCGTTCGCGTTATCTGCGACAACCCCAAGCACAAGCAAAGGCAAGGCTGAATCGCCTTCCTCTTTTTAGATCCCTAAACCCCCCGTTCCAAATGGCACGTATCGCAGGAATCAATCTTCCCAAAAACAAGCGCATTCAGGTTGGCCTCACCTACATCCATGGCATTGGCCGAAGCTCTAGCACAAAGCTTTTGGAGGCTTTGAGGATCAATTTGGACACCAAGGTCGAGGACCTGACCCCCGAGGAGGAGCAGAGGCTCCGCGACGAGGTCGGAAAGATTGTGGTCGAAGGCGACCTGCGCCGCCAAACCTCGAACAACATCAAGCGCCTTCAGGAAATCGGCAGCTACCGGGGCTTTCGCCATCGCCGCCGCCTGCCTGTGCGGGGCCAGCGGACCAAGACCAATGCCCGGACCAAGCGCGGAAAGCGCGTCACCATGGGAAGTGGTCGAGTTGCTGCAAAATAATGGGCGCCAATAATCTTATCTCGCCCCCCTGAGTGGCGGGGCTCCTGCTAATCCATTCTCGTATGTCATCTGCCAAAAAGGACAAATTCTCCGGGGTCAAGAAGCCCAAGCGCACGATTCCGGAAGCCAATGTTCATATCATCGCCTCCTACAACAACACGCTGATGACCTTGGCCGAATCCAATGGTCGGGTTTTGGCTCAGTCCAGCGCAGGAAGCTGCGGATTCAAGAGCTCCAGAAAGTCCACTCCCTACGCAGCCACCGTGACAGCCGAAAAGCTCCTGGAAAAGGCATCCCTTTACGGCGTGCAGAAAGTGAAGGTTTTCGTCAAGGGAGTCGGAACGGGACGCGAGCAGGCGATTCGCGGCCTCCAGGCTGCCGGCTTGGACCTGGATGCCATCTTCGATGTCACCCCCATTCCTCATGGCGGCTGCCGCAAGCGGAAGGCCAGAAGGATCTAATCTCACCCTTTTTTGTGGCCAAGGCCAATCGCTGGCCGCGGCAACGAATTTTAGAACCGTAAATTTCACCCCATCATGCGATACACCGGATCAAAAGCAAGACTCTGCCGCAAATTGGGCGTCAATCTTTTCGGCCCCGAAAAGTACACCAAAATCCTTCAGAGGCGCAATGCCAAGCCGGGCATGCACGGCGACCGCTTCTCCAAGAAGAGCGAGTACGGCACCCAGCTGGAAGACAAGCAGAAAGCCCGCTATGTGTTCGGACTCACGGAAAAGCAAATGAGCAACAGCTTCCGCAAGGCCGCAGCGCAGGCTGGAGACACGGGGCAGAATCTCCTTCGTCTTTTTGAGCGCCGGCTGGACAATGTGGTCTACATTTCCCAGTTCGCAGTCACCCGGATGCAGGCCCGCCAAATGGTAGGGCACGGCCATTTCAGGCTCAATGGACGAAAGGTAAACATTCCCTCCATCCTGGTACGCCCCGGGGATGTCATCGAATTGATCCAAAAATACGCCAAATCCCCCCTTTACACAGATTTGGACAAGCTGAAGAGCTATGCTCCAAAATGGCTGAAAGCCGATCTGAAAGCACTTAAGGTGGAGGTGTTGGCGATGCCCGAGGAGAGTGACCTTGAGCAGAGCATCAACAGGCAGAGCATCGTAGAATACTATTCTCGCTAGTTCTTTTTAACCTTCACTCTTTATGCACATCATTCAAGAGGAGATTGGTTTGCCCAAAATCAAAATCGAATCCTCTGGGCAGAATCTCACCCTCTTCAGCATCAGCCCCCTTCCCTCTGGCTACGGAATGACCCTTGGAAACGCCTTGAGGAGGGTTCTGCTCTCATCCCTTCCCGGCGCAGCCATTGTCGCCGTCAAGATCGAGGGGGTGGCCCATGAGTATTCTACCCTGAATGGAGTGAAGGACAGCGTTCTGGACATGATTCTGAACCTGAAGCAGATCCAGATCCGCAAGCATTCGAAAGGACCGGAAAAAGTCACTCTTTCGGTAGGAAAGGAGGGCGAAGTGCGCGCCAAGGACATCAAGCATTCCAGCGACATCGAAATCCTGAACCCCGACCAGCTCATCACCTCCATCACCAAGAAGGGCACCAAGCTTGTCATGGAAATGATAGTGGACAAGGGGGTCGGTTACGAGCCGGCCACCCTGCGCGTGAAGGACAAGGCGGAAATCGGGCTCATCCAGGTGGATGCCATCTATTCTCCTGTGGTCAAGGTTCGCTACGATGTTGCCAGCTCCCGTATCGGCCAAATGACCGATCTGGACAAGCTCATGATCGAGATCCAGACCAATGGGTCCATCACTCCTGAAGATGCCCTCAAGTTCAGCGCCAATATCCTCAAATCCTATTTCGGCCTCTTCCTGGTGGAAGGAGATGATATCGAACCGGATTTCCGCGCCGACTTCAAATCGGTTAAAAGAAGGGAGGATGAAGGCGTCCAGGACGAAAAGGACAAGAAGGAGCACTATACCCCCATCGAAATCCTCAATTTCTCCCCCCGCACGCTCAATGCTTTGATCAATGGCGGAATCGGCTCCATTGAGCAGCTGGTCAAATGCACCCCCAGCAAGCTGGAGAACTTCAGGGGCTTCGGCAGAAAGGCCATGACCGAAGTCAGCGATGCCCTGGCTACTCGAGGGCTTAAAATGACAGAGGATTCCTCGGAACGATAATCAGCAGCAGATCTAATTCTTTTCCCCCATGCGACACAGAGTAAAGTCAACCCGGCTCAATAGGAATGCTTCTCACCTGGATTCCATGCTCAGGAACCTGATGACTTCCATCGTGCTTTATGAAAAGGTCAAAACTACCAAGGGCAAGGCCAAAATGGCAAAATCCGCTGTGGAGATCCTGATCGCCTCGGCCAAGAAGCAGACTCCGGCTTCGGCCATGCGATCCCTGAACAGCACCCTGATGGATCCCAATGCCTCGAAGAAGGTGGTGCAGGAGCTGGTGGCCCGCTACAAGGACCGCTCCTCGGGCTTTGTTCGCGTTACCCCCTTGGGGTTTCGCCCTGGCGACTCCGCTCCTGTGGTTCAGATTGAGCTGATTTAATTCCTTCCGCAAACGACATGAAAACTTTCATTCCCAAAATCCAGTCCAAATCCGAAAGGAAGTGGTATGTGGTGGACGCCGACGGAAAGGTGGCCGGCCGCTTGGCGGCAGAGATCGCCAATATCCTTCGCGGAAAGAACAAGGCCTCCTTCACTCCCCATATGGACATGGGCGATTACGTGGTGGTCATCAATGCGGAAAAGATCCGCCTGACCGGAAACAAGGAGGAGCAGAAGGAGTACATCACCCATAGCGGCTATTTCGGCAATCTCCGCCGCCGCTCCTTCAAGGCTGTGCAGCAGAGGCAGCCTTCCCGCATCCTGAAGGAAGCCGTTTCCGGCATGCTTCCAAAAAATCGTCTCCGGAGGCATTTCATGGACAAGCTCCATATTTACGCTGGCATGGAGCACCCTCATGCCGGCCAGAATCCCATAGCCATTAATCTCTAATTTCATCATGGCCGTCAAAACCCCTGCTGTTTCCGCCCAGCTCCCCAAAGAAGAGAAAATGCACCGCGATGGCCGCTATTTCTTCGCCAACGGAAAGCGCAAAACCTCCATCGCTCGCGTGCGCCTTTATGAGAACGGAAAGGGCGAAATCTTCGTGAATGAAAAGCCTGCCCAGGAATACTTTTTCGGGGTCATGGTCAGCGGCATCAAGGCTCCTCTTAGGTTGGCCAACGCCCTCAAGCTGTTCGATGTGGTCGCAGTGATCAGCGGCGGAGGGGTCAGTGCCCAGGCCGATGCTTTGCGCCATGGCATCTCCAAGGCGCTGCTGGAGTACGATCCGGAGCTGCGCGCTGTGCTGAAGAAAGCAGGCTTCCTCACCCGCGACTCTCGCGTCAAAGAGCGCAAGAAACCCGGCCTTAGGCGCGCTCGCCGCGCTCCCCAGTGGGCCAAGCGCTAAGAAAATTCTTTGCCTGCCAAAAAGACCCAAGCCTCAGCTTGGGTCTTTTTTTGCTCATTCTGTCTCCTGGGTGACGTTCATGAAATGCTCGATGTCGTCGGCGCCTTTTCCTAGCCGTACCGAGAGCACATCGATACGCCAGCCTCTCTCCTCTCCGCCGCTGTTTTTTTCCATCCAGAACAGGGCGGATTGGATGAGCTTGCGCATTTTGGCCCGGCTGACGGATTCCTCCGGGTCTCCCAGGGATCCTGCGCTCCGGCTTTTCACCTCCGCAAAGACCAGTTCTCCCGTGCCTGGATCCAGGGCCACCAGATCCAGCTCTCCCACCCGCTGATGGGAATTGCGGGCCAGAATGCGATAGCCTTTGGCTTGCAGATAGGCGGCAGCCAGGCTTTCGCCTATGTTTCCGGTGGCACGACTCATTAAAAATGCGAATGAATTGCTAATTTAGGACCTGATTGAACTTGGGCTTACAAAGCTTACTCGCTGCGCTAGCTTAGAAGCTTATTAAGCTCCGTAAGCTATTTAAGCTCCCCAGCCTCTTTTATACTTTGAGAATTGGAAATTAAACTAAGATTTCGAGGCTTTTTTCAGGCAAACAGCGCCACGGTGAAGCTGGCCCCCAGGGGGATGATGAGGTTGTCGTCGATATCTATGCCGGCCAGGCTGATTCTGGGGATCTCCAGGAACATGCCTACTGCCGCTGCGGCTCCTGCCCCCGCCCAATGCGGGAAGAAGAAATACACGGCAGGAATGGCGGCCACAATGCCCGCCAGGTTCCCCTCGATGCACTTTTCCGGATTCAGCGGAGTCCTTATCCTTCCGATGCGGCTGCCCACCACATTGGAGACCGCATCTCCCACACTCAGCACCATGATGCCCGCATAGGCGATGGGCGCATCGAACAGGGAAAGGCAAAGGTAGGCCCCCAAGGTGAAGAAAAGGATCCCTTTCCCGGGAAGGCTTTCCAGGTGATGCTTCCTTTCGAAAAAAGCCGTCAGCCGCCGCAGCAGAGACTTCTCCTGCTGCCTTTTGACCCAGTAGGAAAAGGAAATGCCCCCTCCCAGGAGCAGCAGAAAGCCTGCGTGGCCCAAAAGCCCTTGCTGGTGCAGCGCAATCAGAAGCGGGCCGTAGGCGAGGTGCAGCAGCTGGCGGCGAAGCTCCAAGGCGCTCATCTGTGTCGGGTTAGCAACAGGAGAATTCTAGTCCAAAGCCGGTCCAAAGGCCAATTTCATCCTCTTCCTTTTGTTAATCGGGTATAATGCCGCCATGACCTTGCCTATTTTTCCCCAATAACCAGGAAGCCATGCAGTGCCTCAAGTGCAAATACATCGACACCAAGGTCATCGATTCGCGCCTTTCGGAAAGCGGCCGGGCCGTGCGGCGCCGGCGGGAGTGCGAAAAGTGCGGCAACCGCTTCACCACCTTCGAGCGCGTGGCCATGGGCAACCTGATGGTGAAGAAGAAGGACGGAACGTTCCAGATCTATGACCGCAACAAGCTGGAGCAGGGGATTTGGCTGGCTTGCGGCAAGCGGCCGGTGGCGAAGGACCAGGTGGACGAGATGGTCAACGGCCTGGAGGAAAGCTGGGGATCGAACAAGAAGATGGTGACGAGCGAGAAGATCGGGCGCGATGTGAGCGAGGCTTTGAAGAAGATGGACCACATTGCCTACATCCGCTTCGCCAGCGTGTACCGCAATTTCAAGGATGTGGACGAGTTCAAGCAGGAGCTGAACAAGCTGCTGAAATAAAGGATCTCACCCAAAAAAGCCCAGCCCCGCGGATGTCCGCGGGACTGGAGGGTTTGCTTGTTCGCCTCTACGAAGGCTGGAGGGGGTGGTGACGGTAATCAGCGGGTTGGCTGGGAATGGTGATGCCCGGGTTGAACCCCATCATACTTTCGAATTGGCTGCCTGCGACAGCCTGTCCTCCGGTAAAGACCATGCCTGGAGCTCCCGCCTCTCGGGTTTGACGTACTTGATGGTGGGGTGGTGGGGCTTGAACGCGTTGTTGTTGCACGGGTTTTTTTCCTGACTTTTGTCGCCTTAGGCACTTCCTTGGCCTTGATGGCTTTGGCAGACGACGCACTGGATTCGGAAAAGGAACCCAAGGCGCCGCCTGCCAATAAATATCGCGAAGAGGCGAACCTGGCGCTGGGCTTGGGCATTCTTGCGAGGGCAAAAAGCTGGAGGCCAAAAACGCCAGAATAACTCTCCGCGAAAGCGAATTGTGAAGGAGCAAATCGTCGATTAGTTTATCCCTTAAAACAGATTTGTCAAATTGAATTTTCACCCTGAATTTTTCCTCGCCAAAAAAGAGGGCGGCGGCTCCGGAGGATTGTCCGGAGTCGCCTGGAGGGCTTTCTTGCCCACATGAATGATTGCCCTGTCAATGGAGCAGGTTTCGGCCGTCTGAGTTTCCCTGTGCTTGTCCTTGGAGATATTCACTGCTTGTCACCTGGTTTGCCCTGAAGGCTTCCGCCAGCATGGTCAAGGCTTCTGCAGGGGAGTACTGCTCCGCTTGCCCAGCCGAGCTGGCCCGAAGGCGAGCTGCTGCCATGGCTGTTTCCATGGCAAACAAGACTTCAGGGTGATTCTCTGTTTCACGGACCTTCTCAAGCGTGGCTGCAAGCTCGAGGTGCTGCATCAGGCTAGCCAGGGCTGCCACGGCGTTGCGGCGCCCTTCAGGGTTGCTTTGCTTGAGATGATTTTTCAGCACAGGGATGGCTTCTCGCATCCCCAAGAATGCCTGGAAGCGGGCGAGCTCGAATTCGGGCAGCCTTTCCAGCCGCCCCATCAGCTCCATGGCTTGCTCCCCTTCGCTCGGAAGGAGCCAGATGATGAGCTCGCTTTCCTCGGGATCAAAACGAACCTCCAAGCCATCCAGGTCACGCTGGCAGATGATTTCTCCGTAGCTGACTTCCTCTTCATCTGTGATGGTGAGCACCAGCATGACCATGTTCCCACGCTCGTCGTTCAACGCCCATGTGTAATCCATGCCGCTGATCCAAAAAGAATCCATTTCGCCTTCCATCTCGCTGCTCCTTTTTTTCTGCGGACAGGGCTTCCGCCCTGGGTTCAAGTCTGGCCGCTTCGGTGAATCCGAAGCTTTGGCCACTCGCCCGAAGGCGGAAGGATGCCCGCAGCCCGGCGGTTTAAAGGATCAGGAGCGTAATTTTCCCTTGGTAGCAGCGTTCTGTCAATGGAGAAGGCTTTGGGGTACAATCTGAGCACTCTCGAAAGGCTTGCATTTCTTATTCTTCGCAATGAATCTTCGTCCTCTCCTTCTGCTCATCCTCCTGCTTTCCGGCTGCGCCTCCGCCCAGCCCTTCTTACCCGATCGAGCCAAGGCCGAGCTCCGCCTTCAGGCGGAATCGGGAATCCATATTGTGCAGGCGGCCCTGGCCCAAAGCGATCAGGAGAAAGCCCAAGGCCTCATGGGCGTGCGATCGATGGCCGAGGGGGAGGGGATGCTCTTTCCCTACGGCGAACCCTTCATCCCGGCCTTTTGGATGAAAGGCATGGAGATCAGCCTGGATTTCGCTTTCATCGATGGCGATGGCCGCATTGTCCACTTGCTGGAGGATGTTCCCCCCTGCCGGGCCCAAAACGACAGCGATTGCCCCCGCTACAGCCCTCCCCAGCCGGCCCAGCATGTGCTGGAGCTCCGGGCCGGGAGCGTGCGCCGCATGGGGTTGGCTCCAGGAAACCTCGTGCTGGGCCTCCCCGTGGAGCCGAAATAGAATCAGCAAGCAAAAAAGCCTCACCGCTTGGGGAATGCTTTTTTGAAGAGCAGGGAGATCAGGGCAGATCGGCCTTGCGGAGCTCCGCCAGAGCCGCCTCCATTTGCGGATCGCGGTCCGCCTCCAGATCCTCGGCAGTCATGGGCACCTCCACATCGGGAACGATTCCTGTTTCGGTGATGTTCCTGTCGTTGGGCGTGAACCATTTGGCGATGGTCACCCGCAGGCTGGACCCTCCGATCAGGGTCTCCACCGACTGCACCGTCCCCTTGCCGAAGCTGGCCTCGCCCAGCACCAGGGCCCGCTTGTGGTCCTGCAGGGCTCCAGCCACGATTTCCGAGGCCGAGGCGCTGCCTCGGTTGATCAGCACCACCAAGGGCAGTTCGCTCAGCCTGGCCTGCCCGTTCACGTAGATCACCTCGTCCTCCTCCGGATTGCGTTTTTTGATGGTCACTACCTTTTCGCTCTCCAGGAACTCCGAGGCGATATCCACGGCTCCATCCAGATAGCCTCCGCCGTTGTAGCGCAGGTCCAGCACCATACCGTCCGGCCCTTCCGCCAGGATCTGGCTGACCGCCTTGTCGAATTCGCTTTGGGTGTTGTCCCCGAACTGAGTCAGCTCCAGCACGGCCATTCCGTCCTTCATGCTCCATTCCACGCTGCTGACGCTGATCATGTTGCGCTGGATGGTGAGCGGGAAAGGCTCTTCCCGGCTTTGCCGCAGGATATTCAGGGTCACTTGGCTGCCCTTCTTGCCTCGGATCTTCCCTGCCGCTTCATCCAGCGACATCCCTTCGGTCGATTCTCCATCAATGTCCAGGATGATGTCCTCCGGCTGCAGGCCTGCCTTTTTGGCGGGCGAATCCTTGAGGGGGGAGACCACCGTCAAAAGCCCGTGGCGCAGGGTCAATTCCGCTCCGATGCCCTCCAGCGCCCCTTCCATGGCGGTCTGGAATTCCTTGTTTTCCTTTGGGGTCATGAAGGCCGTGTAGGGATCCCCCACGGCTCGAACCATGCCGTCGATCGCGCCGTAGATCATCTTTTGGGTGTCCAGCAGGTGCGGATCCACGTAGCTTCCGCTGAGGATGCTCCAGGCGTCCCAGAAAAGGTCCATGTTCACCGTCTCCAGCTTTCCGTAGGCATTGGTCACGGTGTTCCGGGCCTCCAGGGCCGAACCGCCGGAAAGCCTTTGGCTTCCCATGCTCCAGCCCAGCATGAAGGCGAAGGCAAGCATGGCCACGCCTCCCAAGGATTTGGGAAAAGGGGAGGGCTTGGGATAAGGGTAGCCTTTTTGCATGCGGGAATGGGCTTAGTTGGAACGGTTGGCCGGGCGCCTCGTCAGGCGGCGTATTTTTTCTGGATGCGCTGGACCGAAACAGCTTTCCTGTTCTTGGATTCTATAAGCAGGGCATTGAAAACGCAAGGCCCTTCGGGCACTTCCAGCTTGAAGCTGACCTGCTTCAAAAAGCTTTGCACAACGCTTTCCTTTGCCACGCCGATCACCGAATCGCTGGGCCCGGTCATGCCCAGGTCGCTCTGGTAGGCGGTTCCTTTTTCGCTCACCTCCTCGTCGGCGGTGGGCACATGGGTGTGGGTGCCCCACAGGGCCGTCACCCGGCCGTCCAGGTAATGCTTCAGGGCCACCTTCTCGCTGGTCGCTTCGGCATGGAAATCCACGAGCACGGCCTCCAGCTCCTCTGCCTCATGCTCGCGCAGGATTCGGTCCATGGCCAGGAAGGGGCAGTCGTAGTTCCTGTGCATGAAGACCCGGCCGATGAGATTGACGATGAGCACCTTTTTCCCGTCCACGTTCAGCGCCCGATAGCCCTGTCCGATATTCCCGGGAGGAAAATTGGCCGGCCGGATCACCCGCGTATTCTCTTTTTGCAGTTCGGGGATGATCCCCTCCTTGTCGTAGATGTGGTTGCCGCTGGTGAAGAAGTCCACGCCGGCTTCGCGCATTTCGTCGTAGGTCTTCTGGGTCATGCCCGCTCCATGGGCCAAATTCTCGCCGTTGGCGATCACCAGATCGACCTCATGCTCCTGGCGAATCTCCTCGATGGCCCGTTGGGCGGTTTTCCGTCCGGGGCGGCCCATGATGTCTCCGATGAGGAGGAAGTTCATTTTGGCATGGTGGCTAAAATGGATAATGACGAAGGTCTGGGTTGCTTTTTCGCCTAACCCCTCGTTTTTCAAGTTTTCAATTTTTCAGGCGTATGAAAATGTGAAAACTTGAAAATGAACCATGATTCAGCGGAGAACGCTTACCCGAAAAGCCCTCGGCTTTGGGGCTGGATGCTCAGGTCGGCCTCTTTGGCGAGCTCCTGGTAGAGCTTCTTCTCCTTGGCGGAGATTTTTTTGGGAATCTCCACGGTCACGGTGACATGGTGGTCCCCCCGCTCGCTGCTGCCCACTTTGGGCGCTCCCTGCTCGCGGATGCGGAAAGTCTTCCCGCTTTCGGTGCCGGCGGGAATCTTGAGCGTCGTCTGGCCGTGCACGGTCTGCACGGGAATCTCGTCGCCCAGCACGGCCTGCAGCAGGTGGATGCTTTGATGGCTGTGGATGTCGTCCTTGACGCGCTTGAACTGGCGGCTGGGGCTCACGCTGATGTGCAGGAAAAGATCCCCGTAGGGTCCGCCCTGGGTTCCGGCTTCGCCTTTGCCGCTCAGGCGCAGGATGGCCCTATCGTGAATGCCAGCGGGAATTTTGGCCTGGAAGGACATGGATTTGAGGATGCGGCCCTCGCCCTGGCAGGCTTTGCATTTCTCCTCCGGAATCTTGCCTTCCCCCTGGCAGGCCGAGCAGACCGAACTGGTCTGGATCTGGCCCAGCGGCGTCCGCTGGATGCGGACCTGCTGGCCGGTGCCCGAGCACTGCTGGCAGTCGTTGATCTTGCTCCCGGGTGCGGCCCCCTTGCCGGCGCAGGTGGAGCAGGTCTCGTAGCGCGAGACCTCTATTTCCCGGGTGCTCCCGGCGATGGATTCCTCGAAGCTGACCTGCAGCACCATTTCGATATTGGCTCCCGGCTGAGGGCCTCGCTTGCGGCTGCGCGATGCGCCGCCGCCGAAGAAGCTGTCGAAAATGTCCCCGAACCCTCCCCCGAAATCCACATTCGCATTCTGGAAATGGCTGAAATCGAAGCCGCCGAAATCCCCGAAGCCGCCAAAACCTCCTCCGCCTCCGCTGCCGCCCACGCGGCCGAACTGGTCGTACTGGGAGCGCTTCTGCGGGTCGCTCAGCACCTCGTAGGCCTCGGCGATCTCCTTGAACTTCTTCCCGTCGCCTTTGGCGGTGTCCGGATGATGCTTCTGGGCCAGCTTGCGGTAGGCCTTTTTGATCTCGGCCTCGGTGGCGCCTTTCTCTAGGCCTAGAATCTTGTAGTAGTCCATGCTCCTGGGTTTGGTTTAGCTGTCTTTTGGCTTCACTCTCGTGCCTTCCAGCTGATTGATTCTACCCAAGCCTGGCCAGGGAATCAACCTGGCCCCTTGACGGGGAAAAAGCCCCTCGCCTCAAATTAGTTTGACCTTAAATTAAATTTATGTTAAAAATGTTCCAGAACGAGTTGGCTTTCCTCCTCCTCCCCGCCCTCTAAGCTCCCACATTCCATGCCCTCCTCCCCCAGCGCGCCTCATTTGAGGGCGCAAGACGATAGTGCCCATCGTCAGCCCATTCCTTTCGGCGCGCCACACCCCGATGCCCCTCTTCAG
>CAYUUW010000002.1:57559-59492 GCA_964448005.1 uncultured Candidatus Peribacteria bacterium
TATCCGGTTCGTTTCCGCACCCTACTGTGCACCAGGGCCCTGATCCAGGGGTTACCCAAATAGGATGGGTGGAGGATATCTTTGCGGACGAAGATGGAGATGGGGATGCTGTCCCGGTGCGATTCAAAACACCCTCTACTGTCCAAGTCCTTGCGGCGGCGGCTCCTTTGGCTTCAGGCATTGCCGATTCCCGTTCCCGCCTCCATTCCCTCGGCTCTTCCGATTTCCTGACTCCCAGCGATTCCCCGCCAACTGCGACGGAAGAGACTTTTAGGGGCTCGCCTCCCGATGCTGCTGATGACGACCGGGCGCAGGAAATGGACCATCCGGTCACTGCGGTTATGGATGCGCCTAGTGATGAAGAAGCGGGTCCAAACAACCCTCTTGAGCCAGGGAAAGCAATCCACGTTCCCGATGTAGGGCTTACCCATCAGGCCTTAGTGTTGGCGGCAGGAGGCGGAAAAGCCTATTTGCTAGCCTATAATCACGATGCCAACAGATTTTTCATGCTTTCGAGGGATGCCCATCGAAAGCCTCTGGAGAGGGTGCTGATGGAAAACACCGTTCCTTCTTCAGGGCAGGAGCAGACTCTTCTTGCCCCAACCCCCCTGACCGCTTCGCGTGAAGACGGCCGAGAATTGAGCGGCTTTTCCTTTTCAGTCGCATGTCCCGGAATTGAGGACGCTACAAAAAGGCACCTGACCTCTTTGGGTTTTGCTTTCGACCCACATACACAAAAGCTCTACCGTCACGATCCGCTCAAAGATCGCTTTGTATTGGTTCCAGAAACTGCTTCGCCTCCGCCCGCCCGCGATTAGCTTTTTATTTGCCCCTCCAATGCTCCTCCAGCCCTCCATCGCAGATCCAGCGGGCCCCCATGCATTGGTCCCCGCCCCTGCCGCGGTGGATGCTCCGGTCCAGGTCGCTCGCCCTGGTGCCGCAGCGCTGAGCGCAGCTCCGCCTACGGATTCCTCCTTGCCTCCTCCGGAAGACTTCTGCGCAGGCTCTTTGGTGGCCGTTCTCCCTAATAATCTGCGTTCGCCGGCCTCCTTCCCCTCCAGGCTCTTGCCTACGCCTCCTAGGGGCTTTGTTCAATCCAGGCTCAACAGAGGCCTTTCGATGGAGGTTATTCGAGAAGGGTGGCCGGTCGTCTTGGCCTACCGGGAGTACGTGAGAAGGGCCACCGATCCGAACCACCCGGAGTTTTTTCGCCACCGTTTTGTCGAGCAGCTTCCCCCCTTGCGCCTTCGTCATGTGAAACCTCAGTTTTTGACCAAAGGGCCTGCGCTGGTCGAATGCGGTCCGGGCGCATATGGCGCAGAAGCCTCGAGAATAGCTGCTGAACGACCTCAAGAAGGCTCTTCCGTGGAACAAGAGCCTTCGGATTCCGGGGCCGTTCTCGATGCGGAGGCTTTCCCGTTGGAGGCCTCCGCGGAGTCGGGCGGATCGGAAAGGGCCCGCTAGCGGGCGACTCCTATTTGCCTTGAACCCGGCCTCGGCCAAGCTGTACAATGGCGATGCCCTTTTGCCCTGTCCGGTTTTGCCCGCTGCCGACCTCAAACGCCACCCCTGCCTATGAAGATCAACACGCTCAATTTCCTGATCGGCGGCAAGGCCGGCGAAGGCATCGATCGGCCCGGGGACCTTTTTTCGCGCCTCTGCATGCGCGAGGGGCTCAACGTGCATTCCACGGCCGAGTTCTACAGCGTCATCAAGGGCTACAACAGCATCTACCAGATCCGCGTGGCCGAAAAGCAGCTCTACGCCCACAGCAACCGCTACGATCTGATTCTGGCCTTCGACAAGGACACCACCGACCAGCACCTGAAAGAATTGGTGCCCGGGGGCGGCGTCATCTACGATCCGGCCATTGCCGGCGGCGAGCTGAGCGGCGAAGGCGTCTCCTTTTTCCCCGTGCCGCTCAAGCAGATCG
>CAYUUW010000002.1:59502-71470 GCA_964448005.1 uncultured Candidatus Peribacteria bacterium
GCTTCGATCTGGCCAAGAACATCGTGGGCCTGGGGTCCGCCATCGCCCTGCTGGATTACCCCTTCGAGGCCTTCTCCCAGCTGATCGCGGCCACCTTCGCCATGAAAGGCGAGGCCGTGGTGAAAAGCAATATCGAAGCCGCCCGCGCCGGCTACGAGCACATCCGCCAGAATTTCCACCTGGAGTTCAACTACCACCTGGAGCCTCGCCCAGCCAAGCCGGCCCTGCTGCTGAACGGCAACGAGGCCATCAGCCTGGGGGCCATCAAGGCGGGCTGCAAGTTCCTCTCCGAATACCCCATGACGCCCAGCTCCTCCATTCTGCACTGCATGGCCAAGCACGCCCGGACCTTCGACCTTTCCGTGAACCACGTGGAGGACGAGATTTCCGCCATCAACATGGCGGTGGGCGCCGGCTACGCCGGCGTGCGGAGCATGGCGGGAACCTCCGGCGGAGGCTTCGCCCTGATGACCGAGGCCATTGGCCTGGCGGGCATGATCGAGGCGCCTGTGGTGATTGTGGAGGCCCAGCGACCCGGCCCTTCCACTGGCCTGCCCACCCGCACCGGCCAAGGCGACCTGCGCACGGCGATGCACGCCAGCCAGGGCGAGTTCCCCAAGATCGTGATGTCTCCCGGCACCCACGAGGAGGCTTTCACCATGGCCTTCGAAGCCTTCAATCTGGCCGAAGCCTACCAGTGCCCGGTCATCCTGCTCAGCGAGAAGTACCTCTCCGAAGGCCGCTCCAGCGTGCCGGAGCTGAAGCACGATCACCTCAAGATCGATCGGGGCAAGCTGCTGAAGGAAGACCAGATTCCCGCAGGCTTCAGGCGCTTCGCCGAAAGCGAGGACGGGATCAGCCCCCGCACGGTCCCCGGCCAAAAGGGCGGCGCCCACACGGCCTCTTCCTACGAGCACCGCGAGGACGGCTATTTCACCGAGGAGATCGACGAGTGCCTGAGCATCCAGGCCCGGCGCATGCGCAAAATGGAGACCCTGCAGAAGCAGCTTCCCTTGGCCCGGCTGGAAGGATCCCAAGGCGCCGAGGTCACCCTGGTCTGCTGGGGAGCCACTTACGGCCCTGCCCTGGAGGCCCTGGAGCATCTACAGGAGAAAGGCGTCACGGCCAATCTGCTGCACATCAAGTACCTTCTGCCTTTGCAGCCCGGCGTGCGCGCGGCCCTGGAAAAGACCAAGCACCCCATTCTGGTGGAAGGCAACATCACGGCCCAGCTGGGCGGCCTGATCGCCGAAAAGGCGGGCATCGAGATTCAGGACAAGATCCTGGACTGGTCCGGCCGGCCCTTCACGCCCGAGGGGATTGCGGAGAAGGTGCTGGAGATTTTGAAGAAATGAATTCCGGCCTGTAGGGGCGCGATTAATCGCGCCCCTACAGGCCGCATCAATTGTCAATTCGTCATTGTTAATTAGTAATTTTGTTTTTCATGCCCCGAACCCCCAAGGACTACACCAACCCCACCGGCAAGCCCAACTGGTGCCCCGGCTGCGGCGACTTCGGCATCGAGGCGGCCCTGAAGGGGGCCATGGCCAAGATGGATCTGGATCCGGACAAGGTCACCTTCGTCTCCGGCATCGGCTGCGGGGCCAACATGCCCTACTGGTTCAGCACCTACGGGGCGGTCACGCTGCATGGGCGCGCCTTGCCTTTCGCCACGGGGGCCAAGCTGGCCAACCACAGCCAGCAGGTGGTGGTGGAGGGGGGCGACGGCGACGGCTACGGCATCGGCATGGGGCACTTCATCCACGCCATGCGGCGCAACGCCAACCTGACCTACGTGGTGGGGAACAACACCGTCTACGGCCTCACCAAGGGGCAGATCTCGCCCACGGCCCAAAAGGGGACTCCTTCCCCGTCCACGCCCTTCGGCTCGCCGGATTCGGCCATCAATCCGCTGGCGGTGGCCCTTTCAGTCAACTGCTCGTTTGTGGCGCGGGGCTACGCAGGCAACCTGCCTCACCTGACCAACCTGATCAAGCTGGGCATGGAGCACAAGGGCTTTTCCTTCATCGATGTGCTGCAGCCCTGCGTGACCTACGACAAGATCCACACCTACGCCTACTACCAGGAAAAGTGCTACGACCTGCAGCAGGCCGGGCACGACTCCGCCGACCGCCAACTGGCCTACCAGAAGGCTTTCGAGAGCGAGAAGCTGCCCATCGGCATCTTTTACCAGTACCAGGGCGAAGTGTACGAGGAGGCCCAGCCGCAGTTCGCCAAGGGGCCTTTGGCCGCTAGGAATTTGGACAACATTGATATCGGGCAGGTGTTTGGGCAGTATGCGTGAGGGGGGACGATTGGGATGATGGGGATTATTGGGAGTTTTGGGAGATCAATATAATGTAGACTATGAAAGCCACTGAAATTAAACTAGCCGATTTTCTTAAGAAATCACCCCAGTTCGTCATTCCTATTTATCAGCGCATCTATAGCTGGAGTGAAAAGGAATGCCTGCAGTTGTGGGAGGACGTTTTGCGTACGGGCAGCAAGGATGAAATCACGGCGCATTTTGTTGGATCTATCGTCTATGTGGAAAAAGGGCTTTATTCTGTGGCGAATCAGTCCCAATTGCTTGTGATCGATGGCCAGCAAAGGCTCACTACAATAACTTTGCTGATCGAGGCTCTTGCGCGCGCTCTTGGAAGCAGCGAACCGATTGAAGGCTTTTCAGGAAAAAAACTTCGCGATTACTACCTCATTGATCCGCGCGAAGAAGGCGAAAAAAAGTACAAACTCATCTTGTCCCAAACAGACAAGGCATCCTTAACGGCGATTCTGGATAATGCCCCCGAGCCGAAAGAATGCTCCGTCCGCGTGAAGGCGAACTTTGAATTTTTTACCAATAAGCTCGAAAAGGAGAAGGATAACCTCGCAGCCATCTGCAAAGGCCTCGCAAAGCTTCTTATTGTCGATATATCGCTCAGCCGAGAGCAGGACAACCCGCAGCTTATTTTTGAAAGCCTAAACTCTACCGGACGCGAATTGAGCCAGGCCGACCTGATTCGGAATTTCATTCTCATGGGCCTTGAGCACGGATTGCAGTCAAAGCTTTACGATCAATATTGGAGGCCGATGGAAATAGATTTCGGTCAATTAGGTTACGTTGAATATTTTGATAGTTTTATGCGGCATTATCTGACGGTGAAAACTGGCGTTATTCCGAGAGAGCGTGAGGTTTACGAAGCTTTCAAGCAATATGCTCGTTCGCCAGGGGCATCGGATGTGGAGACACTTGTTGCCGATATTCGCATTTTTTCAGGCTATTATTGCGCAATGGCTTTGGGCGCGGAAAAAGATCCAGAGCTCAAAATGGCTTTTCAGGATCTTCAGGAATTAAAAGTCGATGTAGCATTTCCCTTCTTGCTAGAGCTCTACAATGACTATAAAAAAGAAATTCTCTCTCCGGATGACTTTTTGAGGATAGTTCGTCTTGTTGAGAGCTATGTGTACCGCAGGGCTGTATGCGGCATACCAACCAACTCAATGAATAAAACCTTTGGGAATTTTTCTCGTAACCTGAAAAAGGATCGATATCTTGAGAGCGTCCAGGCGAATTTTTTGCTCTTGCCATCTTATCGTAGCTTTCCGGGCGATGAAGAGTTTAAGCAGGCAATTAAGATTAAGGATCTCTATAATTTCCGCAGCAAAATTTACTGGCTCAGGCGGTTGGAAAATTACGATAGAAAAGAGCGTGTTCCTGTGGATGAGTTCACTATTGAACACATCATGCCCCAAAATGAAAGCCTATCACCCGAATGGCAAAAAGAGCTTGGTTCCGAATGGAAGGAAATTCAGAAAAAATACCTGCATACCTTGGGCAATCTGACCTTGACAGGCTACAATTCTGAGTATAGCGATAGACCCTTCATGGAAAAGCGAAACATACGGGTGGGATTTGCGGAAAGCCCGTTGAGATTAAATAAGGATGTGGCCAGTAAAGAACATTGGGGGGCACAAGATATTCTAAATCGGGCGGAAAATTTGTCGAATCAAGCCGTTAAAGTCTGGCCTGCGCCAGTTTTAGAGCCGGATATTTTGGCATCATACAGGCCAAAGGCAGAGGCTGCAGAATACAGCCTGGAAGATCACCCTTTTCTTAAAGCTGAACCGCTCCGAAGCGTATTCGAAGAACTCCGTAAGCAATTGCTTGCTCTTGATCCCTGCATCACAGAGGCGTTTTTAAAATTGTATGTTGCCTACAAGGCAGAAACTAATTTTGTGGACGTCGTTCCGCAGGCAAAACGTCTCCGCCTTTCATTGAATATAGACTTTTCGAAGATCAATGATCCTAAGGGGCTTTGCAAAGACGTGACAAGCCTTGGTCGATGGGGAAATGGAAATGTTGAAGTAGGTCTGTCGAAAATTGAGGAAATACCCTATATCATCGGCTTGGTTCGCCAGGCCTTCGACAGGCAAATGGGACAAGAAATGGATGCATAAGCAGCAGCAAGCCCATTGTCGATTCCGCTTTCTATATTCCTCCGCCTGACGTCTCGATCCGCCGAAGCAGGCTGGCATTTAGCCTCTTCAGGACATAATATAAAGCCCGAAAACATCGCCCACAACCGGGCGTTTGTACGAAAAAAACTTAGCCTAATAACAAGAACACCATGTCAATTGATGGCTACCGTGAGCCTCTAGAGGGCTATGCTGCACTTAAAGAAGACGTGGCTGGCAGGCTGACGCAAAATGATTTGCGGATCTTAGGCGAGGATGCTGAAAATATGGTTAGCCGAAGACTGCCTTGTTTGGGTATTCTTGCGGCCGAGGCCCCTATTGATCGCAAGGATTTCGATGCTGCTTGTGCGTACGATTTGCCTCAAGAGCAAGCCGACAGGCTGCTTGAAATGGCCATTGAAATGGGCTTGTTGCGCCACGAGGCCGCAGAGGTGAAATATTGGGTGCCTGACCCTGTTTTCTTGCCAGACGATCTTAGCGGCCTGCTGTCCGAGGATGATGCGAGGATGTTTGGCGAAGAGGCTAATGCCGTAATTATCGGAAGGCTGGGCAGAATAGAAAAGCTTGCCTCTAGATCAGAAAAGCATGATTCTTCTGCCATCCGCATCGCCTTTGGCGACGACTTGTCGGAGGAGCAAACGGCCAGGCTTCTTGAGATCGCCCAGACCCAAGGTGTAGGCCTAATGTTCGAAAGAACAAAGGAAGCATGCTACAAGATCCCTTCCTCCGCCCACCAGATGCTGCAAGAGTGCTTGAATGGAGTGGATGAGGGCGTAAGCTGAATTTTGCAACGCACAAGGTGGGCCTAACTCTCTCGCATGGAAAACACTGTCAAAAAAACCGTTTCAGCAGGGGGCGTGGTCATCAACAAAAACGGATCGGTCCTGGTGGTGAGCCAAAAGGGGCGATCGTGGTCCTTGCCCAAAGGGCATATCGACGAAGGCGAAAGCCCGCTGGAGGCTGCCAAAAGGGAGATCCACGAAGAGTCCGGCGTTGGCCAGCTGGAGCTGTTGGCGGACCTGGGAAACTATCAGCGGAACAAGATCGCGTTGGATGGCGGCGATGACCCCTCCGAGGAAAAGACAATCTTCATGTTCCTGTTCAGCACCGACCAGCTTTGGCTCAACCCCATCGATCCGGAGAATCCCGAGGCAAGATGGGTCGATAAGAATGAGGTGGCCGAGCTTCTGACCCACCGCAAGGACAAGGAATTCTTTCTGTCGGTCATCAGCAAAATACAGGAGTAGTAATTTCTGAATTTATGAAAAATTCCACCGCGCACGACCAGCGCATCGCAAAAATGACCTTCGCTAGGGTCTATCCTATGTACCTGGCCAAAGTAGAAAAGAAAGGCAGAACAAAAGAAGAATTGCATCAGGTCATCGCGTGGCTCACAGGCTTCGGCAGCAAAAAGCTGCAGGAGCTGATAAAAGAAAAAGCCACTTTCGAGACGTTCTTCCAGCAGGCTTCGCTGAATCCCAACGCCAAGCTCATCACCGGGATGATCTGCGGGTATCGGGTGGAGGAAATAGAGAATGCGCTGACGCAGCAGGTTAGGTATTTGGACAAGCTGGTGGACGAGCTGGCGAAAGGCAGAAAGATGGAGAAGATTCTGCGCGGGTCCCCTTCGTCGTAAGCCGTCTTGAATTTGTATTACATATGGTATACAATGGATTACAGACAAAGTAATTCCTTCCCTATGCCTTCCTCAAACACGGCCATGCTTCATGTGCGCATCGATCCAAAGCTGAAGAAGGCTGCCGAGAGTATTCTTGGCCGCCTCGGTCTTAATTCGGCCGAGGCCATCCGCATGTACTACGCCCAAATCGCCGACAAGAAAGCGATTCCTTTTGACTTGAGCTTGGAGGAGGGGGATAGAAAAGAAAATTACACCAAGGTTAAAAACGGAGCACACTTGAGGAAATTGATTGGATTAAGCTGATTTTTTGATGTTTGAACTGGAGATTCATAAGCATGCCGAAAAAGCTTTCAAAAAAGCTCCCCTGAGAATAAAAGAGAAGGTTTTGATTTGTTTGAGCCATCTTCGAGAAGAGGGCCTCAACGGTCTCCCTTATCCTATTAAGCCCTTGCAGGGTCTATTTAGAAAATACAATTATTTCGAGATAAAAATTGATAAAGACTACAGAGTCATTTTTAGGTTCGAGGCCAATGTTTTCTGTATTCGGGATGCTGGTACCCATAACGGCTTGGGGACAGGATAATTTGCATCTGCCTTTTCTCCCTCGTTCTGAAAACCGATGAGGGCAAGCAGGCCTCCCTGATCTAAGCAATGGGCTGACTTTTGGTGCAGGATAGACATTCCCTATTTGGCCCGCTAGAATGGTCGGGTCTTTTTTAAGCCAGCCTCATGCGGTCATCAGGCTACAGCCCCTATCGCCAGCAGCGCTTCTCTTCGCCCAAACGCTCTCGTTTCGAGGGCTTTTCCCTGGGCTCCCGGGGCAAAAGAATCCTTTTCGCCAGCCTGGGCGCGCTGTTCGCTCTTTTCCTGCTTGTCTACCTCAGCCTGGGCGAGCTGCGCTTTTTTGCCAACCACGCCTTGGCGCTGGGCTTTTTCCCCAAGGACTACCTGATCCTGCTGCAGAACGACGAGGAGCTGCGCCCTGGCGGAGGCTTTGTTACAGCTTATGGCGAATTGGGAGTCACTTTGGGCATCCCCTCCCTCAAAAAAGTCGCCAACTCCTACGAGATTGAGCCCGAGGAGCCGGTGAAGGCCCCGGCTCCCCAGGAGAAGCTTCTGAAGGGGGAATGGTACCGGGGCTATTCGTTCCGCGATGCCAACTGGAACCCGGATTTCCCCCAGGCTTCCCAGGAGCTGATCGGCTTCTACCAGGAAAAGTTCCCCGAGAACGACGTGGACGGCATCTTCGTGATGAATTTCAGCGTGATCGAAAAGCTGCTGGCAGCCCTGGGTCCGGTAGAAGTGGATGGGCAGCAGCTCGACTCCCAAACGCTTTTTGCCCAGCTGAGCCAGGCCGTGAACAATGTGGACCGCCACAGCGAGGCCGATCTGGAGGCCCGCAAGGACATTCTGGGGCCGCTTTCGCAGGCGCTGATGAGCAAGGTGAAATGGAACCCCTTCCAGGCCAAGCGGGTCCTGGTGGAGGCCCTCCACCAAAAAGAGGCTTACCTGTGGCTGGCCAAGCCCAGGCTGCAGCGCAAGCTGGAGGAGAAGGGCTGGGCCAATCACCTGGCCCTGCCGGAGGGAAGCGATTTCCTGGCGCTCAACTTCGCCAATCTGGGCGCCAAAAAAGCCGACCGCTATGTGCGCAAGGAGGCCTATTGGCATGCGGACCTTTCCGGCAGCCTTCCTCAAATCAGCCTGGAGGTGACCTTGCGCCATCCCGGAAAAGCCAGCTCCTATTCCGACGACTACAAGGGCTATTTCCGGGTTTACCTTCCGGGCGGAGCCACCACGGAGGATCTGCCCGAAGGGGCGACCGTGGAGCGGGAAGGGGATTTTGCGGTCATCGGCCAGGAAATCCTGGTCAAAGCCGGCGAGACCGGCCGCTGGAGCTACAATTACCAGCTGCCCCGCAGCCTGCTGGATGAAGAGAGCTACCGGCTGCGGCTGGTCAAGCAGTCCGGCGAGGAGCTGTGGCTGGGGGCTTCGCTGGAGGCTTCCGAGGGCACGCCGATTTTCGGGGAGCTGTGGGAATCCCGGGAGCACATGGCCTTTTTCCGCGGAAAGCTCGAGGAGGACACCGATTTCGCCTTCTCCTTCGGCCAAGACACGCTGGCTCCTTATCCCGTATCGCAGCGCTTCGATGGCCTGAGCAACCTGCTTTTGACCTGGAACGAGCCGATGGACGAGGAGACCCTGAAGGACGCCCTGAACTACACGCTGGAGGATCTGGATACGATTGACTCGGAGAAGACCGATCTGGTCAAGGTGACCTATGCCGAAGCGCTGGACGAAAAGACCGTCCGGCTGGAGCTGGAGGGCGCCACGAAGCAGGATCTGGAGCGCTACCGGCTCACCCTGAAAGGCCTGCGGGACAGGCACGGCAACGCCACCGACCCTGCGCCTTTGGCAGTCACCGTGGTGCAGCGCTGAGGAGAATCCAATAGGATCTTGGGTCTGCTCCGGGCACCTCTTGGGCGCTTTTTTGAGCTACGCTGAACATCTCTTTTAGCGGTTTTTTTCAGGCCGCCTCTCTTCGGTTTACCACTTCTCCTAATTCTGGCATGTCTCCTTTGCCTGTCTCTATCGCCAAAACATCTCCTGGGTCTAGGGCCACAGTGCGCTTATTCCAAGGTATCTCACGGAGGATAGGTGCTAGTGCTCTTTTAGCTGTCTCTCGGAATATCTTTCCAGCATCCATCCCTTCATCTATTTTTCCTTTTGCAAGCGTTTCGCCCATTCCAGGGAGGTCTTGCCGATCGCCTTCGCGAACTGCCGCAATGTCTGCTGGGTCTAGGGCGTGGGTTGTGGTGAGCCAATTGCTTTCGGGTTTCATTTTCAGGGTTGAAAGAATAAGGTTTTTTCCGATAAAGTCAGCAAATGCCTAATCGGCCAGGGCCGTCACGTCTCCCGCATCCTGCCCCAGTTCCTGCGCCTTCAGCACGCGGCGCATGATCTTTCCGCTCCGGGTCTTGGGCAGCTTCTCCACGAACTCGATCTCGTCCGTCACGGCAATGGGCCCCATCTGCTGGCGCAAATGGTTTTTTAGTAGGCTCACAAGATCTTGTGAGCCTACGAAACCATTGCGCAGAATGACGAAGGCCTTGGCGCTTTCGCCTTTGATGGGGTGGGGCTTGCCGATCACGCCTGCCTCCGCCACGGCCGGATGCGACACCAGGGCGCTTTCGATCTCGGCATTGCCCAGGCGGTGGCCGGCGATTGAAAGCACGTCGTCGCTGCGGCCCTGGATCCAAAAGTAGCCGTCCTTGTCCATGTGCGCCAGATCGCCCGTGTGGTAGTAGCCCGGAGATTTCTTCCAGTAGGTCTCCACGTAGCGCTCCGGATTCTTGTACACGGTGCGCAGCATGCTGGGCCAAGGATTCCTGATCACCAGGTAGCCCCCTTTGCCCGGCTTTACGGGCCGGTTCTTTTCGTCCACCACCAGGGCCTGAATGCCCGGGAAGGGGAGTCCGGCCGAGCCTGCCTTTTGGGGCAAGGCCGGCAGGGGAACGATCATGTGCATGCCGGTTTCCGTTTGCCACCAGGTGTCCACAATGGGGCATTTTCCTCCTCCGATATTCTTGTGGTACCAGCGCCAGGCTTCGGGATTGATCGGCTCCCCCACGCTGCCCAGCAGGCGCAGCGAGGAAAGGTCGTGCTTGGCGGGCCACTTGTCCCCGTAGCGCATCAGCGCCCGGATCAGAGTGGGCGCCGTGTACAGCACGCTCACCTTGTGCTTCTGAACGATCTTCCAGATCCGGTCCGGCTTCGGGTAATCGGGCACGCCTTCGTACATCACGGTGGTGATGCCTGCCATCAGGGGCGCATACACAATGTAGCTGTGCCCGGTGATCCAACCCGGGTCGGCGGTGGACCAATACACATCGTCGGGCTGGATGTCCAAGGCCCAATGGAAAGTCTTGTTCACGCCCACCATGTAGCCCCCATGAACATGCACCACGCCTTTTGGCTTGGCGGTCGTACCCGAGGTGTACAGGATGAACAGCGGATCCTCGGCGTTCATCACCGCTGTTTTGCACTGGTCGGATTGCTTTTCCAGCAGATCGCTGGCCAGCACATCGCGGCCCTTCTTCAGCTTCGGCTTGGCCGAGGCGAACTGGTGGACGATCATGTGCTTCACAGAGGGGCAGCTTTTCAAGGCCCCATCGCACACGCTTTTCATGTCGATCTCCTTTCCTCGGCGATGGCCGACATCGGACGTGATGAGGATCTTGGCCCGCTGGTCGCCCAGCCTGTCGGCCAGGGCATGCGATGAAAAGCCGGCGTAGATCACCGAATGCACGGCGCCGATCTTGGCGCAGGCCAGCATGGCGATGGCGACTTCGGGCGTGTTCTGAAGATAGATTCCGACCCGGTCGCCCTTCTTTACTCCCAGCTCCTTCAGTCCGTTGGCCATGCGGCAGACTTGCGCATTCAGCTGGCCGTAGGTCAGGCGGCGTCTTTTGCCCTCGTCGCTTTCCCAAAGGATGGCCGTCTTCTTCTCCGTGGGGGTTCCCATGTGCCTGTCCAGGGCGTTTTGGACAATGTTGCATTTCCCGTCGGCGAACCAGCGGTAGAAAGGCGCCTGGCTTTCATCCAGCACCGCCTTGAAGGGCTTTTTCCAGGCCAGTTCCCGGGCGGCGCTTTCCCAAAAACGCAGCGGGTCTTTCTTGGCCTGGGCGATCTGCGCCAAGGGGTTTTTGACGACTGCGTTTTTCAGCGTCCGGGCCGAGGGCCGATAGAGCTTTTTTTCGCTCATCAGCACCTCGGTCGTGGCTGTTGGGTTGGGTCTCTGGTCGATTTTTTCCTTCCGCACGGCAGGCATGGCTGTTGGGATTAGCGTTGGCGGAGGGCGATTTGGCTATTTCTGAAGGGCGTGCAGGGCGGCTTGGGCCGCGGCCGCATCTTCGGCATTGTAGAGTCCTCGGGAAAAGAGGCTTTGGACCAGGAAGGCAATCACTTCCGCGCGCGAGGCGGGATTGTAGATGTTCTCCAGCATGCTGGGCACCTTCAGGATGGGCGTTTGGCCGGGATTCTCCTTCAGCAGCCTGGCGTAGAACACGAAGGGCCAATCCATGGTGGTGATGCCGAACTCCTTGGGCAGATTGTAGTCCGCCCGGCTCTGGAAGCCTTGCCAGGTTTCTCCGGCGCGGTTGATCATTTTGGCGGCTTCGCCCTTTTGGGCCGGGCGGCTCCATTCGATGTAGTTCGGCTGTCCGGGGAAGATCTTTCCGCCGGGATTGGTGCCGTCCAGGATCTCGAAGAAGGAAGCGCTCGTCAGAACATGGCTCATCACGGTTCCTTTTTCCGGAGCATCCGCGTAAATCGGCATGGGCCTTCCGTTGAAGGTGAGCTCGGGCAGGCTCTTGTCCTCGAAGACCGGAATGCAGTGCGTCAGCATCACCAGCTTCGCGAGCTCGAAGCGATTGATGTTCAGCGGCAGGTTCACCTTGGCTTCGGTCTGGTTGTCTCCGCTCACGGTGGAATTGGCGCCGCTCAGCGGATACTGCTTTTTCAGGTCTTCCAGCTTCTGGTTGGGCGAGGTGTAGCTGTAGTAGGTGTTCTTCAGCACCAGGGCTTCGGCCGCTCCTAGGGCTTTGGTGTCCTTGATGTCGGTGAATTCAAGCTTCCGAGCCGTGTCGTAGCTCAGGCAGCTGGTTTTGCCCTGAAAAAGATTCTTGAGGTCATCGCCGGAAGTGTAGGTGATCACGCCGCTGCTCTGGCTGCTCGATCCGCCACCACCACCTCCCCCTCCGCTGGAGCCGGAACCTCCTGAGCTCGATCCGCCTCCGCCAAGTCGGCGTAGGCATCGAAAGTTGACACCAAGAGTCCTGAGTTGCCATTGGGGCG
>CAYUUW010000003.1:0-4987 GCA_964448005.1 uncultured Candidatus Peribacteria bacterium
AGAACGATCCTTACCGGGACCGCTTTCTGGCCGAGCTTGAAGATCATGCCGAAGACCTTGCCGAGGCCCAGAAAATTGGCCCCAAATCCCTTAACTCCGGTTTTATGCAAAAGCATTTCGGCGAGCCTAAGCAGGTTAAAAAAGATTTCGTCAGCATCACGCGGCCGTGGCAAAAGTGGCTAGAGGCCAGTGAAGCTTTTGGTTATGGAATTTTAATGGTTTTTTGGCTCACCGCCTTCACGCTCATTGATTTTATTTCGTCTAATGCCGTGCCGTTTTTTATCCAAATCCTTATTGTCGGTCTCTTTCTATTTATTCCTTACCCATTCATTTGGAAAAAATTACTCAAAGGTGAAAAAATTCTTTCCCGGAGGTTCCTTTTGATTTACGTCATGCTACCCCTGTTTGTTTTTTTTGTACTTCAGTCCTTACAAATTTATTACGTTTATATTGTCGGGGGACGGTTTTTGGGAACAACGGATTATTACATAGTCTTCAATATTATCTCCATGGCTATGGGGCTGCTTGCTTATTGGGTGGTCAGTCAAAGGAAATTATTAGTCCAGCCGCTTAAGGAGATTCGGCTAAAGAAAATTCTACTCAATGGTCTGGGCGCCCTCTTTTTTGCCTATGTCTCTTTCTTTTCGGTGCTGCGCCTTTTGGCCGACGAGCAATTCAATTCTGCTAGATGGCTGTACAGCCTATGGCTGGATAATTTCCTCTATATCATCAGTGCTATTGATGAGGGCTTGCTTTACATGCTGCCCGCCTCATTCAATTCTCTTTTTGGCACCCACATGGTTCGCATTGTGATTCTTTTGGGGCTTTTGCTGTGGGGGGTCATGTACATCATCTTAAAAAAGCGTTTTTCCTGGTTGGCTCTCACGGCCATCGTTTATAGTCTCACGCCTTTCTTTGCCCCCAGTTTGCCACCCCATGGGGCTGGACTGATTCAGTCGGAATTTTCTTATCTAACCGTTTCAGATTCAGTCCTCAAAAAGGAATTAGCCCCTTTTTCCAACATGGGCTACTATTTCCGTGGGGGTTTGGAGGACAGCGCTTATTACGCCATTGAGCCTTATCAGGAGGCTTTTCTTCTGAATAAAAGGGGTAATTCTGAGGCAGTCCTGCGGCCAAAAGAACGTTTTTTTACCCTTCGCCTCAATCAAGATGAAAAGGGGGTTGAAATCGTCCGGCTGCCTTTTTCTGAAATAAAAGGCATCCCTTTAATCGAGGGTTTCAACTTCACTTGGCCTCAGGATTATCTTTGCGAAGGTCCTGATTTGGGGGGTGACATAAAAGGAATATGCACAAAGGTACTTTACAAGAATCAATTGTTGGTTAAGCAATTTGATGACTTGGAATTTCCGGTGAAAGACTTAGTCGTGTCCAAGGATGGAAGATGGGTCATGATGGTTATTGGCTTTTCTCGCATGTCTGATGGGGTTTACCTCTTCGACCTTAGCTCTCTGACCGACGCCCGACTATGAGTTCTGCCCCCTTCTTCGCCCAGCTCCGGCGCGAGTTCAAAAACGATCCCTACCGGGACCGCTTTCTGGCCGAGCTGCAGGACCATTCCGAGGACTTGGCTGAGTCAGAGAATATGGCTCCGGAGTCGCTAACCTCCACTTTTATGCAAAAGCACTTTGGCGACCCTAAGCAGGTTAAAAAAGATTTCGTCAGCATCACTCGCCCTTGGCAGAAGTGGCTGGAAGTCGGAGAGGCTTTGGGGTACGGGGCATTGAGGGTGTTTGTGCTCATGCTTGCCCCGGCCTTGCTGGACATTGCCTTCCAGCGTTGGTACGGCGTTTTTTCCTTTACTCAAGCCCTCCCTTTCCAGGCCCTTGCCCTCTCGGGCCTCCTCCTTCTGATTTATTTCTTCCTGTGGCGCTTTGCGCTTTCCAGAAAATACGACTTTCTTTCCAGGAAAAGCTTGCTTGGGCTTTCCTTGGGCCTTCAGGCGGCTTTCCTTTTTCTTTCCGCCTGGAACCTCTATCGCCGCTGGAGCCTCTTTGGAGATATCAACGAGCCAGATTTCTACCCTACTTTGGCGCTTCTTTCTATTGCAATGGATTGGCTGGCCTTTTGGCTGGCGGCACGAAGGCCCTGCTCCTCCTTCGCTAAGGCAGCGAATGGACTGAGGCTGCAACAGGCTTTCGGCCTCCTTGCCTTTGGCTATGTCTTGGCTTACTCCGCTTTTCGAGCCATTCGCCCAGCCTTCAATTTTGAGCCTTACATGACCCTTGGGGAAGCTCGATGGTGGGAAATTCTGCTCCAGCCCATCCATTACGCCGAGAAGATTTTTCTCATCGATCTGCCTTCCGCGCTTTTTGTTTCCATTCCGTGGGCCCATTATCTCCAGATCGTTTTGGTTATAGGGCTGTTGGGCTGGAGCATCGGCTACTTTCTCCATCAAAAGCGGGCTTCCTGGTTTGCTTCTGCAGTGGCTCTCTATGTCTTGGCCATTCTGTTTGTGCCTGGAGGAGGATTCTACCAAGACCCAAAAAACCCACTTCCTTCCTTGCGAATCCATGTTCCTTCTGTCTCTGTTTCCCAAAAGATCGAAAAGACCCAGTACGGCCTTTTCTATGGCATGGTGAGGTATCTTGAAGCCCGCTCTGTCGATCAGGTCGCGTATCTTGTCGAGCCGCACGGCGATCAGTTTGCGGTGAGGCAGTTCGGTGTTTCGGGGGGCGGGAAGGGCTGGGAGCGACTTAATTCAGAGCCCGCCCTCGGCCAAGACTTCCTTTTTGATCCCTACGCCCATTCCCTTGAGTCCCTCCAGGGCTTTGATTTTCAAACTCCTGTTGTCGGGCCAAAAAACAAGCCGTCCTTCCGGTGGCCGGAAGGCTGGAGCTGCGAAATCGATGGCCATGATGCCGAAAAGGAGGAATTTGACGATTGGGGGATTTGCCAGCGCCTGCTTTTCAGGGGGCGAGCTGTGCTAGAAATGGAAAACGGCCAAATTAAGGTTGAGGGTTTCGCCTTTTCTCCGGACAGGAGCCTTCTCCTCCTTTCTTTCCAGGATTACCCCAAGTCATCTGTCTACTTGCTGGATTTTTCTGCCCCTCATTCCGCCCCCTGAAAACGATTTGATTTCCAGGCGCTTTTTTGGCAGAGTGGGCCCAGCCATGAAATTCTCTCCCACTTCCATCTTCGCCAGCTCTCCTTCAGCTTCTTTCGCCGCATGGCGAAGGGGGTTGGGTTTTTTGCGTTGGCGTTTCTAGCCTTTTCCGGCCTGCAAACCACGCTCAAGACCCTGCTTGCTCCAAGCGGGGCTTTTTATTTTAAATTCACTCACTATCCATTCCATGAAACAGCATTACGGCATCGGCCTGGAGGCCGAAGGATACTTTACCAGAAGCGATGGAGAGCTTGTTCCCCGTCTGGAGGGCGAGCCTTCCACCCAATTTGTTCTGCGGCGAATTTCCAAGGATATCCCGGGTTTGATGGACCATTTGGGGCTTGAGCTGCCTTCGGTGGTGCTCGAGGTGAAGAGCTCGGTCCACTCTTCCCCGGCGGAGGCGGTGGATCAGGTTCTAAGCATTCGCCAGGAGATCAATCGCATCCTGCCTTCGGGCGTCGAGCTCCGCTTTTTGCCCGTGGCGCCCCGAAAATACGAATTCATCGCCTCCACGCCGGATCCGGAAAGCCGGCCGGCGCAGCTGATCGCCGCCTGGGGGAAAACCGAGGAGGGGCTGGAGCGGCTTTACGCCAGCGCGATCTGTTCGCTGCAAATCAATGATTCCAGGGCTTTTCGATCCTCGCAATCGGAGGCTGACAGGCTGGAAACGGCCCGCCGAATCCACAATGCCTTCAGCTCGCGCCGAAACCTCGACCGGCTGCTCCGGCTCAATTCTGGGCAAAAAGGCTTCGATGGCCGCACTCGGCAGGAGAACTATTTTAGGCTGATGCAGGCCATGAAAGGCTTCCAATTCGCCGAAAGGGGATACAGCTTGGAGGAGATCGTGATTCCGCCTTATTTTGACGATGCGCATGCGATGAGGCGCTGGATGTGCGCGCATTCGGGAGTCGATGATTTTGAGGATGCCCGCTGCAAGGACGAGCACGGCTTCACCGTGAAGATCAAACGGGGAGATTTCTATGCCGCCGAAACCCGCCTGTTCGACGCCGTGGACACGCGCGGGCAGATGCTAGAGCGCTTGCAGGCCAATTCCAGGGTGCTGGAGGAGGCTTTTCCTGAAATCGCCTTGCGATGATTTCGATCCATGGAAATAGGGGCGGAGGCGGAGCCCCTGGAATTCGCCGATGGATCGCCTGTCAGGAGCCTCGACTTCAGTCGGGGCTCTTTCGCTGCCCTTTTTTGAACGACGGAAGGCCTTCCGTGAAACGCCGAAGATCCTCCTTGGGCTCTCCGGGGCGTTCTTTCATTTGCTTTTCCACGCTCGGATGCGTAAGATGCTTCTGCGGGATAGAGCAGTGGAAGCTCGTCGGGCTCATAACCCGGAGGTCGTTGGTTCGAATCCAACTCCCGCAACCAAAAAACTAAACTCCTACTACTTTTCTTCTTTTTCAAGTTTTCAAGTTTTCAGAGGCATGAAAATGTGAAAATTTGAAAAAAAGGTGGTTGCCCTCTCGTCTTGAGTAAAAAAAGAACCGGTCCTCCGAGTCCCGATGTGTATCGGGAAGGAGGAGGCCGGTTGAGGGGGGGGATGAGCGCAGGACACTCCACCGGGGAAGGCGGAGATCGCGGCGCTACGGGGTCGGGCTGGGGCTGGCTGCGGAAGGCTTTTGGATCTCGGATTTTGCTTGACCTGTTGGGCTGCCACCGGGTGGAGTTTCCTCCGACCCTTCGGTGGACTGACGGGGAAGGGGTCCCATCAGGTCATCATCGAGCTGATCGAAATTTCCGTCCACAGGACGCTTTGCACGCTTACTCCTTGCCATCTTGCTTTTCCGCTCTTTCTGGCTGGTTGACCATGCCCTGATGGGCTTGGGCTGAGGCTCGCCACGCCTCGCTCCATCT
>CAYUUW010000003.1:4997-18586 GCA_964448005.1 uncultured Candidatus Peribacteria bacterium
GAGGCAGGGCGGGGCGCGTGATCCAATGGTTTAAAGGGGCAGCGGGAAGAAAAAAAAGCCCGCCTGTTCAGCGAGCTTTCTTGTTTGCGTGGGAAGCAAGAAGACTACTCGCTGCGAGGCAAGAGAGTGAGATCGAGAGCAAATTTGGAGCAGCGCTTGCAGGGCATGGGAAGGAATGAGGGGGGACTGCGGCCATCCTACTCATTTTATTCCGAAATGTCAACCTTTTTCCGTTTTCCGCCCCAGATCATCCGGCCCCTTGCGCCCAGCCTTTCCCTGGAGCCCTTTTTCTGCTATCTTCTGGCAAGTCCGCAACCCCAAGCTTATGCCGCCTTCGGCCAGAAAATCCCGCCGGCTCCCGGAAGGAAAAATGAAGCTCGAGGTCCAATCGCACATTGCCCGCGAGATAGGGGCCGTGGTGTATTTGGGCCTCTCCATTCTCTTCTTCCTTATTCTCAGGGAATCCGCAGGCCCCGTGGGCCAGTGGCTCAACACATCCCTTCGTCTGGTTTTCGGGGTCGGAACTTTGGCCCTGCCCTTCATTTTTTTGGCGCTTTCCCTCACGCTTTTCCTTTCTCGCAGAATCCGGCTGAATGCCACCCGCTACGTGGGGCTGGGCCTCCTGATCTTCTCGGGCTTGGGCCTGGTCCACCTTTCCACCCCCATGGACGAGATGCTCGTCCAGGTGGAGCGGCATGGGGGCTATGTGGGCTTTGTGGCCTCGGTCCTTTTGCGCATCGCCCTTTCCGATTCGGCCACCCGGGTCATTCTGGTCGCCCTTTTCCTCGTCGGCCTGCTGCTCGCCTTCGAGCTCTCGTTGAGGGAAATGCTTGCCTGGCTGCTCGCCAAAAAGCATGGCCCCGTTCAAATCGGCAAGGCTCCCCGTCGCTCCGGGCTGCTGGAAGAGGGGAAGGGCGAAGGCGAATCGCTCAACATCGTCAAGCCCAACCTGAGCAAGGCCCAGGATGAAGACCTGCCTTTCCAGGCCAAGGCGCCGCGCCCTGCCGAGGGAGTCGTGATTCGTCCTCCTGCGGCCGTGCAGCCGGCCAAAAAAAGCCCTACGGTGCACGAGGCCGATTACAGCGGCTGGCAGCTGCCCCCCCTGAGCCTATTGAGCTCCGACACGTCCGAGGTCTACGTGAGCGACAAGGTGCTGAAAGACAACGCCGAGAAGATCCGCCAGAAGCTCTCCCAGTTCGGGATCGAAGTGACCATGAAGGACGTCAACATCGGACCCACGGTGCTACAGTACACCCTGCAGCCCCACGAGGGCGTGAAGCTGACCAAGATCACCTCGCTCAAGGACGATCTGGCCCTGGCCCTTTCGGCCAAGGCCTTGCGCATCGAGGCGCCTATTCCCGGCAAGCCCCTGGTCGGCATCGAGGTGCCCAACGAAAAGCGCATGATGGTCCACCTGCGCGAAATGATCGAAAGCCAGGAATTTTCGGCCCTCAAATCCAAGATGCGCATCGTGGTCGGCCGCGACGTGGCCGGCACCCCTGTCATCGAGGATCTGGCCAGCATGCCCCATTTGCTCATCGCAGGGGCCACCGGCTCCGGAAAATCGGTGGGAATGAACACCTTCCTGCTCTCCCTGCTCTACCAGAACTCCCCCAGCGAGCTCAAATTCATCATGGTCGACCCCAAGCGGGTCGAGCTCACGCCCTACAACGGCATTCCCCACCTGCTGGTTCCTGTGATCACCGATCCGGAAAAAGCCCATTCCGCGCTCAAGTGGGCCGTGGCCGAAATGAACCGGCGCTACCAGGACATGGCCGAGAAGGGCCACAAGAACATCAAGGAGTACAACGAAGCCGAGCCCAAGCCGATGAACAAGATCGTCATCGTCATCGACGAGCTGGCGGATCTGATGATGCAGGCCAGCAAGAAGGAGACCGAGGCGCTCATCTGCCGCATTGCCCAAATGGCCCGCGCGGTAGGCATGCATCTCATTCTGGCTACGCAGCGGCCCAGCGTGGATGTGATCACGGGGCTCATCAAGGCGAACATTCCCACCCGCATCGCCTTCACGGTCACGTCGGGGGTCGACAGCCGGACCATCCTGGATTCCGTCGGCGCCGAGGATCTGCTGGGCATGGGCGACATGCTGCTGCTGCCCAGCAACATGGGCCGCCCCATTCGCGTCCAGGGCGTGTACGTCTCGCCCAAGGAGATCGAGCGGGTGACCAACCACATCAAGCTCACCATCGAGCCCGATTACGACGACTCCATCCTTTCTCCTGCCTCCGAAATGAACTATTCCTCCATGGGCCTGGCGGGAGGCGGCGGGGCGGGGGACGACCAGGACGACCTTTACTCCGAGGCCCTTCAGCTGATCCGCGAAACCGGCAAGGCATCCGCCTCCTTGCTGCAGCGGCGCCTGAGCGTGGGCTATGCCCGCGCCGCCCGCCTGCTGGACATTCTGGAGGAGAATGGCATGATCGGGCCCTCCAACGGAGCCAAGCCGCGGGACATCCACATGAACGAGAAAAACTGAAACAATAGCCAGTTAAGAATTAAGAGTTAAAAATTAAAAGTTATGATTCTGTTTGAGTCAAATTTCAACTCTTAATTCGTAATTGTTAACTCTTAATTTGCAGAAAGTTATGCACCGCTTTCACCTTTCTTCCCTTTCGGCCAGGCAGGAGCAGCTGGAGATCCGGGATCCTCGCATTCTCCATCAGGCCTTCAAGGTCCTTCGCATGAAGCCCAAGGATTTCTTCCAGGCTTTCAATGGGGAGGAGGGGGAATTCCTTTTCCAGATCGAATCCATCAGCCGAAAGCTGCTGCTGGCCCGTAGGCTGCAGCCTGTGGAGAACCGCAGCGAAGCCAAGCTGCGGGTCACCCTGTACCAGGCGATTCCCAAAAAGCCCGCCTTGTTCGAGCTGATCATCCAAAAGGCCACAGAGCTCGGCGTGGAGGACATCTACCCGCTCATCACCGAGCGCACCGAAAAGCGCCGCCTGAGCAAGTTCGAGCGCCTGAGCGCGATCGCCATGGAGGCTACGGAGCAGAGCCGCCGGCTGCTTGTGCCCAACATCCATCACCCCATCACCCTGGAGGCCGCTATCCCGCAGCTTTCCCACGCCTACATGGGCTACGAGTACGAGAAGGAATGCTACCTGAACGCCTACGGCCAAGCCCTTTATTCCCTGCCCTCCCTTCAGCTGGTGATCGGGCCGGAAGGGGGCTTTTCGCAGAAGGAAATCGGCTTGGCTCAGGAGGCCGGGGTGAAGCCTTTCACCATGGGGCCGCGCATTTTGCGGATGGAGACCGCTGCCCTGAGCGCCCTCAGCCTGATTCTTTTGGACAAACGGGCAAATGCGGCTTCGGCTTAGAAAGCCTCTTGAGATTTTCCCTCATTTCGGCGGGGCTTTAGGCCGTCAAAAAATTCCAGAACAGACTGTTCACAGCCCCTCAAAAACTTCGTGAAAGTTTTTGGAGTGAACCACCTGCCAATGGCTTTGCGGATAAAGCTCCATGAAGCTTTTCGGCGCCGAGCCTTTTTCTTTCGACCACTTGAACTCGAAAGCATTGAATTGACCGCCTCTTTCTACAATAAAATCCACCTCCTGCCTTTGCCAAGTGCGCCAAAAGTAGACATTGGCAAATTGGCGATGGTTGGAAAGGTTTTTAATCATCTCCATAATGCAGAAATTCTCCCACAATGCGCCCGTATCGGGACGGATTTCCAGCGGATTGAAGTTCCGAATCAAGGCATTCCGAATGCCCAGGTCGTAAAAATAGAATTTGCGCGATTTTGTGATTTCACGGCGAGGGTTCCGGCTCAGAGCCGGGAGCTTTTTGATCACAAATATTTTCTCCAGCAGGTCCAAATAGCGTTGAATTGTTTTAATGTCTATTCCCACGCGCATGGAAAGCTCGGAATAGGAGACTTCCTGTCCTATCTGTAGGGCCAGCATTTGGAGTATTTTACTCAAGGCTTCTGAGTTTCTAATGTCCTGGTAAGCCAAAATGTCCTTAAAAAGATAGGACGATTTGATTTCCTCAATGAGTTCCTCCGCCTCTGAATCCTGATTCAGGTAGATGTCTGGATAAAGGCCGTAGATAAGCATTCTTTCTAGATTTCTTCTTGCCTCCAGTGGGCCTTGGGCATCGCTGATTTCCAGATAAGAGAGCGGGAAAAGCTCAAGATCATATTTCCTGCCCGTCAGAGGCTCTACCACGCGATTGGCTAAATCGAAGCTGGAAGAACCTGTGGCGATGATTTGGAGCTCCGGGTAGGTATCGACCAGGAGCTTGAGGGTCTTGCCGATGTTGTGTACATTTTGGGCTTCATCCAAAACCACCAAAGGGGTTTTCCCAATAAAAGCCCTTAGCTCTGTGGCGGTTTTGTCGGTCAGGGCTTCTTTTACGTCGGGGTTGTCGCAAAGAAAGTATTTCCCCTCCTTGTGCCTGGAGAGGATGTTTTTGCAGAGCGTGGTTTTGCCGACCCTTCTTGATCCATACAGCACAATGGCCTTGCCCTTAAACAGCCTTTGCTCAATTTCCTTTTCCAGTTGTCGGGTGATGTCTGGCATAATTATGGATTATTTTTTCCACTAAATTATATTGATTTACTGGAATATAGTCTACTAAATTATATTTATTTTATGGAAAAAATGGCAAACGCGGCCTTTGCCTGAGCTGGAGCGAATTGACGGGCTTCTCTACTCCAGCCGTATTAGGCTGTTTTTCGGGCGTGGAAAATGGTATAATGAGCGGATCTGTTAACTTTTATAACCTTTGGCAGAGGCTCAAAAGCAGACAGCACCGGAGAGCGTGGCCATGCCGTTCGAACTGCTTCAAGCAATCGACTGGTCGGCCTTTCCCCGCCGAAGCAGCGAGCGATCTTTGGACGATTATGTTGCCAGTTTGCCGGCTGCAGCCAAAGATGCCCTGAGGGATTTTGCGCCTCCGGCTCCGGAAGGTCCTTCGGAAAGAGCATGCTTCCAGGGCGAAAAAGGCGAGGAAAACAGGAAAAAGGTCGATGCGGAAGCGGAGCGGGCTTTTTTCGAGCATGTATTCATGGTTTGGGGCAATCGCGCCCTTTTCCCTGAAAGCCTTTCCGATGGGAATTATGACCTGTGGCTGGAGGCTTGGCCAGTGCCTCGGCGTCTTTTGGAGCTCCAGGATATCACGGACTTATCGCCGTCGCTACCTCGAAGTGGCGCCTCAGATGAGCTTAAAATGGATGATAGGGAAGAAGAATGGCTCCAACAAATGATAGATCTCGATTCGGATTCGCTCCTGCCCGACCTTGAAAGGTGCCAGTCTGACCCCGATTTTCTTCAGAGGAAGATCGACGGCATCAAAGATTGTCTGATTCCCCAGAGGGAGGCTCTGCGCAAAGATAGGCAGAGGCTTTTGAGCAGCGGCTCAGACCGCGACCGTGACTCTCAGAAGAAGCTTGAGCGACTGGAAAAAGGGCCTCTGGGTCTCACGCTGGAAGAGGAGCTGCAGATGCTTCAGGGGGCCCAGCAGGGAAATCCGGAAAGCCTCCGGCAGCACATTGCCGAAGTCCAGGATCAGATAAGAGAAAAAAATGAGCTGGAGGATAAAAAGATTCAAATCGGCAAAGAGAGAAGGCGAATAGAAGAGGCGATAAAAGCAGAGGAAGGTGGGCGGCAGGAAAAAACACGTCGCCTGGCCGAGTTCATGCGCGACATCCCCCTGCTGGAGCCCATGTGGCGCCAGGCCTTGGCGGAGCTGCGAATGGACGACCTTCTCCTTCCTGGCTTCCGCATCCCCAGCTTCCGGGAGATCTGCGAGCCGCTTTTCGGCATCACCCAGCCCGATCACTACAAGCGACCAGAAGGCATCGACTACAAAGAGGTGATCAAGACCCTGAATGCCAAGCCTGAAGCTCTGCTGAGCCTGATGAAGATGGGCTTGACCGGTGGCTATCCGGATATAATCGAGTGTTCCGGAAGGCAGATCCTGTTCGGCGACTGCTCAGCGAAAACACCGCTTGGCCGAATGAACCTGAACTATGATGAATCCGTGGCTATGGCCGAGCAGATGGGCCTGAAAAAAAAGAGGTCCAGCGGGCTGATGGATTGGGATGCCTATCACCTTCTTGGCTCTCTGAGCACTTACCACTTTCAGGACAATCGTGCCGGCGGATTCGATAATTGCGGATTTGGATTGGGATGGAGCCATAGCTGGGTTGAGACAGGGAGGCATCAATTAGAACGCTACGGCATGGCTTACGCAGGGTATTTTAATACATCCGTATACATCGATTCGTACGATTGCCGTACAACTTTGGGTCATGGCTGGCGTGGCATGTAAGGGTCGAAAAGGCTTGAGCTTTATAGCTGCCCTAAAAACTCTCTGAAGAGCAGGACTTTCTTTTTATCTTGCGAATCAAAGAGGAGGGGGGCCACATCCTTGGCCAGAGCTTCAAAATCGAAATGGGCTGTCTTTTCCAGCAGATACCTTTTTAGGCTGCCTTCATTGGAAATTCCGATATTTTTCTCCAAATAGCGAAAATTGGGCTTGGCCCCTATTCCATAAAGAAAAACAATATCAAAAAAATCCCGCCCCATTGCCCTTTTTCGGTTCACCGAAGCGAAGATTTTTTGAGCCAGCAGCAGGTCTTTTGGCACGGCGTTGATTTGCGTGAAAACATCGAATTTGTTGAGGAGGGGTTTTTCTGGGGCATAGTCAAAATGCTGTGGAACGGTATCGACCTGGATCAGAATTTTTTGCTCGGTCATGGCAGATAGGCCCGATAGCCTCAAGAGCCTGGGAATCCGGACCTTGATTCGGTAGGCGTTTCGGGTGATAGTGCTGATTTCCGCCTCCAGCCCCTCCAGCCTTAAGCCCCTCTGTATCCTCTGGCCCAAATCCACGAACTCTTCAATTTTCAAGGAGAAATTGTCGAAATCCAAATCCTCCGAAAACCGCGTGCCCCCGTAGACGATGCGAAGGGCTGTTCCGCCTAAAAAGGCTAGCTTATGGGCGTAAGGGCTGTTGAAGATGCTGTTCAGAATCTTGTATTGCAAGTATTCCTTCAAAATACTTTCCTTGAAGGCCCGCAAGGGCTCGGGGTAAGCTTGCAGAATCTGATCAAGGCTGATCATGCTCAAGGGTGGTTAGAAGGGTTTTCGCACGTTTGGAAAGGGCTTTGCTTCCAAAGGCCTCCAAATACGCCTGAAGCTTTTCGAGGCTGACCTGGTTTTTGAATTCACCTGAATTGATGCGCATTTCGGAAAAGTCAGCTTCCGTTTCTAGGCGGGGGTTAAGGTACAGATAATCCAAAATAGCCTTTTCCGGATCGGCGAGGAGGATTTTTTTCCCTTCGAAATCCGTCAGCCGATAGCCGAAATAAAGGCCTGGCTTGAGGTGCCTATAGCTGAAATTCCCGAAATCCGTTTTGAACTCTGCGGTTTTTTGGGTGCTTACAGAGGTGATCTGGAAAATTTCCTCAGGAATTAGGTTGTAGAATTTCAAAGCCATCTCGAGCGACAGGTAGGACGGAGAGTAGATTCTATTGGCAACATAGAACAGAAAGCTACGGTCGATTTTCTCCCGACTGAAGCAGTAAAACCCCTGCTTGATCTTTTTCAAATAACCCTGCTTTTTCCAGCGGTCCAGCTGGCGATAGGAGAAATCGCTAAAAGCCTTTCTCGCATCCTGCAGAGAGAACACGGGAAACGCCTTCAGCTGACTTTGGAATTCGATGAAATTCATTTCATTTCTTTAAAGAGACTTTTTTGTCCTTTTTCAGAAATATAATATAAAATTTTATTCAAATTGGCAAGGGGGTAGTGGTCTTAACCGTTGGTCCTGGGCAGGGCGTGAATGGCGTTGCGAGGCGAAGCCTTGGCCAATCGGAACATGCCAAGATCGCAATTCCGACAAGAGCTGGCGTGGCATGCTAGGAGTCGAAAAGGCTTGATTAAAAAGCTTCTTCACGCTGATTCTGTTGGATGAAAGAGCCCTTAAATCTGGCTGGGCAAGCTCAGCTGCGCCACGGTGAGCGAGGTCATGAGCCCTAGGCAAAGCGCTCCCACCACCATCACCCAGGGCGAAAGATCCTCCCGCTCGGCGTTGATCTGCTGGCAGACGGCTGTTCCGCCGTAGAGCAGGGCGGCCAGGGCTAGGGGCAGATCGAGCGTCCGCATGGCCAGAACCATCAATTGAGGCATGACTCCGTTCCGAAAAGCGAAGGCCAAAGCCAAATAGCCCAGGGCCAGCAGGTAGAAGTAGAAGGCGCCGACGCTGTTCAGGCTTTTCAGGGTTCGCATTTTTCAGGGTGCGGACGGGGTGGATCGGAAGGGGAAAATCGTATAGACTGCCCCCAGCTTACCCCCTGCCGCATGCCTACGCAACTCAGCTCCGAGCAAGTGCTCAAGATCGCCCGCCTGGCCCGTTTGGGGCTGAGCGAAGTCGAAGCCCAAAAATTCGGAATGCAGCTTTCCGGCCTGCTGGATTACGCCGCCATGCTGAACGAAGTCGATACCCAGGGGGTCGAGCCCATTGCCCAGATCACTGGCCTGAGCGATGTTTTTTCCGACGATGAGGCCCAGCCCTTCTCCAATGCCAAAGCCCTTTTGGGGCAAAGCCCCCAGCCGGTGCAGCAGAACATGATTCGCGTGCCGAAAACCCTTTAATTCGAATGGAAATCCATGGTGATTCCAATTGTGAAACCGGTAGTGGAAAACGGAGTCACAACCGGAATCACGATTGGCATCACAACCGGTAATACTCACTCAAATGATTTCCCTCACCCTCAGGCAGGCCCACGAAGGGCTGAAGGCCAAAAAATTCAGCGCTGTCGAGTTGGCTCGCGCCTATCTGGACCGCATCGCCCTCCTCAACCCCAAGCTCAACGCCTATGTGCTGGTGACGCAAGAAGAGGCTTTGGCGCAGGCCGAAAGGATCGACGAGAAGGGCGATTTCAGCTCCCCTTTGGCGGGCATTCCTATGAACCTGAAGGATGTTTTTTGCACGGAGGGCATTCGGACCACAGCCTGCTCCAGGATGCTGGCGGATTTCGTTCCTCCCTACAGCGCTCATGCCTACGAGCGCCTGCGCGAGGCCGGGGCTGTTCTGCTGGGGAAAACGAATACCGATGAGTTCGCCATGGGCAGCAGCAGCGAGAACAGCGTGTTCGGGCCCACGCGCAATCCGTGGAACACCGATCATGTGGCAGGCGGCTCCTCCGGCGGACCGGCGGCCAGCGTGGCGGCCGATCTGGCCGTGTTCAGCCTGGGCACCGACACCGGCGGAAGCATTCGCCAGCCGGCCAGCCTGTGCTCCGCGGTGGGGCTCAAGGTCACTTACGGCCGCGTGCCTCGCCAGGGGGTGATCGCCTACGCTTCCTCGCTCGACACCATCGGGCCCTTCGCCAAAACAGTGGAGGATGCCGCCTTGGTGCTGCAGGCGATGGCGGGCCGATCGGAAAAGGACGCAACCACGCCCGATGCCCCTGTGCCGGACTATTCGGCCTTCCTGAAAACCGATCTGAAGGGCAAAATCCTGGGTTTGCCCAAGCAGTACTTTGGCGAAGGGGTCCAAAAGGAGACGGCGGATGCGATTCTGGCCGCGGTCGAGGCGCTCAAGGGGCTAGGCGCCCAGGTTCGCGAAGTCGACTTGCCCCTCACCAAATACGCGATCCCTGCCTACTACATCCTCGCCAAATCCGAGGCCAGCAGCAACCTTTCCCGCTACGACGGCCTGCGCTTCGGCCATGCGGCCAGCGACGCCAAAGATCTGGAGGAGCTGTACATGAAAAGCCGCCAGGAAGGCTTCGGGGACGAGGTCAAGCGGGCTATCATGCTGGGGACCTACTGCCTTTCCTCCGGGTACTACGAAGCCTATTATTTGAAGGCGGCCCGGGTTCGGGCTCTGCTCAAGCGCGAGTTCGACGAGGCTTTCGCCCTTTGCGACGCGCTGATCTCTCCTGTTTCGCCCTTCCCTGCCTTCAGGGTGGGCGAAAAATTCACCGATCCCATGGCCATGTACATGGCCGATAGCCTGACGGTGGCCGTCAATCTGGCCGGAATCTGCGCCCTATCCGTCCCTGCTGGCTTCACAGCCAAAGGCTTTCCCATCGGCATGCAGATCATGGCCAATCAGTTTGGCGAAGGCGAGCTCTTTCATGTGGGTCATGCGTTTGAGCGGGCCACGGAATGGCACAAAAGGAAGCCAAATCTAGATTAAGCCAATTTTTTGAAAAATCTCACCCCTTCAATCCCCGCAAAATCGCTATCTTGAGTGAGCACAATGGCATCATGTCTTTTGGCTGTGGCCAGAACGATGCTATCCGCCATGGGAAGCCGATGTTCCTTGCTTAATTTTGCGGCTAAAAGAGAAAGGTCCAAATCTAAATCGACTACCCTCCCCTGCTTCATGGAAGCGACTATGGTGAGGGCCACATGCTCGTCTCGCCCTTTCACTATTTTTTTGAACACTTCGTAAATCGTAACGGAGGGTACTACCAAAAGCTCTGGATTTTCGATGGCTTCTGCAAAATGGGCCGCATTTTTCGAGTCCGCAAAATACTCAAGCCAGCCCGAAGAGTCGACAACATACTTCATAGGCGGTCCTTTTCTCTTTCAATGGCTGTATCCATACCTTTCAACAAGCCTTTTAGGGCTCTGACTGGCCTAACGGGAATTAGCTCGATGCGATCCCCATAAGGGACAACTTCGAATTTTACCCCAGAATTCAACCCTAAAACTTCCCTGATTTTCTTAGGAATGGCAATTTGGAACTTTGGAGAGAGGGTGGCAGTAATCATACTCTTTTGATATCGATCAATTTCTATTAAGATTTTAACTCTTGGAAGAGAAAAAATCAAGCTTAATTTGGAGGCTGGCCATCTAAATTCGGAGTTTTAGAGCCTGGAATCCGCCTAGGGCTTGCGCTTTTTTCGGCCCATCGAAATCCCTCCTGATTTCCCCTTCTTTTTAGTGTAAAATCTCAGCATTGATCCGACCTCCGAACCATGAAATCCCCAAAAACCAGCTGGCTAGGCCTGAAAGAGGCTATCCGAAAGAAAATGGCAGACTCCATCGGCAAAAGGCTGGAGCTGAAATTAGAGGAGGAGGGGATTCCGATTCAGCGTGGCTACCACATGGGCTTTATTTTGGACGGAAACAGGCGCTGGGGCAAAAAAAGAAGCAAGAGCAAAGGCGAAGGGCATCGGGAGGGGGCCAGGGTCGTGAGGGAGGAGATTCTCCCTTTCATTGCCCAACTCAAGCCCATCAAGGAGTGCAGCCTTTTCATTCTTGCCACGGCCAATTTGGAGAACCGCGACGAGGCCGAGCTGGAGGATTTGCAGAGGCTGATTGTTAAAGAGAACGGCCCCCTGATCGAAACGGCAAAAAAGCACAACCTCCGCTATAGGCATGCGGGGGATTTGGAGGGGCTGCGCAAAAGGCTGCCTCGCATGGCGGCCGGGGTGGAGGAGATGGAGGAGGCCACCAAGGGGCACGAAGGGGGTCTTCTGGTGAACCTTTGCCTCAATTACGATGTCGAAACCGAACAGGCCTGGGCTTTGGAGGGGCTCATCAAAAAAGGGGTGTCGCTGAATTCCATGGAGCCTATGGCTAGGCAAGAGGCTGTCTTCGCAGCCCGCTGGATTCCACGACCGGCGGACATTGTTTTCAGGTCGGGAGTTTACAACGAGCCGCGGCTTTCAAAATTCCTGGGCTCCCGCCCCGACGACGGCTTCGCCTACCTGGCCTTCGCCAAGCAGCTGCTGCCCAGCATTCGCCCCAGGCACTTGGCTTGGCACTTGATGAAGTTCACCCAAAGAAAGCAAAATTTGGGCAAATAAAGGCTTTCCGGCCCTCTTTCTTGTTCCATTAATCTCCGGCCATGAAAGAACCCTCTTCCCAAAAGCAAAGCTTCCGGCAAAAGATGCAGGGCAGCATCGCCCATCTTCAGGCCAAAAAGAAAGTCCTTTTCCTCACCACCTCCAACCGCTGGGCGGGCGAAGAGGGCGGCGAAATGCCAAAAAGCACTCGGCTGGCCCACGCCATGGCTGAACGCATCGGGCCTGAGAAGGTCGCCATCCTCGATGTCGCCAAGCTCAACATCGCTCCTTGCGAGGGCAACGTCTCCACGGCTCGGGGAAACACCTGCGGCCTGCGCGAGGCGAAGCTCGACGATCCGCAGAAGAACCCGAGCGGCCATCACCGCTGCTGGGCGAGCCTGAACCACCCGGATGACGAGCTGTGGAAGGTGAGCCAGGCCCTTTTGGAATCTGAGGCGGTGGTCTTTTTCGCTTCTGTGCGCTGGGGGCAGGCCAATGCCCACTACCAAAAGCTCATCGAGCGGCTCACTTGGCTGGAGAATCGTCATTCCACGCTGGGCGAAAGCAATCTGCTGCAAAACATCGAGGCGGGGCTGATCCTCGTCGGCCAGAACTGGAGGGGGCCCCAGGTGCTGCAGGCCCAAAAGGAAGTGCTGGGATTCTTCGGCTTCCGCTTGCCCGAGGCATTGTGGTGGAACTGGCAGTATTCCCAGGACTCCGGTGAGGAGTCAGACGACTCTTACAAGCAGGCAGCCGTAGACTTTGAGGAGATTCTCAATTCCTTTTGAGCAGCTGCTGATCATTTGAATCAATTGCGAGTGAGCAATTACGAATTGCGAGTTAAACACCGTAACTTCTCCGCTCGTGACTCGCAATTCGTAATTAAAAAAGCAGTGCCAGAAATGATTTATGTTATTATCCGCACGAAAAATTAAAATAAAAATATGAAATACCGCATCGGAGTCATGGGTTCGGCCTCCGGGCCAACGCTTCGGGTTCAGGAAACGATCACCAAATCCATCATGGTGGGGCAGGAGATTGCCCGTTCGGGCTGCATCCTGGTCAACGGGGCCTGCCCGGGCCTGCCGGATGAGGCGGCCTTTGGGGCCAAAAACGCCGGCGGCATGACGATGGGCATTTCGCCGGCTTTTAGCCTGAAGGAGCACACCGAAAAGTACAAATCGCCCGACGACAACCTGGACATCATTATTTTCACCGGCATGGGGCTGATGGAGCGTGATCTGATCAACATTCGCAGTTCCGACGCTATCATTGTCCTGGGGGGCGGAATAGGCACGCTGAACGAGTTCGCCGTGGCTTTCGACGAAGAGAAAGTGGTGGGTGTGCTCACCGGCACAGGGGGCGTTTCCGACCATGTTCCTGAGATTCTCAGGATCTGCGGACGGAAAATGGAGGATTTTTTGATCTTCGATTCCGAGCCCAAGGCCTTGGTCCAAAAGGTCGTGGAGCGGCTGAGGACTGTGGGAAGCTCCATCGCCAAGGACCAGCGGGTGCTCGGGCTGGATCTCACGGACGACTCTTCCGAGGCCCAAAAAGCTCTGGCGGAAAACGCAGCTTTCCCCCTGAAGAACTAGTCCTTTCTGCAAGAAAGAGCCTGTCCGTGTCCAAAGGCCTGCGTCGGTCAAAAGGTCAGGGTTTTTTGCCGCAAGCCTTTTCCACCTCCTTCACGCACTTTTCCAGCCCCTTCTTCACCTCGTGCTCCCAAAAGCGCAGCACGGCGATTCCTTGGCGGCCCAGCTCCAGATCGGTCTCCAGATCCCGCTCCACATTGCGGCGAATCTTGGGCAGCCAGTAT
>CAYUUW010000003.1:18596-42882 GCA_964448005.1 uncultured Candidatus Peribacteria bacterium
ATTTTTTGTTCGTTTTGGGCGGACGGTAGCACAGCGGGCACTGGTGCCAAAAGCAGCCATCCACGAAAACCGCTAGCTTCGCTCTGCCAAAATACAGGTCCGGCTTGCCTTTCAGCGCAGAATGGACCCGGTAGCCTCGCAGCCCTTCGGCCCACAGTGCTCGGCGCAGCAGCCATTCTGGGCTCGTGTTCTTGCCGCGGATGCGGGACATCAGCTGGCTGCGCTGCTTTTTGGTGATGCGGTCCATTAAGCCGGCAAAGTTACGAATTACGAGTTTGATAATTATGAATTAGCCGCATTCAGAAAAACTCGTGACTCGTGACTCGTAATTAATTTTTCATGGCCATCTCCAGCCGTTTTTCGGCCTGCTCCCAGTCCACGCTTTTCATGAAGGCCTCCATGTAGTCCGGCTTCTTCAGGCCGTAGTCGCTGATGAAGGCGTGCTCCCACATGTCCATCACCAGAATCGGCGCGCAGCCAGCCAGGTGATTGGTGGCGTGGTCGTCGATCCACACGTTCATCAGCCGATCGGCTTGCTTGTCGTAGTACATCACCGTCCATCCGATGCCCCGGAGCGAGGCGCTTTCGGTGAAGTTCTTTTTCGACTTTTCGCCCGATCCGAAGCTTTCGGCCATTTTCTTGCCCAGCATGGAGCCGCTGTCCAGTTTCTTTTCCTCTTTGCTCATGTTGCCGAAATACAGCTCATGCAAGCGCATCCCATTGAATTCCCAGCCGAAGCGCCGCTTCATTTCATTCAGCTCGGGGGTACCGCTCTGCGCCTCTTTCAGCTTCTCCAGAAGAAGATTGCTGTTGTTCACGTAGCCATTGTACAGGGTGAAATGATTGCTCAGGAGAGTGTCGCTGAACCCGGGGGTGCCCAGAAGATGGGAAAAGTCCATGGCTTTGTACATTTGGAGCGGGGGTTAGGGGGTGCTTTCGGGCATGGCCAAATTCCAGCGGCTTTATTCCAGGAACCGGAAACTGCTTAGCATTTTCTGGAACGTTTCCATTTCAGATTCCTGTCCGCTGAACTGGATTCGGTTGTCCTGGTTCCATGCGTCAGGATATTCCGAGAGCTGAACGAAAACCAGCACCTTTCCATCGTCCAGTTTCCACAGCCGCTGCTCAGCCTTCTTGCCGCCTACCATCGTCTCGGTGAGGGTGGGGTCGGAAGGCAGGCCAAAATCCAATTCGCCTTTGGGCAATACGCCCATGCGGGCTCCGGAATCCGAATTGCTGAAGAAGGCATGGTAGGCCCCAAAAGCCTCTCCTTCAGAGCGGGTCCAGTCTTGCGGATGCCTCAAGGAGAAGGCCATTTCAGGCTTGGAGAATTCGAGCCAAGAAGCTTCGTCCAATTCAATGCCTGGAGCTTCTTGCCCGGCATCCGCTTTGCCGCCGGGGGCTTGCTGGGGCAGGCCTTCGGTGCTTTTGGGTTCCCAGGAGCATGCGGAAAGAATAAGCAGGAGGCCAAGCGCAATGGGCAAATGCTTTGAGTTCATGAGGAGTGGGTTTAAGCTAGTTCAGAGGATACTCCGTTCGTCCATTCGCCGCAATTGGATAGCTTTTGACGGGTTCCCCAGGCGCGTTTCGGCCATTCTTGCGTTTGAGCTTTGCTTTTCCAAGGATTCTCCTTATAATTGACCCCTGCTCTCCGCTCATCTTAAATCTCAGCCATGGCTTATTCGAACTTTAGTTTGGATTTGCCCTCCCCCCTTGCCCTTGCGGACCGATTGGATCGTTTTTTGGAGGACTTTGACGAAGGCAGAGAAAATGCCCCCAAGCTGGAGTTGGATCTTGCCCAGCTCACCGAGGAGGAAATTGACCAGATGGTTGATTTCCTTCGCGGGTCGCTCATTCAGATTCTGGAAGGCAATCGCTTCGACCCCCGCCAGGGCGGATATTTGCAGTTGGGGCTGCTGAGGCCGGGGCAGGGGAATGTGGAGTTTGCCAAGAAGCGCGCCGATGAATTTGCCCATAGGGCCAGGAAGATACTGAAGGAGGCGCTGCAAAATGGACGGCTTGACCCGGCGCATTGCGAAGAGATGAAAAGGACCATTGGCAAAGTCCATGAAGAGGTCAAGAACGCCGCATCCAAAAAAACACATTTCCAAACGGGGCTTGCGGGAACCGTCAGGAATTTTTTGAGGTATTGCGTGGGCCACATCCATCTGAAGGCAGCGGCGGAGCTGGGCCCAGCAGAGCTTCGGGAGCAGGCCAGGAGGAAGGTTTTTGCGGCCTTCAGCCTTTCGCTGTGCCAGCGGGTTTCCGCGGTGATGGTTAGGGATTTGGAGCAAGAGGGCCTTTCCAGGAAGGGATTGGAGGAGCTGGCGACCCATTTGGATCTGTTTCTGGAGGCATTCCAGGACACCTCTTTTGCGGAGCCTGATTCCGAAGATGGAGAAGCAGGGCCTGATTCTGGCCAAAACGCCTCCCAGGAGGCCCTCTCTCTCTTTCATCAGCTTGTCGCCGATCTTCCTCCTGCCTGGCGGAGCAAACTCAAGGATGCGCAGGCTTTCGAGAGGGTCTTTAGGCAAAACCTGAGCTCCAGAAGGGGGATAGAGCAGGCAGACTATTCCTCCCTCCACTCCTTCTTCCTTCAGGAGATTGCGGAGAAGCTGGGCGCTGATGGGCATTACGAGGTTTCGGCCAGGGACGAACGCTTCTTGCTTGGGAATGACTATGTTTCGATGTCGCCTTCCTCCAAGGATCTGGCTGAACTGCTGAACCATGAATTCTACGCAGGCCTGAATGCGGTTTCCCCCGAGGCTGTGGGGCGCTGGATGCAGAAAGAAAAGGCAGAGGCTCCTCCAGCCTCTCCTGGGGCGCCCTCCTCCGACCTTCCCTCTGCCGCTTCCAGGGCTTCTGAAATTCTGCCTCCCGCTCAGCGGCCGGATCTTCTGGCGGAGCCTCTGGCCGCATTGTCTGCCGAGTGGCAGCCTGTTTACTTGCCTTCTGCCGCTGCCCACCAAATCAGAAGAGCCAAAATGGTTCTGGAATGCTTTCATGCAGGAAACGGACAGTACATTATAGGCCCCGTACTGGTCCATGCCCTGATCCAATCCATCGAAAGATGCGGCAACAATAAAATAGCCTCCCTGCTGCTGACTTTCCTGAGATCCATCACTGAAAACCTCTCCCTAAGGGCAGCAAGAAGAGATGAGGACCAGACCCATCAGAAAATTGTCCAGTACTCAGAGTTCATTTCGCCTGCGGTTCAGGCAGTCCTTCAGGATGGCCTGGAGGCCTTTTTGGAGGCTTGGGAAAGGGAGATGGAAGCAGGGTACTTCCTTCCTGCTGCCGAAGATCCTTTGGAGGAGCTTGTTTTGGAAATCGAAAATTTGGATGAGAGGCTCGCTTCTCAGCTGATGCGGGAAAATGTCAGAATCTCTTCGGGCGCCGAAGCCGAAGCTCAGCTTTTGGGCCTCCAGGAGAGCATCCGGACAGAACTGGGGGAGGGCAATTTCGGGAGGGTCCAGGAGTTGTCCGGCCAAGCCTTGGCTCTGCAGGCTCAAATAAAAGAGGGAAAGACGGACGTGCGCGAAAGAATGGAGAGAATCCGAGGGGCGCAGGCTGAAATTGGGCGATTGCGCGCCGTCCTACGGGAGGCGGAAGGCTCGATTTCCGCCGTTCGGCAGGCGGCGGATCGTTTGGCGGCCGATGAAGAGGCGTAAGATTGACTTATTTTTGCTTGGCCGCCGCCGCGGATTTCTTTATTCTGATTCGGCTCCCAAAAAAAGCTTTTATGCAGGAACCCGAATCCGCCGCTTTTAAAATCCGGGTTTGCATGGGTGGCCGCTGCCGCATGAATTTTGCCGAAGATCTTCTTAAAATCGCCCAAAAGGCAGCGGGTGAAAGCGCCTCTGTTGCGGTGGAGCCCCGCCCCTGCCTGGACCAATGCGAAAAGGGCCCGAATGTGGAGATTGTTCAGGCTCCAGCGGGCGAAGCCGTCCAAATCCTCAATGGCGTGACGCCCAATCAGATGGCTCAGCTCAGCCGAAGCCTGCTGGAGGAAAAAGCATGATGGGAAGGATTCTCCCGACTCCTTCCCCTCGTTCGCCTGGAGCCAGAATGGGCGATTTCCAGCGCAGCCATCAGCCTCTCTTTATGCTGCTGCTGCTCCAGGGTCAATCTCAGGTTGATGTCGGCGAACAGCGGCTGGTCCTCGCGGGCCAAAATGTATTCCCGGCTGCTCTCGCTCAGGGCGTTTGCTACGCGGAGCTCATTCTGGCTCACCAGTCCCAGGTCCTCCAGGATGCGGCTGTGCTTCAGAACAAAATAGAGCCTCCTCAAAGGATCTTGCCTGTCCCACTGGCGAATGGCGCTGGAGCCTTTGCTTTTTTTGAGCAGGGGTGCCATGGGAAATAATTCTATGCATTATATCATCTTAAAACTCTTTTTTCAAGCGATTGTTACTCACTTTGCCTCCTGCCCCCTTCCCTGCGAGGCTTCTTGGCGGCTTAATTGAGGCTGCACCTGTCTTCAAAATATGAATTACTACGAACGCTCCTTGGAGCTGCACCAAAAGCATCGGGGCAAGATCGAGATTCGATCGAAAGTCCCGCTGGAAAGCAAAGATGACCTGAGCCTGGCCTACACCCCCGGCGTGGCCGAGCCTTGCCGCCGGATCCACGCCGATCCGGCTCTGGTGAACCGCTACACCAATCGAGGAAATACCGTCGCCGTGATCACCGACGGCACGGCCGTGCTGGGCCTGGGCGACATTGGCCCGCAGGCCGGCCTCCCTGTGATGGAGGGCAAATGCCTGCTTTTCAAGGAATTCGCAGGCATCGACGCCATTCCCATTCTCCTGGGCACCAAAGACGTCGACGAGATCGTCCGGACCATCCAGCATATCGCCCCCACTTTCGGCGGTATCAATCTAGAGGACATTTCCGCCCCGCGCTGCTTCGAAATCGAGCAGCGGCTGATCGAGTCGCTGAACATTCCCGTGTTCCACGACGACCAGCATGGAACGGCCATTGTGGTGCTGGCAGGCCTCATCAATGCCCTCAAATTGACCGGGCGCAAGCTGAAAGAGTCTCGCATCGTCGTCAACGGCGTGGGGGCGGCCGGGGTGGCCATCACCCGGCTGCTGATCGCGTACGGGGCCAATCCTGCCCTTTTCTTCCTCTGCGACAGCAAAGGGACCATCTACAAGGGGCGAGGGGACCTTAATCCCGTCAAGGAGGAGCTGGCCCGCATCACAAACGCCGAAAGCATCCAAGGCGGCTTGGCCCAGATCATGGAGGGTGCGGATGTGTTCATTGGCGTTTCCCAGCCTCGGCTGGTCACCCCGGAAATGGTCCGGAGCATGGCCAAGGACTCCATTGTTTTCGCCATGGCCAATCCCGAGCCGGAGATCCTGCCTGATTTGGCCCGCCAAGCCGGAGCGGCTATTGCGGCCACCGGCCGCAGCGATTTCCCCAACCAGATCAACAACGTGCTGGGCTTTCCAGGCATTTTCCGTGGCGTGCTGGATGCCGGGCTTACCCGGATCACCCAGGAGATCAAGTTTCTGGCTGCCGAAACTATTGCAGAATCCGTGGAGCGCCCCACTCCCGAAATGATCATTCCCAATGCCTTGGATCGGAGCGTCGCCAAAAGGATCGGCGAAGCCATTGTAGGCCTTTCCCGCTAAAGAAGGCCTAACTTTTCAAGGCTTTCCGCCAATAGAAAAAATCCGTCCTTCGACAAGCCGACAGGCAGGCTCAGGGCGGATTTTTGCTGTCAGGTTGAGAGCTGGGAACTATTCGGCGGCAGGCATGGAATCGGCAGGCATAGCCTCCTCAGCAGGCATCGAAGGCATAGCCTCCTCAGCAGGCATGGAATCGGCAGGCATGGTATCCTCGGCAGGCATCGAAGGCATGGAATCGGCAGGCATGGCGGACTCGGGAGTATGGGAGCAGGCAGCGAGAGCCAGCATGGCGAAGCCAGCGGCGGAAGCTTTGGCGAAGTTGGTTTTCTTCATTTGAGATAAATTATTGGATAAAGCTGCAGGCATTATACTCAGATTTGCTTTCGGCTCAAGCCATTTTTCGCTTTCTTTTCTGGAGGCCTTTGCCCGGCTGGCGTCGAAAAGCGATTTTTGATACGCTCAAGGCCGCAATTCACCCCTATGAACCTTTCTGTGCGACTGGCGGGAATCTCCTTCTCCAATCCCACTGTTTTGGCTTCGGGCTATTTGGGAGTCACGGGAGCCAGCCTGGCCCGCTGCGCTCAGTTCGGGGCGGGCGGAGTGACCAGCAAGACTTTGTTCATGGAGGAGCGCAAAGGGCATCCCAATCCCACCCTCCTCAATTTCCCCGGAGGCCTCATCAGCTCGGTGGGCTTGGCCGGCGAGGGCGTGGCGGCAGCCCTGCGCGAGTTCGAAGCGTATCGTCGCTTGGCGCCCGCAAGCCATCCGATCATTGGCAGCATTGGCGGAAGGAGTCTGGATGAGCTGGCCGAAGTCGCCCGAATCATGGATGGCTACCCCGTGGATCTGCTGGAGATCAATCTTTCCGCCCTGAACGAGGGTGGGGGGGGCTGCGACCCCACGCTTGTCGCCCAAGTCACCAAGGCCGTGCGCAAGGTCGTCCAGAAGCCCCTCTCCGTCAAGCTTTCGCCGAACGTGCCCGACATTGCCCTGATGGCCAAGCGGGCCGAGGCGGAAGGCGCCGACGCCATCACAGCCATCAACGCCCTGGGGCCGGGCATGCTGATCGACATTGAGATGCGCAGCCCTATTCTCTCCAGCAAAACGGGGGAAGTCTCCGGCCAGGCCATCAAGCCCATTGCCGTGCGCTGCGTGTACGACATTTACAAGGCTGTGAAGATCCCCATCATCGCCACGGGGGGGATCATGAGCGGGCGGGATGCGGTGGAGATGCTGATGGCCGGCGGGACGCTTTTGGGCATCGGCTCGGCGCTGATGTTCCACGACATGAAGGCGTTCCAGGTGATCACCGATGGGGTTCGGCAGTTCATGCAGAAGGAAGGGGTGAAGGATGTGAAAGAGCTGGTGGGGGCGGCGCACCTGTAGGGGCGCAATTGTCCATCGTAAGGGCGCAGAATTCTGCGCCCCTACAGGTGCCTTTCAAATTATTAATTCAGCAATCATGTCAGCCCTGACCGTCAAAGCCATCACCCAGGATTCCCCGAATCTGAAGACCTATGTCTTCGAAACCGCCATGCGCAGCCAGCCGGGCCAATTCATCATGGTGTGGATGCCGGGGGTCGACGAGATCCCCATGTCCATCGGCTGGAAGACGGCCACGGAGATGCATGTGGGCATCGCGGCGGCGGGGGATTGCACCCGGGCCATCTTCGATCAAATCAAAGTCGGCGACAAGTTGGGTATTCGAGGGCCTTACGGCACGGCTTTCGACTACAAGGAGCGCCGGAAAATCATTCTGATTGGCGGAGGCTACGGCACCCCGCCGCTCCTGAACCTCGCCCAGAAAACGACCGAGGCCGGCATCGAGACCACGGTGGTTCTGGGCGGCCGCAGCGCCGATCACCTGCTTTACGAGGATAAGTTCGAGCATCTGGGCTGCACCCTGCATGTTTCCACCGACGACGGCAGCAAAGGGCACCACGGCTATTGCACGGAGGTTCTGGAAAAGCTCCTGAATGAAGGCGATTACGATTGCCTCTACACCTGCGGGCCGGAAAAAATGATGGCTAAAGTCGCTCGAATGGCCGAAAAGAAAGGCGTGGACTGCCAAGTGAGCCTGGAGCGCTACATGAAGTGCGGCTTCGGCATTTGCGGGCAATGCTGCTTGGACGATTCGGGTATCCGCATCTGCAAGGAGGGGCCTGTGATTGCGGGCTCATCCGCCTTGAGGCATCCGGAATTCGGCTCTTACCATCGCCAGGATTCGGGCCTAAGGTGCGATTTTGGCTGAGCCAAGATCCTCCAGGGGCCGTCCTTCGGCCAAGGGGCTTTTTCTGGAGCGGGCGCGTCGCGGACAGGGCTTGCAGACAGCTATTTTTTATGATAAAGTCAAAATGCATCTGGCGCCAATTGGATGCCCATTGAAAATCAGGAGATCGGCTTCAGGCAAAGAGAGTTGCTTTCTTTTTCCGACCCTCCTTTAATTATAAGCCTTTCCAGCAGGAAACAGCAAAACATGCTCTTTGCCTTCCGCAGCTTTTAATTTACCCTTAATTTTAAGACCATATGATGAATTCTACCAACATCAACGGCGGCAGCGACGATAACAGGAAAGCCAACAGCGGGTCGGGCTCGGGGGGTGGCGGGGCTGAAAAAAAAGGCGGCAGCGGTACCGGCGGGAATGGCGACAGCAGGCGAAGCAAGGATGACGACGATGGGGATGAGGATGAGGATGAGGCGAAGAAAAGGAGGAAGTCGCAGCAGGGCGTCTAAGGAGAGCGGAGGGGGTCAAAAGGGCAGAGGCTCTTACGCCCAGGCTTGCGATTTCGACCTTTAGGAAGAGGATGGGGAACGGAGGGGCGCCGCGCATGCACTAGGCCAGTGTCATGCGCGGCCTTTTTGCCTATGCGTTGCTGTCTCTTGCGAAGCCGTAGCCTCAAGGTTCCAAAACGCCTTTCTCAGCCAAAAGCAAGGATGCCTGCTTGTCGCCTTAATTTAGGGCAAGGTTTCCTCTGGGTCTTTGTGTTAGAATGCTGGCGAACTTAACTTTTAGCTTCGCCTTTATGCTTTTCAATTCGATGGACGGATGCAATTGCAGCGGATGCGGATGCGACCCCAAGCCCGCCAAATAGGGCTTTTGCCTTTTTCCCACATCCCCAACTCAATACAAAAACCATGACAAAACCCCTTTTTCTCGCCTCTCTTTTTTTGGCTTCGGCTTTGATGTCCGGATGCTCCCCTGCGGAGCAGGACCTGACTTTGGGGACGGAAGAGGGCTTTGCCGCAGCCAGCCTCCCAGCCATTCAGTCTTACCAGGAGGGGCAGGCCAGCTATGAGCCTTATTCTTTTGAGCGAATGGAGGAGCTGAAAGGAAAAAGGAAGTTCGCCCTCTTCTTCCATGCCTCGTGGTGCCCCACCTGCCGCAAGATCGAATCCTTTCTGCTGGAGAATTTGGCCGGATTGGGACAAGCCACTATCCTGAAGGCCGATTTCGATACGGAGCTGGAGCTGCGCAAGGAATACGGAGTGGCGGTGCAAAGCACCGTGCTGTTCTTTGATGCCCAGGGGGCGGTAGCCCAGAAGGCGATCGATCCTTCGCTGGATTCCGTTCGAAGCTTCTTTGCCCTGTAGCCAAAAATTTCATGGACGCTTTGCTTCTGCTCACCTCGTTTTTGGCCGGTGTCCTGACTATTTTGGCGCCATGCGTGCTGCCGCTGCTTCCCGTGATGGTGGGCGGCGCAGCCAGCAGCCGCAACCGCTGGCAGCCCCTCATCCTCAGCTCCTCGCTGGTGCTCAGCGTGATCCTTTTCACCTTGCTCCTCAAGGCCTCGACTCTTCTGATCGAGATCCCTCAGGCGGCGTGGACGGGCATTTCGGGCGGTATTCTGCTGCTGCTGGGGGTATTCATGCTTTTTCCGGATCTTTGGGAATGGCTTTCGGTCAAATTCAATCTCCTTGGCCGCTCCCAAAAGGGCCTGGCGCTGGCCGGAGCCAGCCATTCTGCCTGGAGCGGCGTGCTGATCGGGGCGGCGCTGGGACCTGTTTTCAGCAGCTGCTCGCCCACCTACCTCTTCCTTCTGGCCACGGTGCTGCGGGACAGCTTTTTCGCCGGTTTGGGCTACCTTCTTGTTTACGGCATGGGCTTAGGCCTCATGCTCGGGCTGATTGCCTATTTCGGCCAAAGGCTCACCTTGCGCCTGGGTTGGGCGGCGTCTTCCCGCGGCTGGTTCAGGCGCAGCTTGGGCCTGCTTCTGATGCTGGTGGGCCTGTCCATCGTGACTGGAGCGGAAAAGAAGATCGAAACGGCCTTGATTGACAAGGGGTTCGGCACCACCCGATTGGAAGAGCGGCTCTTGGGTCGCTCCACCCAGAGCATGCCAACCCCGCCCTCTGCCGATTCCATCTCTGTCAACAACCCCCTTATTCCCTTGGGCGAGCTGCATTCCCCCTTTCCGGCTCCCGAGCTGCAAGGGCTGCAGAATTGGCTCAACAGCGAGCCTATTGCTTCCATGCAGGAGCTGAAGGGCAAGGTGGTGCTGGTGGATTTCTGGACCTATTCCTGCGTCAATTGCATCCGCACTTTGCCCTACCTGCAGGCCTGGCATGAGCGCTATGCCCAGGACGGATTGGTGATTTTGGGCATCCACGCCCCAGAATTCCAGTTCGAGAAGAAGGCTGAGAATGTGCGAAAGGCCGTGCGGGATTTCGGCCTCACCTATCCCGTGGCCCAGGACAACGATTTTGCCCTGTGGCGGGCTTACGCCAATCGCTATTGGCCCGCCAAGTACCTGATCGACCGAGACGGCACGGTCCGCTACGCGCATTTCGGCGAAGGGGAGTACGAGGAGACGGAAGCCATCATCGCCAGCATGCTGGGCTCAGCCACCAAGCAGGGTGAGGTTCAGGCCCAATCGGTCGATTTTGCCCGCATAGGAACGCACGAGACCTACATTGGCCTGGATCGCCGGAAGAACCATGTGGCCTCCGGCACGGAGCTGGGGAAAAACCAATGGACGCTGGAGGGCGAGTGGGAGGAGGATGGCGAGAAGGCGACGAGCCGGTCCCCTCAGGCCTCCATTCGCATGAATTTCACGGCTTCCAAGGCCAACCTGGTGATGAGCGGCCAGGGCCAGGCGGAAGTGTGGATCGACGGAGAAAAGGCTTCCATGCAGAACCAGGGCAAGGATGTGTCCGAAGGGGTCCTGATCCTGGGCGGCGAACGACTCTACGAGTTGGCGGATTTCCGCGGAGAATACGCCACGCACACGATCGAAATCCGCTTCGCCCAGCCTGGCGCAATGTTGTTTGCTTGGACATTTGGGTAAAGCACTTGATTAGTAAATATTTGTTTACTAAAATCTTCCCGATGAATATTTTGCAGTTGGCGAACCTGAAGAATGAAAAACCATCCCGAGCGAAAGCGCCTGCGCCTGCAGGGCTATGATTATTCCTCCGACGGGCTTTATTTTGTGACGATCTGTGCGAAAGGTCGTAAATATTATTTTGGAGAAATACGAAATGGAATAATGGGATTGAATGAAATGGGAATCCTGGCCCATCAATTTTGGCAGGATATTCCCCGCCATTTCGATCATGTTTCATTGGATGAATTCGTGATTATGCCGGATCACGTCCATGGAATCATTGTCATTCATTCGCCTGTAGGGGCCAGGCATGCCTGGCCCCTACAGGAAAAACCGAATCACCAAAAAATTCCCGTCATCATTGGGTCATTCAAATCGGCCGTTGCCCGAAAAATTCGGCAGAACCACGATTTTGATTTTGCCTGGCAGCGATCGTATTATGACTGCGTTGTGCGAAGCGAACGGGAATTGGATCGGATTCGCCGTTACATCCAAAGCAATCCTGAAAAATGCCCTCAGGAGAGGGGTGATTTTTCGGGAAATAAGAAGGCATAATCAGTTTCGTATCAGCGTTTCTTTGGCACGGGCACCAGGGCTCGAACCCGGACAAACGGTTTTGGAGACCGTTGTGCTACCATTACACCATGCCCGTACGCTTTTTTTCAGCCCCAACAAGATAGGCATTTGGGCTGAGGCTGTCAAATGGCGGATTGCCCCCTGGTCTGTCTGCCTTTAGAATAGCCTATGCCTACTAACTTTCTCGAATGAAAAATACAATCCTCCCCAAATCTGCCTCTGCCCTTGCCGTCCTTGTTTTTTTGTCTGCCTGCTCCCAGGCTCCGGAGCGGCCTGCCCATTACGACCCTGCGGCCATGCCTGGCATGCCCTGCCACCAGATGGGCGAAACATGGATGGGGGATTGCGAGTTCGATGAAGCAGGCAACGTCATTGAAAAAACACATTCCTCTGTTGCATCACCAAATGCCGCTGGCGATTTTTTCTCAGGACAAACGGGCGGACTGCCCGACGCCAAACCCTCACAAGTAGTGGAGCTGAAAAATGGAGACACCTACAAAATGTCGGCCGACATGGTGAGGCAGGAAATCGGCAACAGAGTCATAAAGCGTCTTGCCTACAATGGACAGATTCCAGGACCTCTTTTGAAAGTCGACCAGGGGTCGGAAATTACAGTCGAATTCACCAATAATCTCGACGTCGAGACCACGATTCATTCTCACGGCCTGAGGCTCGATAGCGCCTTCGACGGCGTGCCGGATGTCACTCAAAAACCGATCAAGCCCGGAGAGAGTTTCACCTATCAACTCAAATTTCCGGACGCGGGCATGTACTGGTATCACCCGCACATCCGCGAAGATTACGCTCAAGAGTTGGGGCTTTATGGAAATTATTGGGTCGAGCCAAATGATCCGAATTATTGGGCGGCTGTAGATCGAGAGGAAAATTGGATCGTGGATGACCTCCTGCTCAACGACGATCAGCCGGCTTTTTCCACTGAAACTACGGACCACGCCTTAATGGGCCGATTCGGAAATATCATGCTGCTGAACAATGAGGAGAATCCTATGTTCAAAGCTAAGAAAGGAGAAGTCGTGCGTTTTTACCTGACCAACGTGGCCAACACTCGTGTCTTCAGCCTGGGCATTGAAGGCGTGAAAACCAAGCTGGTCGGAGGTGATTCCGGACGCGCAGAAAGAGAGCAGTTTGAGAATTCTTTCCTCATCGCCCCCTCGGAACGAATGATTTTTGAGGCTGAATTTGATGAGGAGGGTCGTTTTGACATCGTTCACAAGACTCCTGAAAAAGCCTACACATTGGGTCAGGTGGTGGTGAGCGCCGAAACGGTCTCGGTGGCTGATTTTGGAACGCTGAGAGACAATTCCGCCGACTTTGCCACGCTTCGCGCGGACATGGATTCCCTCCTGAGAAAAGCGCCCGACAAGTCGTTGCGCCTGAGTATCGAAATGATGGGAATGGAAGGGGGGATGGGCATGATGGGGGGCATGCATCATGGTGAAGCGATTGAATGGGAAGACACCATGGCTCAAATGAATCAAGCCTCCACCTCCAAAACCGTTACCTGGAAGCTGATAGACGAAGCAACCGGCAAGGCCAATATGGACATCGATTGGAGTTTCAAAAAGGGTGAGCTGGTTAAAATTCGAATCTTCAACGATCCAGCGTCCATGCACCCCATGCAGCACCCCATTCACTTCCACGGCCAGCGCTTTGTCGTTCTGAGCCGCGGCGGGGCGACGAATGACAATCTGCAATGGAAGGATACGACCTTGGTAAAAACCGGTGAAACGGTGGATCTGCTGGTCGAAATGAGCAATCCTGGGGCCTGGATGGCCCATTGCCACATTGCGGAGCATTTGCATTCGGGGATGATGCTGGGATTCACGGTGAAAGACTGAAGACATCCTCCTTTTGCCCTAAAGCCAATCCATAAATGAGAAAGATCCCCCCAATCCTCTTTCTGTTATTGCTTCTTGCGCCTGCCGCCGAAGCCTTCAATGACCTGAAGTCCGTTCCGCTGTATGCCGAATCGATAAGGATCTTGGAGCAGCGAGGAGCTCTTCGCTCCGGCGAGCGCTTCTTTCCCGAGCAGGGGCTTTCGCGCATTGCCTTTGTCCACATGATGCATTTGTCCGGAGCGTTTCCTGAAGAGTGTCCGCATCCTCCCCTAAGATTCTCCGACACTCAGCTCAATCAATGGTATACCCCGGCCCTCCGTTCCGGAGTGCTGTGCGGGGGAATAAGGGGCGACGAAAAACAGGCCTTTCGCCCGGGCGACCCGATCCGCTATGCCGAAGCAGCCGCCCTTTTGCAGCGTTCCGCCCGCCCCTCTCTCCAAAGCGCAGAGGAGCCCTGGTATCGGCCAGGAATCGCCTTCCTGGAAAGCTCAAAGATCGCCCTCAAGGAAAATCCTGCCCCGGAGGCCTTTTTGACCCGTGCGCAAGGAGCCTTTTTGCTGGAGCGCGTTTTGGCCCAGCAAAAGCCAGCCTTTTCCGGGAAGAAATTGGTGGAATCCGCCCGCACGCAAAAGGGAGTGGTCACTTCGTACGATACAGGCTATTACAGCGGCGGATTCCCTCCACCCAACACGGGGGCCTGCACCGATGTGATCGAAAGGGCCCTGCGCGACTTGGGCTACGACTGGAAGGGGCAGATTGATAGGCATATGCGTAAGAATCCAAGCCTCTATCCCTCCAAATACGACGAGAACATCAATTACCGAAGGGTGAGGAATGTGAAAGTCTTCCTGGACCACACTGCGTCGTCGCTCCCCCTGGAAAGCGACTATTTGTCGGGAGACATAATCACCTACGACCAGATCCCCGGAAGCCTGTGGCACATTGCTATCGTGTCGGACAAGAAGGCTTCCGACGGCACCCCTTTGCTGATTCACAACTACGGAAGGGGCGTGAAGGAGGACAATCTGCTCCACCTTTGGCCTGCGCCCAAAACAGGGCATTATCGGCTGAGGCTTTAGAATCCTTTCCGGTATGAAATGATTGAAATATTCATTATTTAATGTTAAAATACATAGAATTCTTCCATTTATTTTATCTATATGACTGAGCGAGAACCCGTTTTTCAATCCCGTGACGTGGTGGATGCCTTAGCGGATAGGCTTCCGCCCCTTTTTAGAAAAATGTTTGTAAGGGTGCTTGGGCCACGCGTGAGGACCAACTACGAAAGGGTTATGGAGGCTGCGCGAAAAATGGAGGCTGAGGACCAAGAGGAGGCTGCTTCTGATAGAATAGCGGAAAAAGTAGGGCAACGATTGTATATGACCGAGGCGGCTATCGCCGATATGATGGCTGAGCTCATTCCTGGAAGCAGGCCTGCGGCGGAAAATCCTAAAGAAAGACCTGGGGCAGATTCTGCCCCATCGCATCAAAGGCGGCCTCGGAATCCTGCGAATGATTTTTTTGCCGAGGTGGAAAGAGCGGAAGCCAAAAAAGAGGCTGCGGTGAGGGGTGCCGAGGAAACATCCGGGCTTCTTTTGAGATCCAAAGAATTAGGAGATGACAGCCGCTCCAAATTACTTATCAGAGCTGTGAATAAATATGGCCTGGAATATGACCAAGCGAGGAAAGCTTTGATAGGAGATACCCTCATAGACCTCCGGAAAAATCCCTCTTTTAACACCAAAGAAGGGGTAATTCGCTCTGATGCCATTCGAAGGGAATGCGGGCATTTATTTCTAAGTCTTCGGATGCTGCTGGACGAAATTTCAAATTTGCCTGGTGGTAATGATGCTTGCAGTGTTACTAATATCCCCCGGGAATTTTCAGGAGAGTATGATTTTCTGTCTGCAAGCTTAATTAGATTCCCGGATACATTGGGCGACTCTTATTACACGATGCTCGAACGCGCTCAGACGCAGGAGGATGTGGCTGAATTTTACAAAAATTTCTTTGAAATTCTGGTTAATTTTGCAAAATATCTGGAGCTCAGGCGCAGGGGGACGTCCTCTGCGGCCTGAAGGACCCCAAAAAAATCAATTTATAGCCATATCGCAAAAGCTCAAAATTAAAAAAATACCATGCCCAATGAAGCCCCTTCAGCAGGTCTTGAGGTCGATGATTGCCATGTTTACCGTCACCGTGGAGTAGGGGTGCACCAGACGCGTGACGGAAGTGGCAATCTTCTGCCTTTCGTGGTTTTAAGGGGTCTGGCTGAGGCAGGAGAGGCTGATGAAGATGTTGTTGTGAGACTTGATTTTGCTACAGTTCAAAATTCCGCTGAGGCAGTGAGGAAAAAAATTGACGAATTGTTAGACATTCCGCAGGGAAGAGGATAGGAATTTTGCATTTATGCTTGCCCACAAATACCCCCCATTGATCAAGGCATAGGCTTGATAGCAACAGGGGATATTACGTATTCGTGAGCTATTTTGGATGTTAATTATTGGAAAGAGGTGCCCAGCCATTTGTTGAAGTCCGCTTTGATGGCTGTCAGGCTTTCTTGCTTGGCGGCCACATCGGCAGCGCCGTCCTCATAGAAGAAGCCATGGCCGGCCCCCTGGTAGTAATCCATCGCCAGGTTGACGGAATCGGACAGTTTGGATTGCCTCAGCAATTCCGTGCAATGCTCGCTGATGGGATCTTGGGTGCCATGGAAAAAATGAATGGGAGCTCGGTTTCTGTAGGGGGCGTCTCCTGCCATGTCGAAGATCTTTCCGCAGCCGCCATAGTAGTTGGCGTAGTATTTGAACTCCGGGCCCGTCAGGTAGCTCTGGATGGGGCTCACTTCATTCGCCATGGAGGCGATGGTCACCGCTCCTCCCCCATGGGAATAGCCCACCAGGGCGAATTTTCCATTGGCGATCCGTGCTCCCTTTCCATCCTCCAGGCTGGAAAGGAGCGTTTTGGCGAATTGGGCATCCTTGGCCAGCTCAACCCCCTCAGGACGTTGGCTTTTGCTGTCCTTGTCGGGGTCGTAGCCGCGAGGAGCGAAGCTGTCCACAATCAGGCCCATGCCCTTGCTCTGGCTGAAAAGGACAGGCAGGTCGTCCAGGTCCGAACCGATGCCGTCGGCATGAAGAGCCACGTTTCCATCCGTGCCGGTCTTCAGGATTTCGCCTCCGTTGCTGCTATAGATTCCGCCGCTGCCCGGGATAACGATTATGGCCGGGAGGCTGTCGCCCTCGCTTTTGTAGAAAATGCCTCTCAATTCCAAGCCGTCCGGGCCGTCAAAGCACACGACCCTGTCTTTGTGCGCTTTGCTCAGGTCCAGCGCATGGCCATCGCAGTCCTCCAGCCCCTCTCCGCTTTGGGCTGCGCCAGTCTCGTTCCCGCTTCCGCCTGCTTCTCCGCCTTCATTCGCTTCGCCGCCACTCTCGTTCCCGCCGCTATTCGCGCCTCCTGCAGCATTTCCGCCTTCTTCGCCGACGCTTCCTTCTGCAGCGCCACCATCGGTTTCATTTGCTGCGCCTGAATCGAGGGCGGACAAGGATTTCAGGCCCAATCGGGAGGCTCTCTGAAGGATCACCGAGATGTCGGCCCGGTTCAGCCGGTCGCTCAAGCCGAAGCTACCCCCTCCTTTCCCTTTCATTACCCCCGCCGCTGCCAGGCGACCAACGGAATCATGGGCCCAGTGGGCGCTGGGCACGTCGGAAAAGCGGACAGGGGAAGTCTCTGTGGTGCGTAGGATCCGGTCCATCAATACTGCCATTTCCGCCCGGGTCAAATATTGGTCCGGCTTGAAGTAGAGCCGGCCTGCTTGAGGGTAGCCCTTGGCCAGATCATGGGCGTGAAGAGCGTTCGCGTAGCTGGCAAACCAATCTTTTTCGGAAACATCCTGGAAGGGCCGGGAAGCCGAGGCGAGGGGCAGCTTGGCGAAAAGTGCCGCTATCTTGGCCATTTCGGCCCGGCTCACAAAATCGTCGGGCCGGTATTTTTCCGACCGATGCACAAGGCCTTGATCGGCCAGGTAGGCGACTGAATTGTAATAGTAGTCTGTCGGCCGGACGTCTGAGAATCCCTGTCCCGCTGAGGCCTGTGCCAAGGCCGAAAGCGCAGCCCAGGGGCTGAGGGCGAAAAAGAGCAAAACGAACGCAGCAAAAAACAGGCGCACCCTGTGATGTAGCAATTTGCATGAAGACATACCGAGGATGTTATTTGCCGCACCCTGCATTATACCCTCAGTTGTCAAAGGATCAAAATAAAAATCTGTTGGCTTGAGGCGAAAAATCCCTGAAAAGAAACTTTTCAAGCCCTTTTATGGACAGGAGGCCTCGCCTGAATCCCTTTCCTCATTTGCAATTTGCTCTTGAGGCGGAGTTCCCTATAATCGAAGCGAGACAACTGAAAAACCATGTCAAAGAAAGCATTGTCGCCAGAACAACCTGCCTTGCCGGCAGGCAGGCATTCGGCCCTAATCGAAACCCTGAAAGCCCGTTTCGAGAAGAATATGATCCGCCACCAAGGTCTTGAATGGGCCAAGGTGGAAGCTAAGCTGAAGGCTGATTCCGAAAAGCTGTGGTCGCTCCATGAAATGGAAAGAACCGGCGGCGAGCCGGATGTGGTTGGCCACGACGGAAAAACCGGCGAATACGTTTTCTACGATTGCTCCGCCGAAAGCCCCACAGGGCGCCGAAGCGTGTGCTACGACCATGAAGCGCTGGATTCCCGGAAGGAGCACAAGCCAAAGGACAGCGCTATGGGTATGGCTGCCGCCATGGGAATTGAGCTTTTGACGGAAGGGCAATACCGGGAGCTGCAGCAGCTTGGGAAATTCGACACCAAGACCTCCAGCTGGGTGGGAACGCCTGCTGAGATCAGAAAGCTGGGCGGGGCCCTCTTCTCCGACCGACGCTACAATGCTGTCTTCGTGTATCACAACGGGGCAGAATCCTACTATGCGGCCAGGGGCTTCAGAGCTTCGTTAAAAGTTTGAATTACCGGCAAGCGGCCCTATGTGACTGTGCAGCTACCAGGCAGCGAATCGTGCATTGAGAAATCCGGCGGATTTGCTTGCCTTATTAAGACGGATAAAATTCTTATCCCCTTGCGCTTGGCTGCTTTAAGCTATTAAGCCTCCTTAGAAAGGCGCTCGACACAGAAATCAAGGAAATCGAGTTTGGCCAGAGGGAAAAGAATATTACGCATAAAAGAGATGGCAAGAAACCAAAGCAAGCTCGCTTTGCTCACCAAAAATCACATTAGGAATTTGTTCGACCCTCAAGATGTGGATCGAGCGGAGTATTTATTGAGTCGGGGCTGGCGCCAAAGAATGCCTCAATTTGACCTAGAGCGAATCCTTTTTGCTGTTCTGCGAGTGAGTGGGGGGAAAATTGATAAATTGATAGAAGCAATTAAGCTCGCCGAGACAGACTGGCGAGATATTCTTGTCTGCGCTGATTTCGCAGATGATGTCGAGGCGCACAGAAATTGGATTTCAAAACGATCCAAATAAGAGAGTTCCGATCATTGGATGATGGGGTAGCTGCCAAATTGCAGCCTTTTCAATGTGCTCTGCCAGACTTCCTCATTCCAAATCAAGATAAAAATCCTCTAGGCGGATTTTGAAGCGCCTGATGTAGGCTGTATTGAAATAGGGCGGAAACCGGACGGCCATGCCTTGGGGGAACCTCTCCGCAGTCACCCTCTCGATTCCCTGCCGCCCTTCAAACTCTTCGTTCGCCCTGATTTCTTGGACCGCGTTCTCCAGCAGCTGGGCAGAAACCGATTTGCCCACCCAAATATACTGCTGCACCTGCTGATTGATTTTTGGGTCCAGGCTGGGACCGCAAAAAATATCCGCATGCCGTTCGTCGCTTGGCCTGAATCCGAAGGGCAATTCATCCTCCATGCTTTCGGGCTTGCAATTCAGGGATCTTACTCTTCCTTCATGCATCCTGGTGCGAATGGCCATCAATTGATCGACATCCTGATGTGCATCGAAGCCGTAGAAAAGCCTCCCGTCCAAAAAAATGGACCCCGGGATGATTCTTGATGTGGCGGTGATTAGTCCGGCCTGGACAACGCCGAGCTTATTCGTAAGAGAGGCGGCATAGGCTTCCGAGGGCATCATCATGCGCTTTAATTTGGCTTTCCCCCTTTTGTCCCGATAGGTCATTTCATAAAGGCTTCCTGTCGGCTCGAGCGCCTTCCACGCCAGAATCTCGCCTATTTCCTCTTCGTCAGGATCGGTGGAGGGAATGTAGGGGATGGGTTCGTTTTGCATAAACGCAAGAACGTCCGATACCTGTTGGTTTGAAAAATCGATGTCAGTAGAGCCGCTCGTCTTGGCCTTTGAGAAGTAGAGCATTTTTTGCCCTGAGTTCTCTGCCTCCACCATTTCCTGAACCATCTTGCGAGCCAAGGCTTCGCATCGAATCCTGGTTTCTTTGATGGCACGTTCCTCCGATCTTCTGTCTTTCAGCTTCCCCCATGCTGCAGACATTTCGGGTGCAATGTGCCTGAGCAGGCCCGAAAACCGACCTTTCGGCTGCGATGGAGCCTCTATGGTGCTCGAGGTGCTTGGGGAGCCTGATGCAGGGAAAAGAACTTTCAAAAGAGCTCTGGAGAGAATGACCTGAATCCTCTCTGCCGATTCCTTGCCCAAGTGCCTTGGCAAAAGGACAGGAATCATGTCCGGGTAGACCTCGTGTATCCCGCTGGTCATGTTGGATCCTGCTTCATGGTCCTCCTGAGTGGCGCGGGGTTGAGCATTCTCCTCCGGGTCTATGGTGTCAGTGGAGGGCCCTTTCAAGGAGAGGGCCATGGGGGGTTCTTTAAAATTAAATGGGTTCAATTCTAGCTTTTTCATCCCGGCCTGTCCAGAAAATAGTCCCCTTCGTCTTGAAGGGGGTACTAATGCCCCTTTTCAGCCAAAAGAACGAATTTCGGCTTGCGGACTTTTTTTGCAGTAAAATCCAAACTTTGGCATCCTAAGGTTCATGAGCCTGATCCAAAAAGCCAAATCGCAGCCGGAAGCGTTCGTGGAACTCTACGACCGATACGCCGAACGAATCTACCAGTATTTGCAGCGCCGGCTGCACCATGCCCCCGATGCCGAGGATTTGAGCGGGCAGGTCTGGGAAAAGGCCTTGAGCAAGATCCATACCCTGGAATCGGATGCGGAGGAGGGGTTTTTGGCGTGGCTCTTCGCCATCGCCCGCAACGAGCTGAACCAGCATTACCGGTCCGGCGAGAAGCGCTTTAGCCAGGAGCTGCCCGAAACCCTGGCCGACAAGGCCCGCGGTCCTGATTGCTTGGCAGAGGACAGCCTGGGCTCCCAAGCCATCCGCGAAGCTCTTTTCAGGCTGCCTCCGCAGCAGCGCGAAACCGTGGAGCTGCGCTATTTCGGCGACCTGAGGAACAAGGAAATCGCTCTGCTGTTCGGGATTTCGGAGAAGACCGTGGCCTCCAACCTCAGCCGCGCCCTGCAGACCCTCTCCCTCCATCTGGAAAAACTGCAGTAATCCGGCCGCCTTTTCATCTCACTAAGCATGAAGCACTCCCTATCCATCGAAGAACGGCTTCGGCAAGAATTGCCGCCCCTGCGGCCCGAGTTCAAAAGCGAACTTCGGAGCCAGCTTTTTAGGAAAGCCCAGCACACCCTTCGGCCGGAAGAGGAAAAAGCCTCATTCTTATCCTCTTTATTCACCCCCATGAAGCGATCCTCCCTGGCCTATGCGGCCGGCCTGACTTTTGCTGCCGTTGCGATAAGTGTTTTTGTCCACAACCCCCTCCGACCGGAGGAGGTGCTTGCCAAGGCGCTGGAGAGCTACAGCCAGGCCAAAGGGATCTACCACGAGAAGGTCGCCTACTCCGCCTATCGCGAAAACCGTTTGCTGGAATCGAAAGTAGAAGAGACCTATATTGATGATTCCGGCAATCTTTTGGGGCTTGAAAAGGATCCAAAAAGCGACTCGGTCCTTTCTGTGTACCTTTCCCGATCCCTCAATTCCTTTGGCGATTTGCGCCTCTACAGCACCAAGATGGAGCCTTTATCCTTTGATAAGGACACGGAGCATTGGCAAAAAGTTTTTGAGGGGGAAAAGTACTATTGCGCCCAGAAGATAGACATTAGCAATGAATTTGGAGCGGACTCCGGAGCAGCTGTTCTGACCTTTGCCCCAGAAGATCCTTCAGTATATTCCCTGACTGCCGCCATGGATCCAAAAAAGGACTTCGAATTCAAAGACAGCATCGATGAGATTGCTTATGGGAATTACAAGCTTTTTATGGAGTCCGAGAGCCATTGGGATTCGGCCAGCATGCAGATCCAAAATTTAGCTTCCCAGAAGGCTTATGAATACAGCGCCTTGAAAGAAGGCAGCAAGACTTTCCATCTTTTCAAAATGTCCTCCCCTTCCTTGGGCCAAGAGAATCAGCAATTTTGGTTCTACATCGATGCTCAAGATTACAAACTGGCCCGTCATGAAATTCGCTTTTCGAACGTTCCTGAATATTTCGAACGTTACGAGATCCTGGAAAGCGAATTTCTCCCTGTCTCCGATGGCATAAGCCTATTTGATCCAGAAAAATACAATTTCAGCCACGAAGGTCAGTTTTCGCCAATTCATCCTTCTCAAATCAATTTTCCGACGAGCGGATGCTTTTCTTATTCCGATGGCCAAGTGAAAAAACTGGGCAGCAAAATTCTCCAAAGCCTTCCGGAAGGGGCAAAGATTGCTTGGGAGGAGCTGGAGAAAGAAATGCGCAAAGATATCCTAAGCAACCAATCCGGAGACAATTTCGACGAAAGCACTCAGCTGCCCTTCGATCCTAAAAAAATATCCATGCCGAGCCGAGCCAATCTTCTTATGGGGTATGATGAAAACAACACTTCATGGATTTTTGCTGCTGGAGAAGGGGGCGATGATTCAGTTTATGCCGCCTGGGATGGGGTTGTCATAGAGGCCCATGAAAAGAGTCCAAAAGAAGAAGGCAATGAAGGCGAAATCATTATCTCCCACATGATCCATGGCCTAGAGGCAACAGCGCACTATCATCATGGCCTAAAGGATATAAAGCTGAAGGTGGGGCAAAAGGTGAGCAGGGGGGAGGAGATCGCTTCCATGGATTATTCCGGCTCTTTTCCGACCGATAGACCTCGTCTTGCCTTCCAGATGAAGATGGGTGGCTATCCGGTGGATCCCGCTCTTCTGTGGGCACCCAAGGGGGCTTTCTTGAGCGCCTTCCAGCTCGCTCAGGAAAAGCAGGCGGAGCTTGGTCCGCCCCAAGTGGACTTTGCCGGCTCTTCCTCTTATTCAAATCCTGAATACAACTTCAGCCTTCAGTTTCCAAGAAGCTGGGCCGGATACCTGGTTTCCTCGCAAAAGCTGGATCTGGGAATCTACGGCCCTTCCGTATCCTTTGGTTTCGGCCTGCCTAGCCAAAAGGAGATCTTCGTCGTCTCCATCCATTCCAAGGCCCAATGGGCCCAGCTCCAAGCCGAAGAGGGCCCGAAGCCTGCCTATTTGGGCGAAAGCAAGGATCATGTCTTTGGCTACTCGGGAGCCCAATACGCAGCGAATGAGGAGATGGAGGATCGGCTGAGGGAGGTGCCGTCCATCCTGCAAACCTTTAGCCTGGAATAGTGATCCTGCTTTTTGTTCGCCCTTCCCCAAAAAAGCGTCCGCTTCCCAGATCCGGGGCGCGGGCGCTTTTGCCTTACTTCCGCCGCCTTTCTTTGGCCATCTCCTGCATCAGGTCCAGCTGCAGCTCCTGGATCTCCAGCAGATGCTGCCACTGGTACTGGATCAGGTGGTCGATCTTCTCGTTCAGGTGGCGAATCTCCAGCTCGGCCTTCAGGTTCACCTTGTAGTCGTTCTCCGACCTCAGCCTGTCTTTGTCCTCCTGCCGGTTCTGGCTCATCATGATGATGGGGGCCTGCAGGGCCGCCAGGCACGAAAGCATGAGGTTCAGCAGAATGAAGGGGAAAGGGTCGAAAGGGCGGCCTCTCAGCAAAAGGGCGTTCAGCACGATCCACAGCGCCATGAAGCCCAAAAAGGAAAGGATGAAGCGCCAGCTGCCGCCGAAAATCGCGACCTTGTCCGCGATGCGCTCGCCGAAAGTCAGCTCCCTGTCGAACTGCTGGTTGGTGTTCTCCGAAAGGATCTCATTCTCCTTCATGCTGCGCAGCACTTCCTGCTCCAGGCTGGAAAGCCGACCCTGCTCGTCTTGCAGCACCTTCTGGATGTATTCGCCCTTGATGCGGTTCAGGTCCGTTCGGCAGATGTAGCCTTTCCGGTCCCATTCGGGGTATTTTCCGCTGATGACCCCATGCAGCGAGCTGCGGACCAGGTCCGCATTCAGCAGGCTGGCCAGGCCTTTGGCCTTGCCGCACAGGCTGCAGAGGGCCTTTCTTTCCTTTTTGGCCGGCGGAAAGGTGGATGGGGTGATTTCCTGGATGTCCATAGGTCGGGTTTGTTTTCCGGCAGTATAGCACAATCTTCAAGCGGATCGGTTTTGTGCTACAATCGGCTCGGTCCATGCCTATCCCCATTCATGATGCTTCTTGCTCGCTGGCTGCTCAGCACCCTCATTCTTTTGGGCGGCGCCTACCTGATTCCGGGCGTTCGGCTGGATTCTTTCGTCACCGGCCTATGGGTCACCCTCATCCTGGGGCTGGCCAGCATCACCGTGAAGCCTCTGCTGGTGCTGCTGAGCCTGCCGGTCACCCTCCTTACCTTTGGCCTGTTCATTTTTGTCATCAATGCTTTGCTGATCATGGGCGCGGCCAAACTGGTGGACGGATTCGCCGTGCAGAGCTTCTGGTCGGCGCTCCTTTTGGCGCTGTTTGTGGCGGTGGAATGTGATGTGCCGGGGCGGTTTTCGCAAAA
>CAYUUW010000003.1:42892-56862 GCA_964448005.1 uncultured Candidatus Peribacteria bacterium
GTGGCCAACGGGCTTTTGGGGCGATAGCTTCCGCAACACATACGGGGCTTTGCAGTCCTAAATTAAAAAGGAGCGGGAACCGAGGGGTTCCCGCTTTTGGGTCAGCCTTTGCAGGCTTGGATCACGAAGTTCAGTTCGCCGGCTTGGCCTCGTTCGCCTTCTTATCGCCGTAGAGATCGATATCGCTCAGCTCCCCCTTGCCGAAGTCGGCCTTGGTTTCGGCGCTGGTCACGATAGTGCACCATTCTTCGACGTCCTCCGTGGGAAAGCCATGACGATCGGCCACCCCCTTCCAGAAGAACTTCTGTCGGGATGCCTTGTACGCTCGACACTTGTCGATCAAGGAGCTCTGGGCGGCCTGGAACTCGTTGTAGCTGGCCTCGATGACCTGCTGTATCCTCTTGATGATGTCGCTGTCCAGACCCAGATCCTGCTCGTGGATCCACTGCATGGCGGCCTGAGAACCATCGTCCCCATAGCGGCCAGACATGCTGGCCTCCATGGCTTTAATCAGGATCTCCTGGTATTTTTCGACCGTGAGACCCTGTGCCTTCATCTTCTTCGTCATGTTGGCATGGACGTTCTTGGTCTCCTCTTTGGCCGCTTCGATACCCGCTTCGTGATCCACGAACCTGTTGTAGCAGGCCGTGAGGCTGAAGAGGGCGAAGATTGTCAGAATGCGAGTGATGCTACGGGTGCTGATGCTCATCTCATTTCCTCCAGTCGTCGATGTCGTCGTCCTCGACGCCATCGGGTTCGGTTGATTCACTTTGCTGGTTGCGGTTTGCGGTATTGCGGATCAGATCCCATCCCATCCGGAACAGGTCTCCCAGGGTGCGCTCCTGGCGAGGAGCGCTGTGATCGGTCGAGTCGTTGTTCTCGAAGGCCCAGGCGATCATCCATCCAAAGGCCCACATGGTGCCCAGGATGGCTCCCCAAATGTGGAAAGGAATATCGACCTCTGCCGCCATGTACTCGAACTCCTCCATGGGCTGACGGACGAATCCGCGCTCTCCGGGCTGCTGAATTTGGTCGACGATGGCTTTGGCCAAGGCTTCGGCGTTCCCGTCGAGCGTTTTCAGATCTTGAACGCGGTCGCGCAGCTCCACCTTGAAGAGCTCGTTCTTGGTCCACGCCATGCTGGCGTCGACCCAGTCGATGTCGTGTCCATTGGCGGAGCCGATGACCACGATCACATCGTTCTTTTTGCCTCCGACCCAACAGGTCTTGAGCGCATGAATGAAGGCTTGGTCGCTGGTGCCGACCACGTAGACCAGGATGTTCACCTGGCGCTTCTCGCCCAGGTCAGTGAGGGCCAAGTCGAGCTCGTGATCGACGCTCTTCGCCCAGCCTTGGGGCAATTGCACCTTGGCGGCGATCACCCGGTCCACCTCGATCGGCCCGTATTGGCCGCTCTTGATGGACGGGTAGGCCGTCAGATAGTTCCGGAATTGGGCCGTATTGGCTTTGTGACGACGAATCGTCTGCTTCGAGGCTTTCACGTAGTTCGCAAACTCGTGGGACAGCGCACTGGGGATTCGCTCTTCGCGCCCGCCCTTGAAGGTCGAGGCGAAGGTTTTGCCATCCCCGATGCTGCACTGGCCTGCGTGACCGTGGCTTTCGATCGTCTCGTTGCCGAAGTACCGAACGTAGTTCCGGTAGACCTCTGCATTGATCCCTGTCGTCCGCGGACTTCCATGGGAATTGATGCTGTGGAGCACTGTCCAGGAGGGGCTGTGGTGCGCGGAACAAGTGTCCGGGACCGGCCGGCAGTTCTTCCCCTCGCTATCGCATTTGTCCGGATGGCTTTCCCAGCCCGTCCAAGACTCTTCATAAACTGCCTTTTTGACGTAGGCATTCATGAATTCCTGGTCCCTCAGGTCTGTGAAAAGATAGAAGAACAGGGAGCAGACCAGAATGCCCACGATGGGCATGATGCCGGCCTGCGATGCTCCTTCTCCCCACGTGAACCCTCGGGGGTTCTTGAGCCGGCGCCAAAGCGGGTAGACCAAGCTGAAGAATCCGATGGCCCACCAGAAGGCGGGCTTTTGGTGGGTCACCACCCAAACCTTGCTGAAGACTCCATCGTGGTACCAGAACCAGGCCACAAAGGCTAGGATGAAGGCGGCCACCACGCAGCCCATTTTTTGGCTTGGGGTCAGTTTCGATCCGCTGCTGCTGTAGTAACGCATTAGAGCGCTCGCTTTCCCTCGTTTTACGGCCGAGACGCCGGTGTGTTTGAACTTCTTGGCTTTAGTTTCATAAAAACCCTCAGGCAAAAAATGAGAGCTATACAGAAACTAAAGCCTTTTTGTGACCCAAGGTGTCAAAGGGCAGCTTTTTGGCGCTCTTTCGTCGAGCATGGCCGGACTGAAGGAGGGCAAAAAGGAAAAAATTTTAGCATAAATATAAAAAAAGTCAATCCATTCCCCCGATTCAGCAAAAGCCCCCTCCCGAAGGAGAAGGCTTTTGCCTGCGCTATTGATTTTCTCTCCTTATCCATTATTCCTGGGCCCTGGCTTTGGAATCTTGCATGCCGCGGTGGAAAAGCCGGCCTTTGCCGAAGGCTTTGCCGTGGGGCTTCTCGATTCCGTATTCCTTCAGCAAGGCTTCCACGGCTTCCTTGTCGCCGCTCTTGCGGGCAGCTTCCAGGGCTGTCTTCTGTTCCGCGCTCAGCTTGGCGAAGGCGGGAGGCTCAGGAAGCTTCACGCCGTAGCTCGACAGCAGAGCCTTGGCGGCTTCCGGGCCTTGGCTTTCCATCGCTCCCTTCACGGCCTTCCGCTGCTCCTCTGTCAGCTGCTTGGCCACGCCTCCCATCAGAATGCCCTTAGGATGATGCGGCTGGATTCCGTATTCCTCCATCAGCGCCTTCACAGCTGCGGGGTCCTTTTTCTCCATGGCCTCCTTTAAAACCTTCTTCTGCTCCTCCGTCAGCTGTTTCATGTCTTGCCGGAAGGCATGGCGCTTCATTTTGAACGGCTTGACGCCAAGCTCATCCATAATAGCCTTGGCTCCATCCTTGTCGCCGGCTTCCATCAGGCGGTGGGCTTCCTGGAGCTTCTTGAAATTCTCCGGAGTGATCTTTTCGGCGTGCTTTTGCCCCATGGGGGTTTCCGCCGCCAGCGTGGCCCAGGCTTCGTAGCTTCCGCTCTCCATCGCCTCTTTCATCTCCTGATGAATGGCGGGGCGGAGCTTCAGCGCATCGGCGCTTTCGGTGCTGTTGGCCGAGGCGCTGAAGGCGGCGCTGCCGCCGGCGATGGCCAGGGCGGCCAGCAGAACGGGCAGAGGCTTGGAAAATCGAACTTTCATGGTCTTGGGATTCGGGTCTAAATCGGATCTGCGTGATTCTTGCGGCCGCAAGGTCAAGGCTGCTTGCGCTGCGCTTGCAAAGGTCGATACAAGCCTCAGGCCCTTTTTCTTTCATTTTTTTCGCAAGCCTGCAGGAAGCCGCTCCGGCAGCGGGGGAAGGATGTGGATCTTTTTGGCTTCAAAGGAGCGCTCCCCTGTCCTTTTGCCCAGGATTCCCGCTCGCATCCCTTCTTCCGCCCTGAATCTCCGCAGCTGCCCCGTGTCGACTTCCCATCTCATTTGCAGGGGGTCCATCAGCACCAGGCTGTCCGGAGCCCTCAGTTCCACAATGCGCCCCACCAGCACCCCTTTTTCCGGGGAAAGGAAGATCCTTTCCTGCCCTTTCCTCATTTCCGCGTAGAAAGGCAAACGCTGGTGGAGCTGCTTTTCGATGGGACGATCCGCATGGCTCAAGTAGATGGCTCCGCCCAAAAGCAGCGAGGCCAGAACGGATCCTCCGGCCGCCCAGGCGGGGGCGATGCGGTAGCCGTTTTTGGTGTGGCGCAGCAGCCAGCTGGCGGCAAAGGCCCCCAGGCCCAAAAAGCCGAACCACAAATAGGGCAGCATGATCGTTAGGCTGTGCCAGCGTCCGCGCGAAGCCGCCGCAACCATCTCCAGGGGTGTGCTGGAAAGCTGGCGAAGGCTGAAGGCCACGGCGAGGCTGCCCAGCCCGATGCTGACGGCCAAGGCGCCCCAAAGCAAGCCATGCATGAGGGCGAAATGCCATTTGGGCCTGGGAACGATGTGACCCTCTTTGATTTTCTCCAGAACGCTGTCTCGGATGCTTTCCATATCAATGACGAGTTACTAATGACGAGTTACTAATGACGAGTTACTAATGACGAGTTACTAATGACGAGTTGCGAGTTACGAATTATTTCCGATCCCGATTCAAGTCGCGGCTCATATTGTGGCGCAAATGGTGGCTGCAACAACCTTATCCACAATGTGCTCCACCATCGGATCCACAACGGAGCCATTATTGGAATAATATTAGATGATTTTTGATGGCGATTTTCCTGAATTGCTCCTTCGCTCTGCTGAGCAGGGTGGCCACGGTGCCCATGGGTTTTTTTAAGATCTCGCTCATCTGGCTGTAATCCATCTCCTCCAAATACTTCAGCACCAGCACGTCGCGGTACTTGGGGCTGAGCAGGTCCAGGGCCTGGCGGATTTTCTGCTGGAGCTCGGCTCGGGAGAAGGCTTCGGGCAAGTCCGTCCCGTCCGCCAGAATCTCCATCAGGCTGGCGCCGTAGTCATCCTCTCCGTCCAGCGAGAGCGTTTGCCGGCGGCTTTCCTTCCGGTAGGCGTTGAGCGTTTCGTTCCGGACGATGCGGTAGGCCCAGTTGGAGAAGGGGAGCCTGGGGTCAAAATCATTCAGGTTGCGGTACATTTTGATGAAGGCTTCCTGAAGGATGTCCTGCGCGGCTGCCGGGTCGGCGCTGGAAATGCGCCGTATGTAGCGCAAAAGGCGGCTTTCGTAGCGCTCCATCAGCTCCCCGAAGGCTTCAGGGTCTTTCAGTGTTTTCAGGGCCAGCTGGGCGTCATCGATCATGCGGCGGAATGGCGTATGGGAAAATCTGCTCTTCTTTTATACACCCATGCATACGTCCGAGGCTTCCTCTTTCTTTCAGCTTCTGCTTTTTCGGTCGAACCCGGAGGGTATTTTTTCCTTGGGCGGATCGAGCCTCTTTAGGCTGATTTCGGCTCTTTTCCAGGGGCGGCGGCTCTTTTTTGCGTGTTTTTCCCCATGAAATATTTTTTTTAGTCAAATATCTAAAAAACCCCTAAAACAAGTGCTAAAATTAGAATAAATTTTTTATTCAACTTACTTTTTCGCTGAAAATAGAGGGAAATCGCTTGATCCTGCCCGAGTTTTGGCTTTATACTGCGCCCAGATTAATTCCTAATTCTTTCTAATTATGACCAAGCAAGATCTTGTCGGCGAAATCGCCGCAAAGACCGGCCTCAGCAAGAAAGCTGCCGGAGACGCTCTCCAGGCTCTTCTGGATTCCATCATCAAGGAATTGAAGAAAGGCAGGAACGTCACCATCACTGGTTTCGGAACCTTCCGCGTTGCCCAACGCGCCGCCCGCACCGGTGTGAACCCCCGCACCATGAAGCCCCTTAAGATCCCTGCCATGAAGTCTCCTAGCTTCAAGGCTGGAAAGGTTCTGAAGGACGCCGTTCGCTAAATCATTCCACTCAAGGCCCGTTTCGGGCTTTGTCAAAAACCCCTCAGGCTTCGGCCGAGGGGTTTTTGCTTTACAGATTAATTTTTAGTGATAGAATGCTGTCATCCCTCCACCCCAAACCAAATGAAACCCCCTTCTTCTTTTGATCGAGCTCCTGGATCTTTTTCGAATGAGACTCCTTCGGGTTATGCTTCACCCTCCCAGGCAGGCCATCCGGCTTCAGAACCCCTTCTTTTTGACGATGAAACGTCTTCTGCCTATGCTCCTGTTTTCCAAATAAGGCATTCAAGCGAAGCTGTTTTTGCCAATCAGTCTGCTGACATTGGGCCAGTACCCTCCTTCTCCGAAGGCCAACGACCCACCACCATGGTTATTGATGTTGATTCCGGCACTCCTGTTTCACTTGCTTCGCTGCGGGGCGAAAGGAAGGATGATTCGGGCCCATTCACCCTTGCGCCTTCGGACGTTGATTCTCTTTTCGATCCAGACATTCCTTTTAGCCCCCCTGCTGCATCCGCCAATTCCGACAATTCGGAAGACGGGGTTGAGCTCACAGAAGTCGATTTGTACTCAGCGGAATTCCCTTGCGGCACTCGTCTTTCCTTTATCTATCAGGGGGAAGGAGTCACCAAATTCCCCAAAGGGAGCGAATTGATCGACCTTACCGTAGAGGGGGTGGTTTTGGCTTGGGATAAAGATGGATATGCCCTTGTGGAGCTCTGTTTTCCTGAGTATGGAGACCCTCAGGTTCCGATTCCTTTGAGCCGATTTGCCGCAGACGAAATCGAAAAACTTGATCCCGAAGAAGGTGCCCCTGAAAGGCCAAGTGAGCCATCGCAAAGGCGCACTCCGCTCATGGAAGAATGTGCCCCTGAAATACCAGGAAAATCAACCCAAGGGCAGGCGCAACCCTTGGAAGAAGGCGCTCCTGCCGAGGCCACGGAATTGGCGCGAAGGCACACGCCGGCCTTGATTGCGCTTGCTCCGCCCGTAGCCCGCCGCAGATCCGCTGTCGCAGATATTTTGGAGTCTTAGGCTGAGGCTCTCTTAGGGCTCTTTGCCCCCCCCAATCGCTTGCCCGGCCCGCCCTTTTGGGCTATCCTGATTCCACTTCCTTAAAACATAATTTCCAAAAAAATGGCGGTCATCAATGTGGATCAGGGCAGCTTTCAGAAGCAAGTGCTGGAGGTGAAGGACAAGCTCGTTCTGGTGGATTTTTGGGCCCCCTGGTGCGGCCCTTGCCGCCTGCAAGGCCCCATTCTGGATGAGCTGGCCCAAGAGCTGGGCGACAAGGCGGTGGTTGCCAAGGTGAATGTGGACGAGAACATCGATCTTTCCGGCCAGTACGGCATCATGAGCATTCCTGCCCTCAAGATCTTCAAGAACGGCCAGATCGTGGAGGATCTGGTGGGCGTGCACGAAAAGGAAGACCTGATGGAGATGATTGAGAAGCATTCGTAAGCAGTTACGAATGACGAGTTACGAATTGCGAGTAGATAAAAACCCGGGATCTAAACTCACGACTCGTAACTCAAAATTTGTAACTAATTTCGGTCCATCGCTTCGTTCGCCAGCCGGTCTGCCACCTTGTTCTGCTCCCGCGGAATGTGCTGGATGGCAAAGGAGCTGAACTGCTCCTTGATTCGGCTCACCTCCTGATGCAATGCCAGGATGCTGGAGCTCTTCACCTTGTATCTTCCGTTCAGCTGCTCCACCACCAGCTGGCTATCCATATAGCATCGCAAGGGCAGGTCGCCGTACTCTTCGTAGGCCCTTCTCATTCCCAGCCGAAGAGCCAGGTATTCAGCCTGGTTGTTTGTTTTTTCCCCAAAATATTCTGACCCCTTCATCACCAGTTTGCCCTTCTGGTACAGCGCAAAGCCGCCCCCCGAAGGTCCTGGATTTCCGCGCGACCCTCCGTCCGCAAAAAGCTCCAATCCTCCGTCCGCAGCGACTGGGCGCGGGGCGGCGGGGAGATTGGCCAAGGCGGAGCGTATGGCGGAGTCCAAAAAAGCCTCGCGCTCGCTTTCGGGCACTTTGGCTTGAATGGCTTTGATTTGGGCTGGACTCAGGATCATGCGGGCGTTTGGGGGCGGCCTCATTTTGACTTCGGCAGGCTCACGCCCAGCAGGAAGCCGCTTTTTGCGACCTTGGTTTTCTCCAGGGTCCGAATGAAGGAGCGCGTCACGGTGATGGCGGTGAACATGGAGGCCAGAATGCCCAGGGCCAGCATCAGGGCGAAGCCTCGGATGATGGAATTGCCGAAGAACCACAGGATGGCGCAGGTGATCAGGGAAGAGGTGTTGGAATCCCGGATGGACGACCAGGCCCTTTCGAAGCCTGCTGCGATGGCTGCGCTGAAGCTTTGCCCTTCCTTCAGTTCCTCTTTGGTCCGCTCGAAAATGAGGATATTGGCGTCCACCGCCATTCCCACCGAAAGGATGAGGCCGGCGATGCCTGCCAAGGTCATCACAAGAGGCGTCGTCTTCAGGATGAAGATCAGGAGCGTGGAATAGACTCCCAGGGCCAGCACGGCCACCAGTCCCAATAGGCGGTAGTACAGAACCATGAACAGGGCGACAGCCGCGAAGCCGATCAGGCCGGCGATCAGCGAGGCTTTCAGGGCGCTCTCGCCCAAGGTGGCGCTGATGGTGTACTGGTCGCTCAGCAGGATGGGGGCGTCGATCGCTCCGGTGTTGAGGTCCTTGGCCATGCTCATCGCTTCCTGCAGGGTGTAGGTGCCGGTGATCACCGCCGTCCCCCCTGCGATCTTCTGCTCCACTGTAGGTTTAGATATAAGCTCTCCGCCAACGAAAATGGCCAAAGGCTTGTTCACCAGCTTTTCAGTCAATTCGGCGAAAATCTCACCCCCTTCCTTGTCGAACTCGATAGCCACCTGCGGAGCCCCGAACTGGGTGTAGGTGACTGTGGCGCGCTTGAAATGGGAGCCGTTGAGGCCGGTGGCCTTCCAGGCATCGGGCGTGATGTCCAGCGCCATCTCCTGGTAGGAATAGAAGGGCTCCTGGGCCGTGCTGGTGCTGGCTTCCTGCCTGTCTGTCACCTGAATCACATGGAAGCCGAAATCCGTCTCCACAGGTTCGGAAATCTCGCCTTTCTGCAGGGCAAAAGCGCTTTCCTCGAAGGCGGGCACCATGGCTCCCTTGCCGAAGAAATCCAGGTCTCCTCCTTTCTCCGCACTGGTTTGGTCGCTGGAATGCTGCTTGGCAAGCTCCCCAAAGGCTTCCGGTTTCGCTTTTGCCTCCGCAGCCAGCCGCTCTGCTTCCGCCTGAGCCTCTTCCTTGCTGCGCGTGACCGATTCGGCGGCGCTTTGAGCGCCCTGGTAGGGGATCAGAATGTGGCTGGCCCGGACTTTCTCCTGGGTCTCAGTGGTCTTTTCTCGATTTTCTTTGGCCACCAGCTTCACGATGCGAAGGGTCTTCTTCTCCGTGATGCTGCCGCCTTCGGAAATGCTGTACTCTCCGCCGCCTTCGACCAATTCAGGATGGACTTCGCCCACCTTCAGTAAGGGCATCAGGCTGGCATAGTGGACGGGAAGATCCGATTCGAAGCCGTCGGCTTCCGCCACGAACTCGATCTTTCCGTCGGCGGTTTTAGAGGCTTCGCCGATCTTTGAGAAATCGGCTCCTGGAGCCAGAGCTTGGCTCAGCAGGGCTTGGCCTTTCTCTCGGATGAGGCCGATCTCATTGGGGTCGGCTTCCGTTTTCGGTTCCTTGAATTCCAGCTGGATGGTTTTGCCCACCACTGCCTTGGCTTCCTCGATATTCTGGATACCAGCCAGCTCCACAATCACGTGGCGTTCCCCGGCGCTGTTGGAGGAATAGATCTGCGGCTCGGAGACGCCCAGGCTATTCACCCTGCGCTCCAGCGTTGCCAGCACGCCTTCCACCAGGTCATTGACGGCTACATCGTTGCTGGCGTCCTCATCGCTGTTCAGGCGTTCGGCGTTGCTCAGGTCCACCCGGTAGTCCAGTCGCGTGCCGCCCTGCAGATCGAGCCCAAGGGTGACTTCCTTGCTCCGCAGCCAATTGCTGGCCGCCGCTAGCGGGCCGTCTTGGGGCATGGCAGGCCTGAATGAGTCGGGAAGGGCGACCAAGGCCATCAGCAGCGTGGCGACAAGGATGGCGACAAGGCCTTTATCGATGCGTTTCATTTTTTAAAAATTACTAATTACGAAGGGCGAATTATGAATGAGGAGCTTAGGCCGCCTATCCAGAGCTGGCTAAAAGCCCCCATAGGTTAAAGGAAATAGCTTCTTTTTGCAATTTCAAAAATGGAATTTCTCGGCCATTGTCCAGGTTCCTCCATTCTATTTTACGATCCTGCTGCCCTGCCGCAGCATCTTGTGGCTCAGGTCCAGGTTCTCCAGCACGCAATCCTCGTCCACCACGCAGTTGCGGATCACGCAGTTGCGGATCACGCAGCCCTTCAGGATCACGGCGTTCTCCAGCACGCTGTTCTCCACCAGGCATCCCTGGCCCAAGAAGTTCCCTCCGCTCAGCGTGTTCTGTCCTCTTTCCGTCACGCCTTCTTCCCGAATGGTTTTTCCTTCCAGCAGCAGGCGATTGCCTTCCAGGTAGGCCTCGAACGAGCCGATGTCGACCCAGGGCTCCTGGAAAACAAAAACATCCACTTCCTCCTTTTTTTCGTTCAGCAGGTACTCGAAAATCCCACCCAGGTCGTCTTTTTTCCGCTTGGCGTAGGCCACAATGTCCGCCAGGCTCCTGGCGGGGAAAAGGAAGCATGCGGTGCTGACCAGGGTGCTTTTGGGCTCGGCCGGCTTTTCCTGGAACTCCACGGCCTTTCCGTTCCTTTCGATAACCACGCCAAAGCGCTTGGCCTGCTCTTTGTCGCCAATGTCGTAGGCGGCCAGCAGGGGATTGCCCTGGAAGCGGCCCAGCATGTCCTGGAGCCGAAACCCGAAATAGTTGTCGCCGGCCAGAAGCATCAGGTCCTCCTGGATCCCCAGCGATTCGATGGCGTAGGCGGTGGCTCCCAGGGCCCCCTTCTTGAACTCATCCGTGGCTGAATCCTCGACGAAAACCGTGATGTCTCGCTCCGGAAACCGTTCGGCCCAGGCCTTGAATTCGGCCTCGAACACGGCATTGGTGCACACGACGATGGGAATGCCCGCTGGGACTCCTTCGACGATATGGGAGATCAACGGCCTGTCTTTAAGGTGCAGCAAAGGCTTGGCTTTTTTCTCCGTGAGGGGCCAGAGACGTGTGGCGAACCCGCCGGCGAGGATGATGCATTTCATAAATTATCCGATTGTGATACCAGTTGTGGCGCCCATGGTGGCCCCTGTGGTGATGCCGATTATGATTCCAATTGTGATTTTCACCACTGGGATCACGACGGGAATCACGATGGGTTGTTACCAAACATCGTGCCACCACCGCCTGCGCTTCTCCACCTTCAGCAGCGGCACGCCTTCCACTTCTTCGACCCTTTGGTGCCCCTGGAAGACGCCCAGAAGCTCCGGAGGCATCACGTAGAGCAGGTGGTTGGCCAAGGCGTAGTTGATGATGTTGAGGCTCTGCTCCAGATGATCCGCCTGGAGGATCACGTCGATATTGTTTTCCGCCACAGCCCGTTCGAAGCGGTCCATTTTGCCCACCACCGGCACGCCATGCAGATGGGTCTTTTGGCCTCCGTGGGCGTTGATGACGGCCACAGGCTTCAGGTGGGATCTTTGGCCGATCAGCAGGCCCACAATGTCTTCCGCCGGACGGTTGGCTCCGATCACCAGGGTGCGGTACACGCCCACCTCCCTTTGGAAATTCCTCTTCAGGATCCACTGGAACAGCAGGTGCCAGCCGTAGACCAGAGCCAGAGTGAAGGCGAAGATGTAGACGAGAATCAGGCGCGAGAAGAAGTTCCGGTAGGCAAAGTAGTACAGCACCATGAAGACGGCCACGTTCTGGATGGACACGTAGGCGATGCGCTGGAAATGCCTCAGGCTGAGCGCCTGCTGGGTGAGCCGGTAGCTGCGGGCGAAGAACATCAGCCCCAAGGTGATGGGCAGGGTGATCAGGGCGATCAGCGCATAGCGCGGGAAGGGGAAATCGGTGGAGAGGATGAAGCCGACGCGGATGAAGTAGGCGAGCGCGAAAGCTGCCAAAATCAGAATGGCGTCCACGACGATCTGCAGGGCCTTGAGGCGAATGAGGGATTTTTTCATGGATGTATTTTAGGGGAATTTTGGATAAAAACCAATGCGTACGCAATGGATTGCGTAGGGCGGGATTAATCCCGCCCTACTACGGCGGTTCGCCGCCGTTTGCATTTGGTTTTTCTAAACCCCCATCCCTCTGAGCCGCCTAATCCGATCCTCAATGTCCGGATGGGTGGAAAAGAGGCCGTTCATCCATTTCATCCCTTCCTCATTCCTTAGGGGGTTTTCGATGTACATGTGGGCGGTGGCTTTATTGGCGGCTTCCAAGGGCTCTTTGTCGGCTTTGATTTTTTCCAGGGCGCTCGCCAGGCCTTCCGGATAACGGGTGATGAGGGCGCCGCTGGCATCGGCCAAATATTCCCTCTGGCGACTAATGGCCAGGTGCATCAGCTTGGCGATGATGGGGGAGAGGATGGCCAAGGCCACTCCGATCAGAATCAGGGCAGCATTGCCTTTGGAATCGGAATTTCGCCGCCGTCCGCCTCCGTAGTACATGGATCTCAGGAAGATGTCCGAAACCAAGGCAATCAATCCAATCAGCGCCACGGTCACGCTCTGCAGGCGGATGTCGTAGTTCCGGATGTGGGAGAGCTCGTGGGCCATCACGCCTTCCAGTTCCGGCTTGCTCAGCTGGTCCAGGAGCCCCTGAGTGATGGCGACGGAGGCATTCCCAGGTCCTCGTCCGGTCGCAAAGGCGTTCAGGGCGCTGTCGTCGATCAGGTAAATTTTGGGTGTGGGCACGCCGCTGGCGATGCTCAGGTTTTCCACTGTCCTATACAAAGTGGGATGGTCCGACTTCTTGATTTCTTTCGCTCCGGTGATGGCCAGCGTGATGCTGCCGGCGGCGAAGTAGCTGATCAGGGCGTAAACGACGGCTCCGATTCCAAAGATTCCCAGCAAGCCCAGCGAGGCTTTTTGGTCCTGGGTCTGAATGTATCCGAAGCCGTAGCCGATGGCCGCGAAGAAGGCAACGAAGGTCAGCAGAAGGAATCCGGTCCGGCGCTTGTTTTGGGCGATCTGCTTGTACATAATTCAGGACTAAGTATTCAGGACTAAGGACTAAGGTTAAGCTGAGCAAACTCACTTATTCCTTAGTTCTCAGCCCTTAAGTAAGTAGGGAGATAATCAGATCTGGCTGTCGATGAAGGCGGTGTTGTTCTCCTTTTTCAGCATGGGCCTATTCTAGACAACTCCTGCTTAAAAAGGAATCTTCCGACGTCCCAAGGCTTTTCCCATTGAACGCTCGCCAGCACGGTCTTTTTTTGATAGGGTTGGCTCGCAGCTACACTCAACTTGTCCCTATGAAAAAATTTCAGCTTCGCATCGCATCCATTCTTGGAATAGCCTCTTCTGCGGGGGTGATCATTGGAACCTTGTTGCCTTGGGCGGAATGGAGGGTGATGGGCATGGTGAGGGTGAATGGCTTGGAAAGGTATTTCCTGGAGGGATTTGGCTTTTCTCCTAGCCCTTACGGTTACGCCTTCATCCTTCTTTCGCTGGCGTCGATTGCCGCTCTGGCTTCCGGAAGGCTGAGGGCCCTGCCCCTGGCCTCTGGCATCGTTTCTTTTCTTTTAGCCTGGGAGCTGATCCATTTCCTTTCCCTGAATGCCGGCGCGCGTCCCATTGGGCCAAAGTATGGCCTTTATGTGGTTTTGGCGGGGGCCATTGGCCTTTTGGCGGCGGGAGTGCTACGCATGGAGAAGGATCGCTAACACCTTTCTCCTTCAGCAAGGTAGTCGCCCATATGCCACCTAACTCCTTTCTTTTTTCACCCTTCTTTTTTGCAGGGAAAGCTGGGTATTGACAAAAAATTCATTTAGATTTAATATTTGACCTGTCTGAGCCAGCCTGGCTTCAGATTTGCCCCAAGCCCCTAACCCTTCCACGCATGTCCTCCACTTCCTCTTTTGCTTTTAAGAGAGGCCTTTTCATGGCCCTTCTTTCTTTGGCCCTCACCCTCTCTGTTTCGGTCCAGGCTTCCTTGGCTCAGGCGGGAACGGCCAGCGGGGCTTCTTCCGGCTCAAGTTCAGGATCCTCCTCTTCCTCCGGCTCTTCGGGGGCGACCGGCGGAGGCAGGCTGGCCACCGATCCCTGCTACACTTTGACCTCTTCCGAATGCCAGGCGCTTGGGGCTCGGAACAAGCCTGCGGGAGAAAACCAGGCAGAAGTCACGGCCTCCCAGCCATCCACGACCGCTCCCGCCGAGAAGATCTCCCTGAACTACGAGGAGC
>CAYUUW010000004.1:0-24295 GCA_964448005.1 uncultured Candidatus Peribacteria bacterium
GGGCGCAGCCAATCAGAATCGCTTTTTTGAGGTGGATGTGCTCAATGTGGTTGTGGGCTCCTTTTTTGGCCACATGGAAAAAAACCATTCCCATCACCAGGAAGGCGATGCCGATGGAAAGCAGAGAGCGGAAAGGGCCCGTCAGAAGCTCCTGGAAAAGCAGAGCGGCCACAATGGCTGGCACGGTCGCCGCCGCCACGCGCACCGGCAGGCTGTGGGGATGGAAGGTCCAGGTTCGGATCATTTCCCACAGCTCCTGCAGAAGCTTCCACCAGTCCTTCCAAAAATAGATCAGGATCGCCAGCAGGGAGCCGCCGTGCAGGAAGATGTCGAACAGCGCCAGCTGCGAAGCGGGAAGGGGAACTTTGATCAGGTGCTCCATCAGAATCAGGTGCCCCGAGCTGGAGATGGGGAGGAATTCCGTCATGCCTTGCGCGGCCCCTAGGATGGCGGCGCTGAGCGTGCCCTCGAATTCAATGTGCCGAGCAAAGAACTGCGTGCCGTAGATCACGGCCAGATAGCGGGGCATGCGGCCCAGAATGGTCGCCAGGATGAATTTGTAGAACCGCATCTCGAAAATGCCGGCGCTCCAGGTGGCCAGCTTGAAGGGGATCGGGGTCAGTCCGGCGATGATCACGCCCAGCATGCCCCATTTCTTGACCACGTTTTCCGCCTGCTCCAATCGCTGCTCGCCAAAAAGCCAGCGCGCCGCTGGGTGCCCCAGCGCCCTGCCCAGCGCATAGCCGATGCTGGCTCCGATCACCGAGCCGGCCAGCACGATGAGGGAGACCTTCCAGGCGCTCAGGCCTCCGGCGACTCCCAGCGAAATGAAGGGGTCGGAGGGCAAGGGGAAGATGAACTGCTCCACGCCAGTGAGGCCGAAGATGCCCCAGTAGCCGTAGCTGTCTATCGCATGCTGGCCAAAATCCTGGAGCTTTTGGATGAAGGGGAAAGAGGAGGCGAGTGTCATGTTTTTTTCGATTAGTCGAAGCAGGTTGCAATGGCTAAAATACTCCTTTTCCCGCCTCGATGCCATTCCTGTTTCGCCTTGTTCTTGCTTTGACGGGTCAGGAGTTGGATGCTATTTTTATGGACCAGCCTCAATCTCTCACTCTATTCCCATGAAGCCTTTTGCCGCAGAAGTCCAACGGCAGGCCCAAGATTCGACTTTGGCGGTCGCCATCTTCGATGCGCTCGGCCTCCCCGCCGAAAATCTCACTCGGCAGGAAATTCTTGAGCGAATGCCGACGGTTGCGGACGAATACCTTCGCTGCCCGCCCAGCCATCCCGCTCATTCGGAGCATTTCCCCGGAAAGTGGTCGGACGATGCCCAATTGACTTTGGCGGTGCAGCAAGGGGTGATCGATGCGGGGGGTCAGGTGGACATGCCGGCTATTGCCAAGCGTCACGTGCAGGCTCTAAAAGAAAGCATTATGGGGTGGGGCAGGGCCACCCGGGAATCCGTTCGGCGATTGGGGGAGGGCGCGGATCACAGGCAGTCCGGACAAGAGGGCGGATCCGGCAATGGGGTGGCGATGAAAATGATTCCTCTGGCTTTGGCCATGCACCATAGCCCGGATCCCCTCAATCCGCAGGAAAGGCTGGACCTCATAGCCGAATTTACCTGCATGACCCACCGCTCCGCCATTGCGCTGGTGTGTTCGGCGGTTCATGCGCAAATGCTGGAAGACGTTCTTTCCAGCGACCCAAGCCAAATCAAGACCTTGGAAGGGCGTCATGCCTTTATTTCCAGGGCACTGGATCTTTCCAGAAGATTCGAGGCCGATTTTGGCGAGGCCCAGAAAGAGCTTTCCCGTAGGCTGCAGGGAATGGCCGACCGTTTCGCCGAGCTTTCATCCGACGAAGCTTTGCTGGAGCTTTCGAACGGCTCTTGCTTTGTGCCCGATTCCTTGGCGATGTGCTACGGATTGCTGGCGGCCGATTTCAGCTTTGCCGCCGCCCGCCGAGCCGTGTTGATTGGAGGCGACACCGATAGCAATGCTTCCATTGTGGGCGGAGCGGTCGCGCTTGTGGAGCCTATCGGAAATCTCCCCCTTGCCCTTAGGGAGGGGGTGTGGCGCCGCACGGAACTGCTTGAAACCTCAAGTTCCTTTACCCGCGCCCTGCTGGGGCGAATGGAGCCTTGATACGGTTGCCAAATTAAAAAAGCCCGTCCCGCCGTCCGAATGCAATGCATCCGAAGGGTGGGACAGGATTCCGTTTTGCCTGGGTGCCTACGGGCAATTCGAGTTAGGGTTGATGCCCCTTGAATGGCCGAAGGCCTTTTTTTCATTTTGAGGACGCTCCTGATATGGCGCAATCAGGCAAAGGATCAGTCCGCCAACAACAATCAGCGATAGGACCATGCCTCGTCCAGCGTAATGCTTCACGAGGATGGCAATTGCAGCCAAGCCCCAAAGGAAAATGAAAATCAGGGCGGGGGTAATTTCTACTGTTGCCAAACTTTCGTGCATGTTCTTTTCCTTGAAAATTCTGCTTTGTGGCCAACCTCCGTTTCTTAGGCAAAACGGGGGTGGTTCCAAACAGGCGCAGCATGCAGCCTGTCCGAAGTTTCCCCCGCTTAATTCTGCGGTGATGCTAAGGAGCATACTATAAATAGCATTTTTGCTATATCCTGTCAAATGCGGACTCCACGATCGAATGCTATACTCCTGGCGAATTAGCCCGTTTTTATGAACCCCGTTCTGAGACCCCTTGCCGATGCCTTGATGCAAGCCGCCCAAGCCGCCGGATTCGCCGTTGAGGGCGACCAGGTCCACCTGGAGGCCACCAAAACCCTGGAGCATGGGCATTTCGCCTCCAATCTGGCCTTGGCCTTGGCCAAATCGGCCCAGAAGCCCCCTCGCCAGGTGGCGGAGGCCATTGTGCCCCATTTGGATTCTCCGCTGATCCGAAAAACGGAAGTGGCCGGGCCGGGCTTCATCAATCTTTGGATTGAACAAAAATTTTATACAAAAAACCTGCGCCAGCTTATCCAGGATCCTGATTCGTTCCTCCGAATTCAGGAAAAGCGCACGATGGCGATCGACTATTCGCACCCCAACATCGCCAAGCCCATGGGGGTGCATCACTTGCTTTCCACCATCATCGGCGATGCCATCAAGAAGAGCTACCGGCAGCGGGGCTGGACGGTGATCGCCGACAACTTCATTGGCGACATGGGCACCCAGTTCGGCAAACTGATGCATGCCATCAAAAAGTGGGGCAGCCAGGAGGCGATCGAGAGAGACCCGATCCGCGAGCTGCAGAAGCTTTATGTCCAGTTTCATGCGGAATCGGAAAAGGACGAGGGGCTGGACGAGGAGGGGCGAGCCGAATACCTTAGATTCGAGCAGGGCGAGCCGGAGGCCCGGCTCATGTGGAGGAAGATCGTGGAATGGAGCCTGCAAGAGATCCAGCCCATCTACGACGCCCTGGGCGTGGAGTTCGACTGCATGAACGGGGAAAGCTTCTACGAGGAAAAAATGGGGCCGATCTTGGAGGAGGGGAGGCGCTCCGGAGTCATTGTGGACGGGGAGAGCGGATCTTGGATCATTCCCGCCCCGGAGCCCGAAGGGGTCCCTGTTCTGGTGCGGAAATCCGATGGAGCCACGCTTTACGCCACGCGCGATCTGGCCCGCACCAAATACTGGGAGGAGGCCTGGCATCCGGATCTGATGGTCATGGTCACCGATGTTGCCCAGGAGTTCCATTTCCGCCAGGTCTTTTTTGCGGCTCAGAAGCTTGGGCTGACCCCGGCGCGCAACGTGAATGTGAATTTCGGCCGCATGCAGTTCAAGGACGGAAAAATGAGCACGCGCAAAGGGAACATCATCCTCCTCAACCAAGTGCTGGACGAAGCCAAGGATCGGGCTTTGGCCCTGGTGAAGGAGAAGGGTCAAGACCTCAGCGGGGCAGAGGAGCTGGATTTGGCCCGCAAAATGGGCATCAACTCGATCAAATACAACATCCTTTGCCAAAACCGCAGCACCAATATCATTTTCGATTGGGACAAAATGCTCAGCTTCGAAGGCAACAGCGCTCCGTATTTGATGTACACCTTGGCCCGAGCCAAATCCGTGCTGCGCAAGGCGGGTTTCGGCCTCAGCCAAGTCTCGGAATTGGCCCTCGATCAATTGAGTGAGGCGGAAACCCAAGTAGCCCTTCATCTGCTGGGCTACCCCGAGGCTTTGGAGCGGGCCACGGACGAGTTCAAGCCGAACCTGCTGGCCAACTTCCTCTACCAATTGGCCCAGGACTACAATCACTTCTACAACGGCCATTCCATTCTGCAGGCCGAAAGCGAGGCGCTCAAGGCGTCTCGCCTGCTGCTTACGGCAGCGACGATCCAGGCCATGGAACTGGCGTTTGAGGCACTGGGGCTGGAGAGCCTGGAGAAGATGTAGTCCTGTGCGAATCTGAGGGCTTCAATACACCTGATTGTGGGAGCCGACATCTAGAAAGAAAACCAGGGTGTAGTTTTCGTATTCTGTGAAAATGATTCTCAGGTCACCCCCCGCAGAGATGGATCGGCTTCCTTTCATGCCTCCTTTTAGGGCATGATTCTTTAGCGAGGGGTGATGGGCATTTGATTTAAGCACCATCAGGGCTTGATTGACTTTCTTTTGGCGCTTGCTGTCCAGCTTTTCAAAGGCCTTTTTGAAATCCTTATGGTAGTCAAAGATCATTTTTTCAGGAATTGAGATGCTGGATCAAATCCTCCATTGTGGAAAAGGGGCCAGCGGTATTGATCCCTCGCCTGGCTTCGTCCGAGGCTTTTAAAATGGCTTTCACCTGTTTCGGAGTGAGGCCGTTCTCATCCACTTCAGGTTCAGCCTGCAGGCGGAAGGGGATGCTGCGGGTGGCTTGAATCTTCTTCATGAAGGCGCGGAAAGCCGTGGGCAGATCGAGCCCCATTTCATCGAGGATCTTTTCGACCTCTTTTTTGCTTTTCGGATCCACGCGGAATTGGATGGTGGTGGTCATGGAATTGATTGAATTAAAAACACACTACAATTGTATACAAAAGTAGTGTGTTTTGCAATCAAAAGGGGTGGCGATGCCGCTAGTCCGTCGCCAAGGCGAATACGATGCCGGCGATGCCCAGGTAGGTGACGAGCGTGTAGGCCATGTTGAACCAAAAGAGCCCCCAGCGCTGCCTGCCCCACAGCACGCCATCGATCAGCTTCGGTCCGCTGAAGCCGAGCAGCGCCATCACTCCAATGCCCATGGCCGCATGCAGCGAAGGTGTGCCCGACCACACGAAAAGCCGTTCTATGGCCAAGGCCGTCAGCAAGTTGCTAAGGGTAGCCAGGCTCATAGTGAGGCCAGGATTCTCCATTTTCATGTCGCCCTTTTTGATGTTGGCGAGCTTCATCCAAGTTTGGCCGAAAACCGGGCCGTACCAGAGCATGCCCAAAGAAAAGGAAAAAAACGCGCCCAGCGCAATGCTGAGCCAACCCATATTCTGGAATGCAGGAAGCATATCTTTTGCGGTTAGTTTTTATTTCGGCCACATTTTACCACAAAAAGCTTAAGAGCTTAAATAGCTTGTAGCTTAATAAGCTTATGGAAGCTGCGTAAGCTCTGTAAGCTTGTAGCTTGAATTCATCGTTCCTCCTTCCCGTTCAGGTAGACCTTTACGGTCCGCTGCACCTGCATCTTCACCTTTTCGCCCTTGATGTTGTAGTCGTAGGTGCTCAGCTGCTGGTCGGTGTTCACCTGGTTCATCAGCTCTCGCAGCTCGGCGGTCTTTTCCTTGATCTCATTCTTGCGGGTCAGCTCCTCGTTGCGGGCCTGTTCGTAGTCTTTGTCCTCGTAGTGCTCGCTTTCGATGCGGTCGGCCTCTTCCTTCACCTGCTCGTAGATCTCCTTTTTGGCCTTCTTCAAATCCTCCAGCCGGGGGGAGGTGATCTTGTAGTGCTTCAGAATAGCCTTGGCGTTGGCCAGTTTCTCTTTCAGCTCGATCAGTTGGGCCAGGAGCTTTTCGATCTGGTTGGGCTGCACGGCCATGGGAGTGGGGTCTTAGGATTTAAAGCAGGGAAACAAAAAAGGCTGCACGGAGCAGCCTATCAGGTTTTGGCGATGGGGTGAAGGGGTGTGCGGGACTGATTAATTTCCCATGCCCGATTCTTGAGCTGAAGTAATTTTCTTCAGCCTCCCTCTTTCTTTTTCCGCTAGCTGTTTTACATCGCCATCTTCAGAGTCCTCACTCCCAACCAAAGTTTCCCGATCACTTTCTTCCCCTGGAGACCCCATGACTCCTTGCAGGCCTCGATGATATCCGTGGGATAAAGGACGGTTATTCGCGTCTCTGGAAGGGGATATAGGAAGAGAGTCATTAGTCTCCCGATCACTTTCTTCCCCTGGAGACCCCATGACTCCTTGCAGGCCTCGATGATATCCGTGGGATAAAGGACTGTTATTCGCGTCTCTGGAAGGAGGTATAAGAGGAGAGTCACTTAAACGCATGGCGGTGAGGGTTTAAGAAAATTTAACTTCAATCATTTTAACATTTTTGAGCGATTATTTCAAACCTATTTGGTCAGCGCAGCATGGAGGCACCCAAACCACATCGTTCCTTTTTCATTGAAAAGCCCTTCCAATTTCTCTCGATCCTCTTCATCCAGGTCCACGCCTTCCAGAATATGAATCCTAGCCAGCTCCCCGCCGCTCACCCTTTCCATCCTTTGAATGACTGTTTCGACAGCTTCTTGATTGATTAGAGACAAAAAGACCAGATAATCCAATGCCGTTTCCATTTGCTCTGCGGCCCCGCTTAATTCCTTAGCCAGAACCGACATTTCTGCGGGTGTTGCCCCCAGGGGGGTTAATAAGCTTTGCGGATCTGATTCAAATTCATCCAGAAGCTCTCCCAGGGTGACCCTCTTTGCGGTCGCCAAAGCCATCAACCCAAAGAAAAGCTCCAGCTTTCTTCTGCTTGCTTGTGCGTCTATTCGGGCTCTGACCCCCTCTTCATGCCGTCCCTGGGCCGATGGCCCGCTATCCAAAGCCACTCCGGGAGGGGGATCGCTTAAAACTCCCTCAGGATCGATGCCCTCCCTGAACTCGGTTATTCCGGTTAACCCTTCAAATTCTCTCGGATCAAAACCTTCATCTCTAACTTCAACTCTATCGAGCACGATTCCTTTTCCCATGATGGTGGAGGGTTAATGGCTGTACTTTTAACATGTTTTTATTATTTAAGCAAATTTTTTTCTTCTCTATCTATTGAGCCCTGGTTATAAAACCAGTACTATTGCTCTCGCTTCGCTTCCTGCTATTTATAAGGTGGCTTAGGAAAGCGGAAAATGCGGGTTCGCCCATCGAGGCGAAGCGTATGCGGGTATAGTACAATGGCTAGTATGTCAGCCTTCCAAGCTGAAGATGCGGGTTCGATTCCCGCTACCCGCTCCAAGCTATGAACTGAGCGTAGCGATAGTGAGTAGGTTGGGCGGCAGTCCCGGTTTTTTCGGAGTTACCCGCTCCAATTGAATTGTGTCAGCCCTGCCGGCCGGCAGGGATTTTTATAATTAGGGGTTTGGGAGGCTCTTCATCCCGATGGGCATCGGGATTCTGAGCGACAGCATTTTCCATCCCGCTGGTCTCAGCAATCGCAATGACTCTAATCATCTTTATTTTTGGCCATTTTTGTGCTAAAATAAAAGGATTGAATTCAAAAAAGGCATGCTTCAGTACAAGATTCCCCAAGACATAGGCATAGAGGACAAGATTGTGGGCCCCTTCAGCCTGCGCCAGCTGGGCATTGTGGGGGCGGGCGGAGGCATCAGCTACGTCATTTTCGCCATCAGCTCCAAATTCTACGAGCTCAACACGCTGGAGTACATCGTCCTGCTCATTCCTTTTCTGCTGAGCCTGGCAGTGGCCCTGCTCAAGATCAACAGCGTCACTTTCACCAAGTTCGTCCTGCTGGCCATGGAATTCTCCATCAAGCCCAAGCAAAGGATGTGGGACCATCGCGGCATCAGCGACCTGGTGGCGCCGAACCTGAACGAGGAGCCTCGGGAGGCCGAGAGGGATCCTCGCCCTGCCGTGGGCGAAGGCAAAAAGGTCAACCTGGAGGACTTGAGCCACATTCTGGATTCCGGAGGCGCAAAAGGGGTGGCGTCCGCCGACCACCAGGATCTGGACAAGGCCAAGGACGATGACCTGATCACGGAGGCTTTCTTCGGCCACAGGCGCGAAGAGAGCGCCACGCAGAACATGTACTGGCGCACGAAGGAATCCCAAAAAAAGCGCCTGGACCTTTTGGCCAAACTGCCCTCTCAATCCTTGGCGAAAGCCGAGAAAAGCGAATCCGACCCCAGCCAGCCTCTTCCGGGCCCCGAACCAGCCATTCCTTTGACGGCTCCCTCGGTCAACTCTTCGGCGGCGCCTTATGGGAATTTCCAAGTGCAGGAGCTTGAGAAAGGCGAAATAGACCTTAATCCAGAATAGCATGGCCCAGCTTTCCAATGACAATGTGAGGCAAAAGAAGACTAATCCGGCTGTCAGCACCCAGAGCTTTCTGAGCTTTGCCGAGATCAAGGGGAACCTGGTCGTGCTCAAGAACGGCGGCCTGAGGGCCGTGCTCCAGACCAGCAGCATCAATTTCAGCCTCAAGTCTGAGCAGGAGCAGAACGCCATCATCTACGGCTACCAAAGCTTCCTCAACTCGCTGGATTTCCCGATCCAGGTCCTGGTCCATTCCCGCAAGCTGGATATCGACAAGTACATCGAGGGGGTTCGCGAAAAAGGCGAGCTCCACCAGAACGCCCTGCTGAAAAGCCAGACGATGGAATACTGCGATTATATTCAGAAGCTGGTGGAGTACGCGGACATCATGGAGAAGAAATTCTATGTGGTGATTCCCTACGATCCTTATCGGGCGCAGAACCAGAATATTTTCTCCAAATTCATGGGCAGCCTGTCCTCCAAGGACAGCATTGACAATATCCGGCGCCGCCACAAGGAGTTCGATGAGATGAGCAAGCACATTTCCGAAAGGATCAGCCTGGCTAAAGCTGGCTTGGAAGGCTGCGGATTGCGCGTCGCCCAATTGGAGACCTCTCAGCTGATCGAGCTTTTCTATCAGACCTACAATCCTCTCACTGCCCGCAACGAGAAGCTGCAGGACCTGAATGCGGTGGATGTGGAGGCCCTTTGATTGAGGCCGGGCGTACACCCTTCGCCTCTTCAGCCGCCCTCCAAAAGCCTGATGCGAATCTTCTCCGCTAGACGGGGCATGGAGGAGAGCCACAGGGGCCAAGTCCGGATTTCGGCCTCTTCCACCTCCGGAAGATTGTTCAGATAGGCTTCGGCCTCCTCCAGGGGCATTCCTGCGATCCGCTCCTTGATGCGGCTGGAGAAGCGAAGGCCGGCTTCCAGGGAGGAGTCGATGACATACTCTTGAATCCCTTCGATCGTGGCAGTGATTTTGGTTTGCCCTAGGCTCGGGTTCTCCTCCAGCACCTCGTAGCGGATGTTTTCGGCCACAACTGAATCCTCTTTCAGCTGCATTTGCGGATGGGTTCTGGCCCGAAGCTCCTTTCTCATCAGCGCAAGCAGCTGGTCCGCATCGTAGGCGATTCCTTGAGCGGAGATCTCGGCGTAGATCTGGAATTTGTCCCGGAAGCTCCCCACTAGGCCTTCGGACACTTTCATTTCTACGATGCTCGTTTTGAGCTGCCTTCGGTCGTCCAGCAGCACCAAGTGGGTCTGGTTGAGCCGATTGCTTTCCTCCAGCAAAGCCTGCAGCTCCTCTCTGGCCACCAGGATCAGGCTTTCCTCCACCTGCTTTTTGGCGCTTTCCACATCCTCCTCGGTCACCACTAGCGAATAGGAGCCTGCCCCCCCTGAAAAAGGCGCGCTGCTTTCCGCCCAGATCACTTTCTGTTCGCTGGAGGAAAGGTTGGGCAGGGTGAATCTGGAGGGGGGGATGTTGCCTCGTTCCCCGATGGGCTTATTGTAGCGGTCGAAAGGGTCGGCTTCCACGCTTACCCTTTGCTTTCCTGGCAGCATTTTCCCGGATTCGTCCGGGGCTGCCGCAGCCACGGTGACCCAATTTTTGGAACGGAAAATCAGGCCTTCCGGAGACTGGAAGCGGGTGCCTTGGCGCAGCCGCCATTCTTCCTGCGAGCTGTTGATCAGGGTCACTTCGCCTGTGGCATTGCTTCCGTTGAACTGCTTGGTGCTGGCGCTGAAGATTTTGGTCTGCTTGGCTGTGGTCTCAATTTTTTGGCTGGCGATGACATTGGGCTGATTCTGGTTCAGGAGCCTTTGATTGCTTCGCCGGTCGGCCAAAAGCACATTCAGGCTGTGGTCGATGGGCTCGAAAGCCGGCCGAATGTAAACGGTGGCTCCTGGCAGAGCCACATAGCTGATGAGCCCGAAAATGCCTACGCTGAGCAAGAGCAGCAAAGGGAGGAAAAAGGGCCTCGAAGAGGGGAGGCTCAGATCTGCGGCCTTCTTGGAGGAAAGCGGGGAAGCCTTGTGGGCTTTTTCCCGCAGTTCGGTGACCAGCTGGCCAATGGTCATTTTTTTTTCGATGCGCTGGGGGGCTTCGCGGGGGAGCGAATTGCGCCTGGCCTGGATCGGCTCAATGCGCATTCCGACCTCCTGCGGGGGCAAAATGGCGCTGGAGGGGATTTGCAGGCTGGCTTGGCTTGGAATCCCTGCTTTTTGAGCCAAATGCCTTCCGATCCGGTCGGCGCTCACCAGCTCGAGGGAATTGCCTTGGGCTTCCGCTTGGCGCTTGAGGAGCTCCAGATTGATTCCGCTTTGGAAAATCAGCGCCTTTCTGGGGAAAACCAGGCAGATCGCTTGGCCTTTGAATCGTTTGATGCGGTCAATCAGGGGCTGGATTTCCTCATCCACCTCCACGCGGAGCACATGCTTCATGCGGGAAAAAAGTTAGTCGAAAGGATTATTTTTTGAGCGGATCCAGGGCCGGAAGGCGCTTGCCTTCGATCATCTCCAGCGAAGCGCCTCCGCCTGTGGAAACCAGGCTCATCCGCTCCCACAGCCCCAGAGCCCTCACGGCATTGGCGCTGTCGCCGCCGCCCACGATGGAAAGGGCTTTGCTTTGGGCAATAGCCTCTCCGATGAGGCGGGTTCCTTGGGAAAAAGGCTCCATCTCGAAGACGCCGATGGGGCCGAACCAAAGGATGGTTTTTGCCTGCCGGATCTGCTGCGTATAGGCTTCGGCGGTGGCTGGACCGATGTCCAGCGCCTTCCAGCCTTCGGGAATCTCCTCCATCGGAACGGTTTTGGCTTGCGCCTGGGGCGAAAAGGAATCGGCCACCACGGCGTCGGTGGGGAGCATCAGCTTGGGGTCATCGGCAATTTTCCGGGCCAGCCCCCCCAGCTCCGCCATGCCTTCCTCGTCCACTCGGCTGGCTCCCACAGAGTAGCCCTGCAGCCTGCGCAGGGCGAAGGCCAGGGCGCCGCCGACCAGGACCTTGTCCGCCACATCCAAAAGGAAGCCGATAGCCCCCAGCTTGTCGGCCTTTAGGCCGCCTATCACCGCCACCATGGGCCGCGCCGGGTCGCGCAGGGCCTGGGTGAGCTGGGAGACTTCCTTTTCAGCTCCGAATCCAGCGTAAGAGGGAATGAACTTGGGGACGGAGGTCATGCTGGCGTGGGCCCGATGGCAGTTGGAGAAGGCTTCGTTCACGTAGCAGTCCGCCAAGGACGCGAGCTGCTTTCCGAAGGCGTCCCGTTCGGCTTCCGCCTTGCTCTTTTCGCCGGGGTGAAAGCGCAGATTTTCCAGGAGAACGATCCTCGTTTCTGGCAATCCATTCTCGCCCCAATCCTCCAGCGCGGCGACAGGTTCGCCCATCAGCCCGGAAAGATGCTGGGCCATGGGTCGGGTCCGCAGGCCGGGCTCCTGCCCTTTGGGGCGGCCCACATGCGTGGCCAGCACCAGCTGCCGGGCCCCCTTTTCCAGCAGGAAGCGCAGGGTGGGCAGGGCTTGGCGAATGCGAAGATCGTCCGCCACTTTTCCTTCGGCATCCAAAGGCACGTTGAAATCGACGCGGATGAAGACGGCTTTGCCGGAAAGGTCGGGCAGGTCACGGAGCGTTCTCAGGTTCATGGGCCATGGCTTAGCTGCCCCTTCAATATAGGCCAGGCGGAGGAAGTTTTCAATTGTTTGGGCAAAAAGAAAAACCCTCCCAGGCCTTCTGGCACAGGGAGGGTTTTTCGGAAAAAGCTATTGAATGGATTTGAATTCGGTGATGAGCGACGGGCAGCCGGTGTCTCCTCTTTCAGGCTGGTTGCGGTCCAGAACGAAGCTGACTGCATGGGTGGATCCGCTTTCGAATGCCGCATTGATCTTGTCGTTTTCGTAAGGCCCATACAAGTCGCCCTGGATCTGATTGTCGTTTTTGCAGCCCAGATTGATGAGGTAGCCTTCCTCATTCTTTTTCACCATGGGTTCGCTGGCCTGATCCAGGGTGCTCAAAAGCTCGGAATGGATATCGTTCTGGGGCAGCTGAAGGTAGAAACGTTCCACGGAAACCGTTCCGTTGGGGTCGGCCGTGCAGATGTCGCTTTCCATGGCGTAATCGCTGCAGGGGTAGCTTTCCTTTTCGGCAACGAATTTCGCTGCGCCCTGGTAGGAAAGCTGGTCGGCCTCCGCATCGATTTTTCCTTGAGGAGTTTCGTTTTCCGTCTGGGCCGGTTCATTTTCCGGGACGGCAGGGGCTTCATCGGAGTCTGAATTCCAGCAGCCTGCCAGGGTCATCAGCAGGGGGAGGAGAAGAAGGTATCCGTAAGTCTTGTGGCGCATGGTGGCGAGGGTTAAGGGTTGAGCCCTATTATGCTAATGGCTTTCAATTGCTTTGTCCATCGTCAGGCGGAGGGTTTCCGCCCGCCGAAAGCGCAGCGCTCTGTTTTCAAAAATTAAATTAAGCGATAAACTATTCAAGCCAAGACGGCTTCCCCCCAACCGTTGTGAAGGGTCTAGGCAAGGACTCCTTAGCAGCACTGCAGAAAGAGAGGCTTCATGAAAGAAACGAAAATCAGCCCCCTTGCTGACGGCCAAAACATGGTCACCCGTCTTTGTGGATTTACTATTGGATTCACAACTGGAGGCCCCGATGCTATAGTTCGGCCTGGCTCGCAAAAAAGAACCTTTACCCATGAAGCAATACCTCGACCTGGTTCGGGAAGTGATGGAAAACGGCCTGCAGAAGACCGATCGCACCGGCACAGGGACCACCTCTGTTTTCGGCCTGCAGCAGAAGTACGATCTGCGCGAAGGCTTCCCCCTGGTGACGACCAAGAAGGTCCGTTTCGACGCCATCCTGCGCGAACTCCTCTGGTTTCTGCACGGCTCCACCAACATCCACGACGACGATCTGACCGAGCACACCCCCATTTGGGATGCCTGGGCGGACGAGAAGGGCGAGCTAGGCCCCATCTACGGCAAGCAGTGGGTCGCCTGGGAGGCTCCCGACGGAACGAAGATCAACCAGATCCAGGAGGCCATTGACCTGCTCAAGAAGAGCCCGGATTCCCGCCGCATCCTGGTGAGCGCATGGAACGTGGCGGATCTGCCGAAAATGGCCCTCATGCCTTGCCATGCCTTCTTCCAGCTCAGCGTGATGGGGGATCGCCTCGATTTGCAGATGTACCAGCGCAGCGCAGACATCGCTTTGGGCGTGCCCTACAACATCGCGAGCTACAGCATTCTGCTCACCATGCTGGCCCAGGAGTGCGGCCTAATCCCCGGTGTTTTTGTCCATACCCTGGGTGACGCGCACATCTACTCCAACCATATGGAAGGCCTCAAGGAGCAGTTGGGCCGCAAGCCTCATCCTTTGCCCCAGCTTTCGATCGCCAAAAAGCCTTTCTGGGAACTCAAATTCGACGATTTTGAACTGAAGAACTACACTCACGACTCCTTCATCAAATTCCCCGTGGCGGTCTGATTCACCCTATCGCCTTTCGCCAAACCAAACCAAGATCCATGGACCAAGAAAAGCCCAAGCTCTATCTCATCGCCGCCATCGACCAGAAAGGCGGTATTGGCCTTGGCGGCAAGCTGCCTTGGCACCTGAAGGCCGACATGGAGTTTTTCCGCAGAACCACGATCTGCCACGAGGATGCCCAAAGGCGGAACATGGTCATCATGGGGCGCAAGACCTGGGAATCCATCCCCGAAAGCCAGCGTCCTTTGAAAGGAAGAAAAAACGTGATCCTGACCGGAAACAAAGACTTCAAGGCCGAGGGCGCCTATGTGGCGCATTCCCTGAAAGACGCCATGGAGCTGGCGGACGATCGCATCGCCTCCATTTTTGTCATGGGTGGCGCAAAAGTCTACCAGCAAGCCATCTCGCTTAAGGGAATCAAGGGAATTTACCTGACCCAAGTTAAAAAAGCCTTCAGGTGCGACGCCTTTTTCCCGAAGCCTCCCAAATTTCCCAAAAAGGAGCTTTTGGGCAAAGGGGAGGAGGCCGGGGTCCCCTATGAGTTTTGGCTCTATTCCAAGCCAGCCTCTGTCCGCAAGCTGCCCCGGGAGGGGCAGGCGCAAGGGGCTAGGCCGAACAGGTCCCGCTCCGACCGAAAAGAGGGCTCTGCAGGAGCTCGGCCCAAAAAAAAGCGATAGCCATCCCCGCTCATTCATCCCCCTGATCCAACTTCTTCATGGAGAGCCAGCCAAAAAAACCAGAGGAAAGGGGCTTCATGGGGATTCTTTGGGCGGGAATAAAAGGGGTCCTCACCGGCCTTCTGGGCCTAGTGGTGCTGGCGTTCAATCTGACTTTCCGGATCTTGAGGATCGCTTTTTTTGCCTCGCTTTGGCTGGGGGGCTTCGCCCTTTTGGCGGTCCTGACCCTTTCGCTTTCCGCTCGTCTGCTGGGCGGTGCCATCGTCTGGCGCAGAACCCGGCTTGGCAGGCTCATCTGGCGGGGCGGATCGAGGCTTTTGAGCAGCGCCGTACGGAAAAAGCACTTCAAATGCCTCTGCCAGAGCTGGAATCATCGGAGGCGCTTTAAGGAATCAAAAAGCTGCCCTCCTGCTTCGGTTGGGGCAGCTTTTTCCTTGCCGATTCGATTCCGGATCCCCTTAGTTTTGGGGCGTTGCCGGGTCCATTTCCATTTGCTCCTTCTCCGTGGCGATTCCGGAAAGGTCCAGCTCCATGATTTTGGGCGTTTCGGGCGCCATCTCCATCTGCTCTTTCTCGGTCACTTCGCCGGAAGGCTCTTTCTCCATCTGGCCCTCCTCGGCATCGTCTTGAGCTTCGGGTTCCATCTCCTCCGCTTCTCCTCCATTCGCATTATCATCGCCTCCTCCTTCATTCTCTTTGTCCGCAGATGGGACAGGGATCGAAGCGTCTTCTTCGGCGGCAGGGGCTGTTGCGGGCGGCAGCGTGACGGGGTTGGTGGCGCAGGCGGCGAGCAAAAGCGCGGAGGAAAGGCTCAAGAGCATTTGGAGATTCTTGGAATTGGCCATAGGAAAAAATTTAAAGGCTAAAATGCAAAATCCATAATACATCAAAGCCCCTTCTTGCTCAAGTCTTGGGCTTGCCGAGCCGGGTTGTTTGCCAGGGGTCTTCCTTTGGTCTAGGATCAGGGGCGCAACGCTTGCCTTTTTTCGCCTGGACTTTGACGAGCTGTTGCCGATCGCAAACCCCTATGCCATGAAGCAGCTTTCCGGACAGGAAGAAAAGGAGGCCTTGGGGCATATGGCCCAAGCAGCCCAGATTGCTGCAGGCTCCACCTGCGAGCGCTCTCGCTGCGGTTCGCTGATTGTCCAAAAGGGGGAGGGGATCGGGTCTGGCTTCAACAGTCCTCCTGCCCATCTGGAATCCCAAAAAAGATGCGGCTTTTCCAAGGATTCCTACCATAAGAAAGTCACGGACAAGACCTGCTGCGTCCACGCCGAGCAAAGGGCGATTATGGATGCGCTGCGAAAGCACCCCGACAAGCTGGCCGGATCGCGGCTTTATTTCATTCGTCTGGATGAGGAGGGTCTGCCTTCTCGAGCCGGGAAGCCGTATTGCACCATTTGCAGCAAAATGGCGTTGGATGCCGGAGTGTCGGAATTCGTCCTGTGGCATCCGGAAGGGGTTTGCGTGTACGGGGCGGAGGAATACAATCTCCTTTCCTTTCGGTATTCCGAATAGGCTTTCGCTCAAAGCTGAGCCTTTTTGCGGCGTGGCCAAAGCTCTTTTTTTTCGCTACACTGGCCGCATGAAAAAAGAATCCAAAATCCCGTGTTTGGCGCTGCTAGCCCTTCCTTCCTTGGCTCAGTCTACGGAAGGCTCGCTTGATTACGAACTGCTCGACAGCGGCTATCAGCAGCGCCTCGAGCGCTTTGGCCCCTACATTATTTCCCGTCCGGATCCTCAGCTGATTTGGCAGCCCAGGCTGCCCGAATCCGATTGGGAGAAGGCCGATGCGGCTTTTGCGCGTGCCGATGAGGGCGGAGGACGCTGGGAGTTCCGCGAAAAAATGCCTGAGCGTTGGATGATGCGGCATGGAGAGCTTTCCTTTTACGCCCGGCTCACGCCCTTCAAGCACACGGGCATCTTTCCCGAGCAGGCCCTGCATTGGGATTGGATGACGGAGAAAATCCGTTCGGCTCGGCAACCTGTCCGGGTGCTCAACCTGTTCGGCTACACGGGTATCGCCAGTTTGGCCTGTGCCGCCGCAGGCGCGGAGGTGACCCATGTGGATGCTTCCTACCCCAGCATCGGATGGGCGCGGGAAAACCAAAAAGCTTCCGGGCTGGAGAGCGCTCCGATTCGCTGGATTCTCGATGATGCCATCAAGTTTGTTCAGCGGGAGCGGCGCAGAGGCGCGAGCTACGAGGCGATTGTGATGGATCCGCCTGCCTACGGCCGAGGGCCGAAAGGGGAGACGTGGAGCTTCAATGCGGCTTTTCCTCAGCTGATGGAAGATTGCGTCGGCTTGCTTTCCGAAAGTCCGCTCTTTTTTCTCGTCAATGCCTATGCCATTTCCTCCTCCGCCCTCACGCTGGGGAATGTGCTGGCGGACCATCTGCCGGCGGGCAGCATCCAGTGCGGCGAGCTTTGCCTTACCGAAAAAAGCGGAGGCCGCCTGCTTTCCACAGGGGTTTTTGCGCGATGGGAGAGCTGAAGGGCAAGTTACGAATTATGAGTTGATAGTCGGGAGTTCAATTCAAAAAAAATTTCCAACTTGTCATTCGTAACTCTCAACTTGCATTCTCTTCAGTCGTTGGCCCGGCTCACGTACTCCTCCGTTTCGGTATTCACGATGATCCGGTCGCCGATGTTCACGAAGAGGGGGACGTTCACCACGGCTCCGGTTTCCAGCGTGGCCGGCTTGGTGCCGCCGGTGGCAGTATCGCCCTTCACGCCGGGAGGGGTTTCCATCACCTCCAGCGTGGTCTTTACGGGGGGCTGAACGCCGATCGCCTTGCCTTCGTAGTAGGTGATGTAGACTTCCGTGTCTTCCTTCAGGAAGCGAAGCACGTCTTCGATCTGGTCCAGGGGCAGCTCCAGTTGCTCGTAACTGTTCTGGTCCATGAAATGGCCCGATTCGCCGTCCTTGTACAGGTACTGGGATCGGCGGCGTTCGATTTCGGCGAATTCGAAGGATTCTCCGGCCAAAAAGGTTTTCTCCAGCACCCGCTGGTCGATCAGGTTCTTCAGCTTGGTGCGCATCACGGGCTTGCGCATCTGCTTGCGGTTGAACTGGCTCCACACCACCAAATAGGGCTGGTTCTGCACTTTGACGATGACGCCGGTCTTGATGTCGGTGAGATTTCCCATAAAAGTCTATTTTAAAGAATCTTGGCGGATTATATACTCCTCTTCTTGAATAATCTAGAAAGACTGCAATGCAGGCGTGGCGGAGTTTGGTTCTGAGAAAAAGTGGGCACCTCAACGTCATTCCGGCGAAGGCTGGAATCCAGTGGGAATCACATTGATTTCACGATCCACTCAATTTTATATTGACATATTAATTTAATTATAGTATAAATTATTTCTAAGTTCGCCTTACCCACCAAAAGCAACTCCTATGAAACCTGATCGATTCCTTCCTTCCGGTCCGCTTGCTCGAGCTTCTGTCGCAGCCCTCTTCCTGGCTACTCAGCCGGCTTGCGCCGCCAGCCTTCAGGCTCGCTTGAATGCCTTGGAAGGATCCCAAGGCAGCGGAGGAAATTCAGCCCCTCCTTCCGCAAAGGAAAAAAAGCCCAAACCTTCCGACACCATGGTCAATAGTCTTTTTCTCCTGAAAAAGGCCGTAGACTCGGCCGAAGAGGCCGGAGAGGATTTGGATATTGCTGTCTACGAGGAGATTATTAAGCCTTACTGGATTGATTATTTTGACAGAGACGATGTGGACGAGGGGGATGTGGATCAGCTCCAGGTCGATTTCAATGCCCTTGCCTTGTTCATCAAAGAAAAAATCAGTCCGGAGGCTCACCTGGATTTCATGGCCACCCAATGGTCCACTTTCATTCAGGACATTCGTGGGGAATCCTTGGGCTATTGAGGTCTGCCTTAAAAAATGGACGATGTTGCCACGGGGCCTACTGCCCGTGGCATTTTTTGTACTTCTTCCCCGACCCGCAGGGGCAAGGGTCATTGCGGCCCTGCTCCTCGGCCTTGATTTGAGGCTGGGCGGCGAGGATCCGCTGGGCCACCCGGTTCTGGATGGCCTGAGGCGAAGGCCCGGGGCGGCGGGAGGCCAGCGGCGAGTGGTTGAGCCCCTGCTCGATGGCGGCCTGGTTGGTCCGCACCTCCGCCGGCGTCTTTTCCTTTTCCTCCTCCGCCGGCGCGGCCGGGGCAATCTGCATTTTGAGCAAGGCATTGATCGTGTTGCGCTGGATGCTATCCAAGAGGCCCTTGAACAGCGTGAAGGCTTCCTGCTTGTATTCCATCAGCGGATCGCGCTGCCCGTAGCCCCGCAGCGAAACGGTTTCGCGCAGCTGGGTCATTTGGGTGATGTGCTCCTGCCAGAGCGTATCGGTCACCCGCAGCAGGATGCGCTTTTCGGCCGTCCGCAGGTGAGCAGGATCCTCCAGCGCCTCTTCCTTGAGGCGGTATTCGGTGCAGAGGATATTGTGGATGTTTTCGGCGATCTCTTCCGAATCCTCCAAAGCCTCTATGTCTTCGGCCGCCAGCGGCTTGGAGCGATGGGGGATCATGGCGTTCACCGAATCGACCAAAGCCTGCAGGTCCCACTGGGAACGGTCGGGCGTAGAGCTGTGCAGGGCGGTCAGGTATTTGGCTTCGGATTCCATCATTTTCAGCACCTGCTCCTTCAGGCTTTCGCTTTTCAGCACCGCCAGGCGCCGGGAGTAGATGATCTCTCGGTGCTTGTTCATCACGTCGTCGTACTCCAGAATGTGCTTTCGGATGTCGAAATTGTGCCCTTCCACCCGCTTTTGGGACGATTCTATCCCTCGGCTGACGAGGGAATTTTCGATAGGCATGTCTTCCTCCACCCCCAGCTTGTCCATCATTCCCTTCATCCTGTCTGATCCGAAAAGGCGCATCAGATCGTCGTCCATGGAAATGAAGAATCGGCTCGATCCGGGATCGCCTTGGCGCCCGGAGCGCCCGCGCAGCTGGTTGTCGATCCGGCGCGCATCGTGCCTTTCGGTGCCGATGATCGCCAGTCCGCCCAACTGCCTGACTTCCTCATCCACTTTGATGTCCGTTCCTCGCCCGGCCATGTTGGTGGCGATGGTGACGGAGCCCTTTTGCCCTGCCTGCGCCACAATTTCAGCTTCCCGCTCATGGTGCTTGGCGTTCAGCACCTGGTGGGGAATTCCTTTGAGCGCCAGCATTCCGGAGAGCATCTCGGATTTCTCCACCGAGACGGTTCCCACCAGCACGGGCTGCCCTTTGCTGTGCAGCTCGGCGATGGCCTCCACCACATTCCTCCATTTTCCTCGGGCGTTCTTGAAGATCAGATCGGGCTGGTCCTGACGGATCACCGGCTTGTTCGTGGGAATCACAATGGTTTCCAGGCCATAGATCTTGTAGAATTCCTCTTCCTCGGTTTTGGCGGTTCCCGTCATGCCGGCAAGCTTTTTGTAGAGGCGGAAGTAGTTCTGGAAAGTGATGGTGGCCAAGGTTTTGCTTTCGCGCTTCACTTCCACGCCCTCTTTGGCCTCAATGGCTTGATGGAGCCCGTCGCTGTAGCGTCGGCCGGGCATCAGCCGACCGGTGAACTCGTCCACGATCAGCACTTCCCCGTCTTTCACCAGGTAATCCTTGTCTTTCCGGAAAATGGCGGTCGCCTTCAGGGCCTGCTCGATATGGTGCACTTCGCTGAAGCCGGCTTCGGTGTAGATGTTCTCCACCCCCATCAGCTGCTCCATTTTGGCGATGCCCTCCTCGGTGAGGGTGGCCGTGCGTGCCTTCTCGTCGATCGCAAAGTGCTTTTCCGCCTCCAGCTGGGCGATGAGCTGATTGTAATGGTAGTACTTTTCGGTGGATTCCTCGGCGGCAGCCGAAATGATCAGGGGGGTACGGGCCTCGTCGATCAGAATCGAGTCGACCTCGTCGACGATGGAATAATGAAGTTCCCTTTGCACCCTGTGCTCCAGCCGCTGGACCATGTTGTCCCTCAGGTAATCGAATCCGAACTCGTTGTTCGTTCCGTAGGTGAGATCCGCCTCGTAGGCCTGCTTCCTTTCATGGGGCTGCATGCCGTGAACCACTACCCCGACGCTTAGCCCCAGGTAGCCGTAAAGCACCCCCATCCATTGGGCGTCGCGCCTGGCCAGGTAGTCGTTCACGGTGACCAGGTGGGCTCCTTTTTTGGCCAAGGCATTCAGGTACAAGGGGAGGCAGGCCACCAGGGTTTTTCCTTCTCCAGTCTTCATTTCTGCGATCTTTCCTTCGTGCAGGATCATTCCTCCGATCAGCTGGCAGTCGTAGGGGATCATCTCCCACACCCTTTCCTCTTTTCCTACTGCGAAGGATTTTCCGTACAGCCTCCGGCAGGCATTCTTGACGACCGCGAAGGCTTCCACCATGAGCTCGTCCAAGGGTTCCCCCCGTTCGATCCGGGCCATGAATTCAGGAGTCTTTGCCTTCAGCTCCTCCTCGGAAAGAGCCTGATACTCCTCTTCCTTGGCGTTGATCTTTTGGACCAGGGCCCTTTTCCTCTTGAGCTCCTTTTCGTTGGGGTCGCCCAGAACGGCGCTGATGAATTTGTGGATCATTTTTTTCAGGGTTTGGGATGGATTCAGGGGCTGCTTCCTCAGGATTTTCGGTCTTAGAATGCTTTGCTCAATGCCATTTATTTCGGCTTTTCGCGGGGAAATTCCGGGCGGCGCAAAGGTCGTTCGGCGACCGCTTTTGGATTATAGGCAAAGCCAGCCAAATTGACAAACAAAATGCTATTTTGTACACTTTCACGGGCAACCTCCGTTTCTGCTTTTTTAAGGTTAATAATCCCTTGAGCCATGTACCAATACCAGTACGGCAGCAATCGAAGGGCTCCTCGCAAGAGAATGTCCGATTACTTCCTTCCTTTCATGATCATCGCCTTGATGGCGGGAATCCTTTGGTCTGGCTGGGCCCTTGTGAATCGCTTCTGGATTCAGGACGGGCAAAGCGTTTCGCAGGAAAAGGCAGAGCTGATCATTGAAAGCGGAAGCGCCAAGGCGATGTCCCAAAAGAAAGAATGGGAAAGCGTTCCTTCAGGATTGGGGATCTACGCCGGAGAAAAGGTCCGCACTGGCCCCGACGGCAAGGCCACCCTGGTTTTCCCCGACGGACTGATGGTGAGGCTCAGCCGCTCCACCGAGATTTCATTGGACAAGATAGAGAAGAAGCAATCCCGATACGAAATCGCCCTGGCTTTGGCCAGCGGAGAAGCCTGGATCTCTTCCGAGGGCTTCAGCGATCCTGACTCCTCGGTCACTGTCTTCACCGACCTGCTTGCCCTGCGCCTTCGCTCAGGGCAAATGGCCCTGAGCGCTCCAGGGACTGTCTATGGGGTGCGAGGGGAGTCGCTGGTCGATATTTTGGATGGAAGGAAGGCGCTGAAGACCTTGAATCTTGGCGTGGGCCAGCAGGCAGTGGTCGATTCAAAGGCTTTGGAGGATCTGAAGCTGGGCCTCGGCCCCGATCTGCTTTTCGCCCTGGATGAGGCTTTTGAAGCCTCGGATTGGTACCAATGGAATGCCGGAGAGGAGGGGTGGCAGGTTTCCTCTGCCGAACCGGAGAGCGATGCCGGAGAAGGAGCCGCTCCTGCCCAAAGCGAAGCCTCTTCGGGCTCCCGCCCGTCGGAAGCTCCTCAGCCTTCAATGGAGCCTTCCGACAGTTCCCAGCCCGAAAAGGAAGAAGCGGATGATTCGAAGGCCCCTTCCGCCCCCGTGGTGACTTCTCCTAAAATCGAAAAGAATGTTTCTTTTGAGCTGGATCAGGCTGAGCAGGTAGTGCAAGGCACGGTTGAGGCCGACGTGCAGAAGGTTATTGTGAACGGCTATGCCTTGAGCAAATATGTTCCTGGCAGCAAGGCTTTCACTTATTACGCCAAGCTTTCCATAGGCAACCTGAAGGCGGGCGACAACGAATTCACGATTTACGCTGAGGACAAGGCTGGCAATCGCAGCGAGGCGACCAAGATCATCTTGGCCTTGCCGCAATCGGTTCTCGATGAGGCCCAGAAGGCGGCCGGCCAAGAGCAGCCTGTTCCCGCAGGAGCGGTGAAGATCACTGCCCCCAATGGGGGTTCGGACCACGAAACCGACAAGACGGCCTTTGCTGTGGAAGGCACGGTTCCTTCAGGCACGGCCAAGGTGATGGTCAACGACTACCAGCTCCAAGCTTTCAAGGAGGGCGACACCACTTTTTCCTACAAGGCCAATGTTTCGTATGGGAACATCCTGGTGGGGCAGGCGAACCTGTATACGGCCAAGGCCTACGACGCCGCTGGCAAGCCTTTGGGGTCTGCCAGTATCACGGTGACCGTTTCTGCGCCCTCTTCGACTCCTGTTCCCGCCCCAACCCCCCCTTCGGAAGCCTCTGCTCAGCCTTCGACTTCCCCCTTGCCTGAGAGTTCGGCCATCGACACAGCTGCTCCCGCCATCACTATTCCTGTCGCCTCATCCCAATATTCAACCAATTTGAGCGAGCTGGTCATTGGAGGCACGGTAGGCAAGGATATCCAGATGGTTTACCTGAATGATGATCCGGTTCCGTCCTATTCCCTGGGCAGCGGAAAATGGAGCAAGACGGTAGTGCTTCAGGCGGGAGAGAATCTTTTTACGGTCTACGGCGACCGCAATGGCGAGCGTACGGCCAAGGCTTCCATCGCCATCACCTATCAGCCTTGAGATAAAGAACTGCCTGCTGTCGGCGGCCAGCAGTCAGAAAAACACGAAGGCGGATTGCCGACCGCCTGCCGCTGTTTATATTTTTTACCTATTCATTCTATGAAAAAAGCCTTTGCCCCTTTTATCTTAAGCCTTCTTGTCTTGGCTTCCTGCGGCGCCGAGCCTGCGACTGATCTTCCTTTGGGTGAAGAGACTCAAGCTCAAATGGAGGCGCTTCAAGCCGAGCTGGACAAGCAGATTGAAAGCCAGCCATTCGAAGCCGCCGGCTGGGAAGTGGAGAGCGTGGAGCTTTCCTTCGGAGGAAGGGCCTTTGGGGGCATCCTGAAGCACAGCGGCTTTTTGGAGGCTACGGCTCAAGTGACTCCTCTTTCCGCCGATAATTCCGATTTCTCGCAGACCCAGATCCTGGCTCAGGTGGGCTTGGCCAGCATGAAGACTGACAGCGAAGGGCTTACCCAGCATTTGCTGAGCCCGGATTTCTTCGATGCCCAAAAGCATCCTGTAGCCGCCTTCAAGTCCTCATCCATTTCCAAGAATGAAGATGGGAGCTACGCCGTGGCAGGAGAATTGACCCTGAAGGGCATGACTAAAGATATCACTTTCAATCCGGTTCGCCTCTCAGGTCGAATGGCTGAATTCAGCTACGATCTGGATTTGAGCCAGTTTGGCGTGGTGGCTGCCGACAATGCCAAGGTCGACAGGATCAGTCCGATAAAGGTAGTGGTGACTTTTAAATAAACGGCAGTCAGCTGTCTGCGGTCAGCTGTCTGCACGAGACTTAAGAGAGTGATTTCCCTTGCTCCTTGATGGGGTTTTAATCCCGAAGGAGCATCAAAAATTCGCTCTCCTCAATGATCGTCACGCCCAGCTTTTGGGCTGTCTCGTATTTGCTGCCCGGCTCGGTGCCGGCCAGCACGTAGTCCGTCTTTTTGCTCACGCTGCTGCTCGTTTTTCCTCCATGCTGCTTCACCAGGGCCTTGGCGACATCCCGGCTCAGGCT
>CAYUUW010000004.1:24305-30944 GCA_964448005.1 uncultured Candidatus Peribacteria bacterium
GAGCCGTCTGATTCAGGGTGATGCGCACTCCATGGCGCTGGAGCTTTTGGAGCAAGCGGGCAGCTTCCTCCGTCCGGAACCAGTCGTGGATGGAGTGGGCAACCTTTTCGCCGATGCCGTCGATCTCGTTCAGCTGATCCAGCGACAAGGCCAGAACCGCCTGGGTCAGCTGCTCCGGTTCGGCCACTTGGATTTCGTGATGGGGCGAGCCGGAGGGGTCACTGAATAGGCTGAGCTGGTCGCGCTGCTGCTCTTTCAGGAAGGGGATCGTGTGCGTTGGAAGCTCAAGGCGGCTGGCCAGCAATTCGGCGGTCTCCTCGCCTACGTGGCGGATGCCCAAGGCGAAGATGAGGCGGGGGAGGGGAATGAGCTTTGCTTTCTCCAGGGCTGCCATCAGGTTCTCGGCCTTCTTTTCCTTGAAGAGCTCCAGCTGCATCAGTTGGCTGGACTGCAGCGCGAAAATATCCCCCGCGTCCTCGATCAGTTTCAGCTCGACCAGCTGGGCGATGACCTTCTCCCCCAAGCCCTCGATATCGAAGGCCTTGCGGGAAACAAAATGCTCCAGCTGCTGCTGGTGAACGGCGAAGCAGGCGGGATTGGGGCAGCGCCGCTGCACTTCGCCTTCGGGCTTATGCGTCGGCGTATCGCACACGGGGCATTCGGTAGGCATGCGGAAGGGCCGCTCCTTTCCTGTCCGGAGCTCGTGGAGCACCTGCACCACTTCCGGAATAATGTCCCCGGCCTTTTGGATGATCACCGTGTCCCCGATGCGGATGCCCTTGCGCTCGATCTCCTCCTCGTTGTGCAGGGTGGCCCGGGCCACGGTGCTGCCGGCCACCAGCACGGGCTTGAGGATCGCCACAGGCGTCAGGGCTCCGGTTCGCCCCACCTGGATCTCGATGTCCAGGATCTGCGTGGTGGATTGCTCGGCAGGGAATTTGAAGGCGATGGCCCAGCGGGGCGATTTCGCCGTGGAGCCCAAAAGGCTTTGGTGGCGGAAGGAATTGACTTTGACCACGAGCCCGTCGATCAGGTAGTCCAGCTCTTCGCGCTTCTTTTCCCGGGCTTTCATTTCGCTCAGAATGCTTTCGCTGCCGGAATGCTGAGCAAAATTTTTGTTCACAGTAAATCCCAGCGCCTGGAGGCAGTCCAAGGTTTCTTTCTGGCTTTCCTTCTGAAACTTCTCTGCTCCTGCGCCGTGCGCCTTGAGGCTGTAGAAGAACAGGCTAAGGCGCCTTTGGGCCGCCACCTGGGGGTCCAGTTCGCGGATGGTGCCGGCGGCGGCGTTGCGGGGATTGGCAAAGGCCTCCTCCTCGCCCAGGTTCATGCGCTCGAAGTCCGATTTCTTCATGTACACTTCGCCGCCCACTTCCAGCAAGGGGTAGTCTTCCAGGCTCATTCCGCCGATGGCATTCAGCTCCAGGGGGGCGTTCTGAATGGTTTTGACGGTGTGCGTCACGTCTTCGCCGTAGGTTCCGTCGCCCCGGGTGATGGCCCTAATGAGCCTGCCTTTCTCGTAGATCAGCGAGAGGTTCAGCCCGTCGATCTTGAGCTCGCTGACATAGTCCAGCTTTTCCCCGGGCACCAGCTTCAGTATCCGTTCCTCCCACTCGCGCAGCTCCTCTTCCGAAAAGCAGTCGCTGAGGGACTGCTTGGGCGTGAGGTGCTGGATTTTGGGGAACTTGCCCGAAAGGGCGCTGCCCACGCGCTGGGTGGGGGAGTCGGGGGTGACGAATTCCGGAAACTGGGCCTCCAGCTGGTGCAGCTCCTTTTTGATCTGGTCGCGCGCGGCTTCGGAGACTTCGTTCCTGTCGAGCACGAAATAGTCGTAGTTCCACTTCTTGAGCCACTCCTTCAAGGCTTCGATCCGCTGTTTGATTTCTTGCTTATTCATGATTGCTAGATTGTAGCGAAAAATGGAATTCGCCAAAAATTTTCATTTGACATTTAATAATATAAATTTATAATCTCTCCAGTTTTTAGTGGTCTTTTGCTTAAAGGCTGAATTTAATGAGCGTTCATCGGTCGACAGCAACTCAACCTTCACCGAAGCCACGTTTAGCGGTCTTTGGATGGCTGCATGCCTGATTCCGAAGCCCCGCTCACTGAATTATTGAAAGTCGTGACTCTGTATTTAACTCTATTTAGCTATGGGGTCACGGCTTTCAATTGGAACAACATCCTCACCCGCACACAGGAGTACAGTCTCATGGCTTCGATTTCCCGTTTCCTTCTCAAGCTCTTCCTTGGCCTGCTCTTGGGCACCCTCTTTGCCGGAATTGCAATGGCTCTGGCTTTCGACCCATCCTTCAGTGGAAGCCTGAGCCTCAGTTTTACCATCATTCTTTGGATCCTGGGTGTCATCATCCTGATTCTCACCGTGTATCCCGGTTGTTTGGCTTACGGCATTCTCATGCTTCTTCTGTGGATAGTCAAAGACAACCTGAGTACCTACTCTCAGGTACCGGCTTGGCTGAATTCCATCTGGATTCTATTCACAGAGGACTACCCGTGGAAATCCTTCCTGTTCGGCTCGTCCTTCTTTTCCTTCCTCCTCTACACTTGGATCATCATTAGCAGTTTCAAATCTCCGGGCGGGCGAAGGGATTCATCGTCTGGGGATTCAGGAGGGGGTGGGGGGTCAGATAGCGATGGCCTGGTGGTTTACGCCGCTTTTCCCCTCGCTTCCGACAGTGGCGGTGGGGGTGATGCTGGCGACGACTGAACCGCACCCGCTCCGGCGTTTGCGGCGGCCTGACCCGCCTCATTTCTTTGGATCCACTCGATCCAATCGCCACCCAAGAGCTTCGGCTCGAGGGTGGCCTTTAATTATGGCGGAAACCCTCTTGGCATTGGACTTTCCGCCTGTTTTCTGCTAAAATAAGAAGATTGAAAAATGACCCCGGATCAATTGGCGAAAGCAAGCCCATTCACCAAAGCGCCAGAATCCAAGGAGGCGGCGGACCCGTCGCTGAGGCTGCTCTATGGCTTTATTCGGGGCATCGACTGGGGCAAGGTCGGAGACCTTCCCGACACCCCGAATTTGCCGGCAGTGGCCAAGGATTGGCTCGGGCGCATGCCGGGCAATGCGCAAGCCGCCGAGGCCACCAGGAGCTCCGTTGAAGCGACCGTAGCCCTTCCGGAAAGCGAAGGCTTGGCCAGCGCCGCGTCCGACCGGGTCAAGGCGGAGCACTTCCGCTGGCTGCTGAGCCTGGCCGGCAGGGGCCTGCTGGCAGATTCCCCTTTGGGCGGGGAGCTCCTGGCCCTTTCGGATTTCGCCGGAAGCCGCGGCATCCAGCCCTGCACCCTTTCTCCAGCCGAAGATGATCAGCTCGCCTCGCTCGATGCTGCGGATCTTGAGGGCCAGAAGAGAAGGCTGGAATCCTTTGCTGATCCAAAAATCCTTGAGGAAGAGATTGCCTCCATTCAAAAAAAAGTGGATCGTGCTAGAGAATTGGAGAGGTTAATAGAAGGAGGAAGATGGCCCACAAAACAAGACGAATACGAGCACGAGCTGGCCCAGCTTCAAAGGACAACCTTCGGTTTTAAAGGAATTTTGACTTTGGATGAGGCTTTGTCGGAGCTTGAAGGGTTCCGGCGTGACAGAGTCCGTCAAAGCGGACTGAATGAGATCTATCAAGACATAGAAATAAGAAAGGAGCTCAGGCGAAGATCGAAGAAGGAAGCCGAAAGCGAGAAGGCCTTCGTCGATTCCGTCAAGGGCTCCCCGGACCTGCTTCTGAACCCCATGCTCCGTCTTTACCGTCAGGAATACAGTAATCTGCCCGAAGACATCAGGGCCCGAGCAAGCTGGGAGGATATCTTATTTCGTTTGCTTGACGGGGAGTTCAAAGGGCTCAAACTGGCGAATGCGATGCAGGGCGGAGGTCAATTGTTCGGCATCGATCGGAACGGCAAAGCATTGTTCAAGGACAGGGGCGTAGAGCCGGTGATGTACGGCTTTGACTCGGAGGGCGGGCTGATGCGGATCTACGATCGCGATCCGGAAAAGATGGCGGCAATAGAAACATGGGCTAATTACAATGTGATCCGATCTCAGGCCCACAAAGAAGGTTACGAACTATTCCCCTTCGATCCTGCTAACAGTGATCGTTTCAGCGATGAAATGACGCAGGTTCAGGCCCACACGAAGGAACCTTTCGTGGCAAGTCAAAATCGAAGGGAATGGCGCTTTTCCTGGCTTGAATCGGATGATAGCCCTGAATATGCTAGATGCGCCCGGTTTGATCCTGGGTCTTTTGGGGCTAGCCCTGGTGGCGCGCGTGTGGTTCTGGATTATTCTGGTGAGCAGGGTTCGGGAAGGGGTGCTATGCGACTGCTAAGAGTTTGAACTTAAGGCAATTTATGAGCAGCAGTTGAAAAGGCCAATTTGACAGCGAGCTTATGGACTTTTGGCCTTTTTTTTGCTATAATCAATGGATATACACCTTTGCTCTTCTGAGTTCTGGTGCATTACAAAAAACCAAAAAAAAGACATGAAAGTCGATCTGACTACCCTGATCCGCAATGCGGTTTCGCAGGACTCCCCCGATCTGCACCTGCGCGTGGGCCAGCCGCCCATTGTGCGCCTGAGCAACGGCGAATTGAGCGCCTTTCAGGAGGTCGACCCTTTGACGAAGGCCGATATCGAGGAGATCATTGCCAGCATTGCCAACCCTGCCCAGCAGGAGGCTTTCCGGAACGACTACCAGGTGGATTTTTCGTACCACATCGAGGGCCTTTCGCGCTTCCGCATCAACCTGTTCCAGGAGCAGGGCGGCCCGGCTATTTCGCTGCGCATCATCCCCAGCCACATTCCTTCCTTGCAGGAGATCGGCTTGGGGGAAGTGGCCCAGTCTTTGGCGATGCTGCCCAATGGCCTGGTGCTGGTGACCGGAGCCACCGGCTCGGGGAAATCGACCACTTTGGCGGCCCTGCTGGACTACATCAACCAGAACCGCAACTGCCACATCATCACCATTGAGGACCCCATTGAGTACACCTACCGCAGCAAACGGAGCCTGATCACCCAGCGCGAGCTCAATGCCCACACCAAAAGCTTTTCCCAGGCGATCCGCGGGGCGCTCCGGCAGGACCCGGATGTGGTCATGGTGGGCGAAATGCGCGATCTGGAGACGATTTCCGCCGCCATCACCTTGGCGGAAACGGGGCACTTGGTGCTTTCCACCTTGCACACGCGCGATGCGGTGCAGACGGTCGATCGCATCATCGATGTTTTCCCTGCCAACCAGCAGGGGCAGATCCGGGCTCAGCTGTCCTCGGGGCTGAAAGGGGTGATTTCGCAGGCCCTGGTTCCGCGCAGCGACGGAAAAAGCGGCCGCGTGGCTGCGCGCGAGGTGATGCTGGTGAACGATGCGGTGCGCAATTGCATCCTGAGCGGCCAAACCAATCAGATCTATTCGATCATACAGATCAACGGGGCCCAGGGCATGCAGCTCATGGACCGCTCCCTGGAGGATCTTTTCCGGCAAGGGCTGATCAGCCAGGAGCAGGCTTTTGCTCACGCCACGGATCTAGAATCGCTGCAGCAGAGGATTGGATAGGTTAACCCTCATTATTTACAAGGCCCCTTCTGATCATATAGTCTACCTCCTTGTTAGCGTGAATGTAGCTGATTTGGATATGCGGATGTTCGTTTTGGAAAACACGGAAAATTTGATCTACAAAGGCTTGCCCCACCGAATCGACTCCCTTGAAATCCAGGACAATGGTTTTAAACTTTTCCAACCCCATCACAAGCCGTTTGGCCTGTGAGCGGGAAGCATGCGGATCCAACGGATCATTGCTCAGGGCAACAGAAACGATCGTTTTGGTGAATCCAACATCTATGTCCGCATATTGATCGAAGATTTTCCTCGCCTCTCTTTTTGAATTCAAGTTGATTTCCATTTTCACCCAAGTACCGGGACCAAATTCCTCTTCATTTCTCTCTTTCGAAAAAAGCCACTCTTCGTTCTGGAAGGTGTAATGCAGGTTTCCTGAAAAAATAGAGAAACGGTCGAACATTCTGGAGGTAAAAAAGATTCCTTGCCCCGAGTGTCTTGAAGGATCGGTGGTGAATTTTCCTTTAGAAAGATGGAGGATGGATTCCTTAATTGAATCCAGCCTCAAGGCTTCTTGAATTTTTTTGAAAATTCCTATGCCATTGTCCATGATGCTCATCACTAGTCTCTCCTTCAGTGGCCCCGCCTTCAGAATCGTAACGTCTGCAAAAATTGTCCTCCCTTCTGAATGGTCTATGGCATTATTGTAGATTTCGGAAAAACCATAAGAGCAGATGCTATAGATATTTTGAGGGCATCCGGAAAGAATTGGCTTTACATATTTAAGCCAAATCTCGTCTTCCGCCAGTCCTGGCCTGATCTTTTCTGTAAATTCGATGAAGCCTCCTTCAGCCAAGAAATAGCGGCTACCTCGAGTCCCCCCTGTTTTTATTAGCCCTCCTGCTTTAACAGCTTTTGAAACGTAATAATGAGCTCTTTGCCTGGATATTTCAAATTGCTTTGCAACAATGGCTACTAAATCCCAAGAATGTTCTTGGACCTTTTTTAAGATAAAGTTTTCGATCGATTCCTCGTGCATACTTCAAGCTTGAAAAAAATTGTAAACCCCTCTTTC
>CAYUUW010000004.1:31044-46857 GCA_964448005.1 uncultured Candidatus Peribacteria bacterium
CAACATTGTAAACCCCTCTTTCCAACATTGTAAACCCCTCTTTCCAACATTGTAAACCCCTCTTTCCAACATTGTAATGAGGTAGGGGAAAGATCCAGTCGCTATTCGAAATTAACACGTCTGAGCCTCCTGCTGCATCTCCAGAATCCTTCCTCTCGTTAAGTCCACCAGCGCATCTACGTCTTTCTCTGTCATTCCTTCGGTGGGAATACGCTCTCCAAAAGCGACCCTGACTCTTCCTGGCCGGGCTATTCTGCTGTGCCTGCTCATGGCTCTAAAAGAGCCGTCGATATAGGCAGGAACGACGGAAGTCTGGGTTTGAATCGCAGTATGCGCGAAGCCCTTTTTGAGCTTCCCTATTTTTCCGTCCTCAGACCGGGTCCCTTGGGCGAAGAAGACTGTATTCATCTTTTGCTCAGCCAATTCCTTGGCCCGCGCATTTATAGCAGCCTTGGCTTCTGCTGTATTTTTTCGGTCGATAGGAGGGATTCCCATTGTTCTCACGATTCCCCGGAGGAAAGGAGCCCTGTCTAGGCTTTCTTTAGCCACAAAGGCCATGTTCAGCCTTTTTCTGCCCAGGGCGGCGGCCAGAATAGGCGAGTCCAGCAGGCTGTCGTGATTGGAGGCCACAACGCTGGCTTCTTTGGAGCTCAGGTTTTCCAGTCCCTCCACCTCCAGCGGAATATCCAGGATTCCCAAAAGCGTAGCGCTCCACAGGGAGGCGATCCGGCTGGCAATCTCCTTGTCTCTGGGGGGATCGGCCAGCTTTCCGGCTATGTTGATCACCGACCCGCCCGCCATGACCGAGGGGGCAAGAAAAGCCCCGGCCAAAAGCGAACGAAAGACGGCGATGGAATTTTGGCCGGGGCTTTTCGGAAGGACTTCAGGGGTTTCCGAGGACATGCTTGAGGGGGTTTAAAAGCTCCTTGGCGCCTGGGAGCTTCGGGGGTCGATCAATTTAAGCCTTATTTTCTGAGGAGTCAAATGCGAAGCTTCAGGCCAAGATAGCTCACTCCTTCCTGGCTGCAGAAAAAACTTCCTCCTTGTGCTATGATGAAGGGGAAAATTCCGCCCGCCTCAATTCCATTCGCCTCTTAACTCCAGCGCCTTACGGATACCCTTTCCCACGGCCTCTGGGCTGGCGCTCTCTCCAAAGGAATCGAAACTGAAAAGCGGCCGCCCAAATGGGGGTGGGCCGTGTTCTGGGGCATGTTCCCCGATCTTTTCGCCTTCGCCCCTCCTTTCGCCTGGCTGGCCTTTTCCCTGGTGACGGGCGGAATGCAGTTTTCGGATCTGCCCCGGCCCGATGCTGCTCCCGAAATGTCCCATTCCGGCTTTGCCGTTTTCGAACTGGCTGAAATGCTTTACCGATTCAGCCACAGTTTCGCGGTTTTTGGAATGGTGATGCTTCTCCTATGGCTATGGAAGAGAAGATTCTACTTCATCCTGCTAGGCTGGCCCCTTCATGTTTTGTACGACATTCCCACCCACACTCCTGAATTTTACCCGACCCCGCTGTTCTGGCCCTTGTCCGATTGGACCTTCCCCTACGGCTTTTCGTGGGGCCAGCCTTGGTTTATTGCGTTGAACTACTCGCTTCTGCTGATCGTTTATGCGTGGTTGTATGTGGCGAAGCGTAGGAGGGGGCGATGAAGCCGAACGTTTCGCACTCCCTACATTTCCCTCCTTTTTTAGGCTATTCTTTGCTCATTCCAAGAAAATTCTTATGGAGAACGAAGCGCTCAAAATCCTGGCCAAGCTCACCCAAAAAGCCCCCAGTGGCCCTGGGGTCTACCGCTTTTTGGATGAAGCCGGAAAGCCCATTTATGTGGGCAAGGCCAAAAGCCTGAAGCACCGCCTGCAAAGCTACGTTCGGGCCTCGGCCAAGCACGGCATAAAAACGATCAAGATGCTGGAGGGGGCCCGCAGCGTGGAATGGACCGAGACCAACAGCGAGGTGGAGGCGCTGATTCTGGAGGACAATCTGATCAAGGCCCTCTCGCCCAAATACAATGTCCTGCTCAAAGACGATAAAACCTTCCAGTACATCAAGGTCACTGTGCAGAACGACTATCCGGAAATCCTCACCGTCCGCAAGATCACGAAGGACGGAGCCAAGTACTTTGGGCCAAAAACAAGCGGAAGCGATGTGCTGCAGCTGGTGGAATCTGCCAAGCGCATCTTCCGCCTGTGCAGCCAGCACGGTATCAGCGTGGATCCCGGCAGCGCTCCCCTGATCGGCGCCAAGGTGGCGGTCAAGGTTGGCGGGGTCGCGGCCAAGCGGCCTTGTTTGGATTATCACATTCGGCGCTGCACAGGCCCCTGCGCAGGCGTAGTGACGCCGCAGGAATACCGCCAGCAGATCGACCAGGCCCTGCGCTTCCTTTCCGGCGACTACGGTCCAGCCATCGAGGCGCTTAAGGCGCAAATGGCTGAATTCGCTGCCCAGAGGAAATTCGAGCGGGCCGCCGCTCTGCGGGACCAGATCGGCGCCATCGAGCGCTCGGCCCAGAAGCAGCTCATCACAGACACCAGCCTGGCTGAACGTGATGTGATCGCTTACGTAGAGGATTTGGGCAAGCACTACTTCGTGCTCTTCCAGATCCGCGGCGGCAAGCTGATCGCCCAAGAGAAGTTCGTTTCCGAAGGCGGCCTGGGATCAGTTTCTGGGCCTGTTTCGGCAACTGGGGAGGACGCAGTTCCAGATCCACAAACTCAAGCAGAAACAGACACCCTTCCTCGGGAAGTGATGGGGGCTTTTGTCCGCGATTATTACAGCCGAGCGGCGGACATTCCCCGGGAAGTGCTGGTTTCCGTGGAGCTGGAGGAGGGCGCCCAGCCCATCGAGGATTATCTTCGCCAGCAAAGCGGACGCGCCGTCACCCTGCTGCACCCCCAGCGGGGGCACAAGGACGATCTGGTGGCCTTGGCCGAGAAGAACGCCCGCAGCTTCGCCCAGCAATCCCGCGTGCGCTGGATGGCCGATGAGCGAAAGGGGGAGAAGGCCTTGGAGGAATTGGCCAAAGCCCTAAGCCTGCCGGAGGCGCCTAAACGGATGGAGTGCTACGACATCAGCCATTTGGGCGGCACCGAGACGATCGGCAGCATGGTGGTGTTCAAAAAAGGGGAGCCTGCCACCGCCGACTACCGCCAGTTCCGCCTGCGCTCGACGGCGAACCAGAACGACGACTTCAAGAGCATGGAGGAGGTCATCACCCGTCGGCTGAACTACCTGGAGCCGCAATTGCCTGAAGGCTACCGAATCCGCAAGGCCAAGAAGGAGGATGAGGAATTCATCCTGAAGACTTCTCCCGATCTGAAGGATTTCGATTACGACCTGAAACAGTTCCAGGTTCTGGAAAAAGGCAGCGGAAAAAAAGCCGAACCCGTGGGCTTCGGCCGCGCCTACGACCTTTCGGAAAAGGTCACCCGGATCAGCAGCCCTCGCATCGCGCCCGCCGAACGAGGCAGAAAATTGGGCCACTTTCTGCTGCGCGCCGTCATCGAAAAAGCCAAGGCCAAGCGCTTCTATCTGCTCTGCGATCCATCGCTGGAGGACTACTACCTCAAGTTCGGATTCGAGACGCTGCGCGAGCCTCCGGTAGAAATGAAGGAGATCTACCAAAAAACCTTGGAATTGACGAAAGGGCAGAAAGGAAAGCCGCTCTATATGGCTTACCAGAAAAAGAAAAAGGATCCCTCCTTCGGCGCCTGGCCGGATCTGATGGTGATCGATGGGGGCAAAGGGCAACTGAGCGCCGCTCATCAGGTTCTGGAATCGCGAGGGCTCAAGATTCCCATGATCAGCTTGGCCAAAAAGCAGGAGGAAGTCTACTTGCCCCACCAAACGGATCCCATCGATTTGCCGAAGACGACCGAGGCGAACTATCTGCTGCAGCGCCTGCGCGACGAAGCCCACCGCTTCGCCATCACCGCCAACCGCTCCTCGCGCGAAAAGACCATGGTGAAATCCGCCCTCGACACGATTCCGGGCGTCGGCCCCAAGCTGAAGAAGAAGCTGCTCACCGTATTCGGCTCCGTGGCGCACATCAAAGCAGCCTCAGACGCGCAGCTGGAGCAGGTGGCGGGGGAAGCAGTGGCCAAAAGGCTGAGGGAAGGGCTTTGATCAATTTACAATTTTTAGTTTTCAAACAAAATGCCTGAAAACGTGAAAATTTGAAAACTAAAAATTGAAAACTGAGAAATCACTCTCACTGAAGTTGCTTCATTTTTCCGTAAGTTCTCTCCATAAATTCTGCGTAGCCCTTCACCTTGCCTGCAATCTCTTCCGCCACCTCCTCGTGGTAAGCGTGAGAAGAAAGATTCCGGTCCTTGATCATGGCAATGGCGTATTCAACCTCCCCTTCGGTAAAAAGTCCTACGTTTCTGCCTTCCCTCATGGTGTTGTTTGGCGAGAGGACTTCGACTCCTTCCTTTTCATACAAGTGCTCTTTCAGTGATTTCCAAAAAAGCTCTACGCAGTATTCAAAGCGCTGAATGATCGAATCCCGCACGAATTTGCTGCGCGGCTCACGCAAGGCTTCGCTTAGCGTATCCAATGCCTGCCTCAAAAGGTCTATTTTTTTCACAGCCATACTATTCTTTGCTTAAAGACTTCTTTCTTGAATTTTTCAGTCACCTCCCCAAAATCGACCACATCAGCCAAATAGGGAAGCATGCTTTCCTCCAAAGCTTCTCGAAACTCAGTCAGATCCAGGCCATCCTCCTGCCCCATTACCCCGATGTCTACATCCCTGAAGGCTTTGTCTTGAAGCGAGGAGCCAAAGAGAAAGGCTTTGCGGTTGGGTAGGTGCTGATTTTTGATTTCCCGAATGAGGGAAACGTATTTTTTCTGAATCATGAATTTTCATGCATAAATCACTTTCCATTGTAACTCCTTTCGTTGATTTATCGAAGAGTTCAGAATTTCAAGATCACTTCTTCGCAGCCGCCTTGATGAATCCGTCGAACAGCGGATGCGGCCGATTGGGGCGGCTCTTGAACTCAGGGTGAAACTGGCTGCCCAGCATGAAGGGGTGGTCTTTCAACTCCACAATCTCCATCAGCTCCCGATCCGGCGAGACGCCGGAGAAGATCAGTCCGTGCTGTTCCAGCTCTTTCTTGTAGGCGTTGTTGAATTCGTAGCGGTGGCGGTGGCGCTCATGGATCAGCTCCTCCTTGTAGCAGGCGTGGGCCCTGCTTCCTTTGGTCAGCTTGCAGGGCCATTCGCCCAGGCGCAAGGTGCCGCCCTTCGCCCTTTTGTCATTCTGGCCGGGCATAAAATGCACCAGCTTGTGCTTGGCCTTGGGGCTGAACTCCTCGCTGGTGGCGCCTTTGATGTCGGCCACGTGGCGCGCGAATTCGATCGCCATGATCTGGGCTCCCAGGCAAAGGCCCAGGTAGGGGATTTTGCTCTCTCGGCAATATTGCGCCACCATGATCTTTCCTTCCACGCCTCGGTTCCCAAAGCCGCCCGGCACCACCACGCCCTCCACCCCTCTCAATCGCTCCCATTCCTTGGCATCCTGCGCCTCGATCTTTTCCGTATCGATCCAAACGATGTTGGGTTTTCGGTTGTGGGCGTAGGAAGCGGCTTTGATGGCTTCCACGACAGAAAGGTAGGCGTCATCCAGCTCGTTGTATTTGCCTGCCAGGCCGATCGAAATCTCCTGCTCCGACTCCTTGATGCGCTTGACCATGGCTTCCCATTCGGCCAGCTTGGGAGCCTTGGCTCTGAGTTTCAGTTTTTTGAGGATGGTCCGGGTGATGCCATGGCTTTCGAAAATCAGCGGCACCTCGTAGATGGAGCTGACGGTAGGGGCGGGGATGACGGCCTCCAGCTCCACATCGCAAAAATGGGAGATTTTCTCCAAGTGCTTCTTGTGGATCTTGGAATCCGCCCGGACCAGGATCATGTCCGGATGGATGCCCATGCTCTGCAGGGTTCGCACTGAAAGCTGGGTGGGCTTGGTCTTCAGCTCGTTGGCCGATTGCAGGTAGGGGAGCAGGGTCAGGTGCACAAAGAGGGTGTTCTCCTTTCCTTCCTCATGGCGCATCTGCCGCAGGGCCTCCAAAAATGGCTGGCCTTCGATGTCGCCTACGGTTCCGCCGATCTCGCACAGCATCACGTCGCACTTGGATTTCTTTGCCGCCTTTCGGATGCGGCTTTTGATTTCGTCGGTGATGTGGGGAACGATCTGGATGGTTCGCCCCAGGTAGTCGCCTTTGCGCTCCCTGTCCAGCACGGTCTGGTACACCTGGCCTGTGGAAAAGCTGCTCAGCTTGGTCAGCGGCACGTCTATGAAGCGCTCGTAGTGGCCCAGGTCCAAGTCGGTCTCCCCCCCGTCGTCCGTCACGAACACTTCGCCATGCTGAAAGGGGCTCATGGTGCCGGGATCCACGTTCAGGTAGGGGTCGAGCTTCTGCGTGAATACGCTCAGGCCGGAAGCCTTGAGCAGGTTGCCGATGGAGGCCGAAGCGATTCCTTTGCCCAGCGAGGAGCACACGCCGCCAGTGACGAAGATGTATTTGGGCATGAGGTAGTAACGATTATGCAACCAATTGTGGCTCCTGTTGTGGCTCAAGGGTGGGTTTCCACCATTTGAGCTTCCATTTGAGCCACAATAGAGCAATTAATAATTCCTGGGGATCATAGCACCCCTTTTTTGCCGAGTCATCTGGAAAAACAGGCTATTCCTGGCGGACTGCCTTCTCCTTCATTTCCACGCGGCCGTCTCAGCTCCACCCTTGCTCGCTGTAGAATTCCCCCTCCTGAATATGCTCTAGGGCTTGGCGGATGTAGCCGATGGTGTTTTCCGGCAGGGCTCTCAGTTCGAACCAGCCCAATTCATTGCACTTGTGCGGCTCCTTGTTCTGGATCTCTCCTTCCCACCGGCGCGCCACCACAAAGGCATCCACCCTTTCGTCGCCTTCGGGCAACCCGGATTTTCGGTGCATCATGTGGGCCACCTTCAGATCTTCGGCTTTCAGCAGAATCCCCGCCTCCTCTTCGGCTTCGCGCACCATGCACTGAAGGAAGCTTTCGCCCTTCTCCACATGGCCGCTCACCAGGCCGTAATTCCCGTCCTCAAAACCAGTGTTCTTCCGCCGCAGCAGCAGCGTTTTCTGTTCCTTGAAAAGCACCAGGTAGGCGGCGGGGATGTTCTGGTGGCGAGGCATACGGAGAGGGTTAGATTGAAGGTTCGCTCAAATCCCTACCGCCTTCCTCGCTTGCGCCATTGTTTCCAGGGCGACCTGCCGAGCTTTTTCGGCCCCCTTGCCAAGCGCCCTCTCCACCTCGTCGGGATGGGCGGCCAAATGGACTCGCTTCTGCCGGAAGGGCTCAAAATAAGCCGTCATCTTCTCCAGCAGCATCTTCTTGGCCTCTCCGTAGCCCAAGCCCCCCTTCCGGTAGCGTTCGGCTAGGGCAGATTGTTCTGTAGGATCGGCAAAGAGCTTGTAGAGCTGGAAGACCGTGCAAGTGTCTGGGTCCTTGGGTTCTTCCACCGCCTTGGAATCGGTCACGATGCCCATCACGGCCTTCTGGATCACCTTGGCGTCGCCGAAGATGGGGATGGTGTTGCCGTAGCTCTTGCTCATCTTCTGGCCGTCCGTGCCGGGAATGGTGGCCACCTCTTCGGGAATTTCCGGCTCGGGAACCGTGAAGACTTCGCCGTAGGCATGGTTGAACTTGATGGCGATGTCCCGGGCCATCTCCACATGCTGCTTCTGGTCCTTGCCCACGGGCACCAGGTCCGTCCGGCAAGTCAGGATATCGGCCGCCATCAGCATGGGGTAGCTGAAAAGGCCCAGGTTGGGCTTGAGGCCTTTAGCCATTTTGTCCTTGTAGCTGTGGGCCTTTTCCATCATGCCCATGGGCGCCTGGCAGCTCAAAATCCAGGCCAGTTCCGTCACTTCCGGCACATCGGACTGGACCCAAAAGCAGGATTTTTCCGGATCGACCCCCAGGGCCAGCAGATCCAAGGCGGCTTCGCGGGTCAGGTGCCGCAGCTGCTGGGCGTCCTGAAGGGTGGTGAGGGCGTGCAGGTTGGCGATGAAGCAAAACAGCTCTCCGCGCTCCTGGTAGGCCACCATGCGCTGGATCATGCCGAAATAGTTGCCGATGTGCAGCTGCCCGCTGGGCTGGATGCCTGAAAGGATGCGTTTTTTCATATGGCCGCATTCTAGCAATCGGCCCGCCTCAGGGTCAACGCTTCTCCGCTTCTTTTCGGGAAATCGTGGATTTGTTCCCGCAGTAATTTCATGTTATAATGAAAAGAATGCCTTTGGACTCCTTCTTAAATCACCCCTCATGCACTCCCTGTTCTTCGAAATCGGCCTGGTCGTCATTTCCGCTGCGCTCATTGCCCTAGTGAGCCACCGGCTGCGCCAGCCCCTCATTCTTGCCTATCTGGGGGCAGGAATCCTGATCGGTCCTTTGGGGCTGAATCTGGTCGACAACATGGAGGTGATGCACATCATGGCGCAGATCGGCATCATGCTGATGCTTTTCCTGGTGGGGCTGGAGATGAATCCGGAAAAGCTCAGGCACCTGGGCCCCGTGGCCTTGCTGGCCGGAGGGGGGCAGGTGCTGGCCACCTCCTTTTTGGGCTACCTGCTCTGCATGGCTTTCGGCATTCCTTGGACGCAGGCGATCTACATCGCTTTGGCCTTGGGCTTCAGCAGCACGGTCATTGCCATCAAGCTGATCTACGACAAGAAGGACAGCAACACCCTGTACGCCCAAGCCTCCATCAGCATCCTTCTTTTTCAGGATTTTCTGGCTATTGTGGCGCTTTTCGTCCTTTCCAGCCTCCATCAGGGGCAGGAGGGGCAATCGGCGATGGATTTTGCGCAGGTGCTGGGCAAGGGGGCTTTGCTGATCGGCCTGAGCGTGCTGGCTGCGCGCAAGGTTCTGGGCCGCCTCTATTCCGTTATCGCCGGTTCCGGCGAGCTCCTTGTCCTGTTCAGCTTCGCCTGGGCGTTCATGGTGGCCTTGGCCTCGGAATGGGCAGGCTTTGGGGTGGAGATCGGGGCTTTCATTGCGGGCGTATCCCTGGCTGGTCTGCCCTACGCTTTCGAGATCAGCGTGAAAGGCAAGGTGGTTCGGGATTTCTTCATCACCATCTTCTTCGTCACGCTGGGGGCGGGCATGGTTTTTTCTTCCCTCAGCCATTCTGCCCTTCAGATTGCAGTTTTTTCCGCCCTTGTCCTGATCGGCAACCCCATCATCGTGCTGCTGCTGATGAACCTGCTGGGCTACGAGAAGCGCACGGCCTTTTTTACCGGTCTGGCCATCGCCAACATCAGCGAATTCTCCCTCATCCTCATTGCCATGGGCTATAGCGCCGGCTATTTGGATCAGCAGGTGGTCTCGGCCATGACCATGGTGGCCATTTTAACCATGCTGCTTTCCTCGTATGCTATGACGCACAACAATTGGCTCTATTCCAAGCTGAAGCCTTTGCTTTCCCGGCTGGAGATCCGCAAGCCTTTTGCGAGGCTGGCAGGCAAATCCGGAGCGATGAGGAATCATGTTGTGCTGATCGGATGCGGCCAGATGGGGAACCAGATCGCGGAGCAGATCCGGGCTTTCAAGGAGGAGCTGCTGGTGGCGGATCACGATGCGAGGGTGATTCAGAAAATGATCGAAAGGAAAATCCCCTGCGTTTTTGGCGACGTGGAGGATGAGGAGCTTCTGGAGGAGCTGGACTTGGCCCATGCGGAACTGGTCATCAGCACAATCTCCAGTCCGGAGGACACCTTGTTCCTCATTCGCCACATTTCTCGCCTGCCCAAAAGCGCCCGGCCCATGCTGATGGTGACCGCCGAGACAGGTCGGGAGGGGCTCGATTTTTTCCGCAAGGGGGCCGATTACGTCATTTTGAAGCCTTATTTGGGGGCGGTTCATGTGCAGGAGGTCAGCAAGAGCCTCTATAGCCTGAAGGAAGGCGGTCCCCCGGCTTTGCCCGAGGATTGGCGGAAGCAGGCGGAGCAGGCCGATTTCGGCCAGGACGACCAGTACGCCCATTTGCTGCATGGCCTCAACGCAGGGCGGCTGCAGGAGCTGATCCGAGAGGCGGCCAAAAAAGGCCTGAAGAAGAAGGCTTAAATCTTCTTTGGGTCAAAGAGGATTACAGGATGTTTTTGTTGAAATTTTCAGAAAATCCTGCTATAATAGATAGATTTATTAATAAGTTCCAAAAAATGCTTGAAGAAGATGATGAGGTGAAACGCACCGCTGATGAAGCGGACAAGGAGGCGCTAGGGGCAAAAGAGGCCCTCAGGGCTAATTTTATGCAAAAGCTTCAAGAAGGCCACAGTTATGTTGCGGGGCTAAAAGAGGGTCTTTTTCGGCCCCCTCTAACGGGTGGTGGATTGTTTGAGCCCTGCCCATTCGATCCAGGCGTACTTTCTGGCTGCAGCGAACGGGCAAGGAATTTCAGGGAAATAGGAAGAAGCGCCTCAGGTTTGCAAGATTCGAATCGCGAGAAGATAGCTGGTACATGCAATATTCGATTAGCCCGTATTGCTGCTAAAATGCTCCTTTTAGAAGGCGATAAAACCGCAGACGACAGGGGGAAGTTAACTATGGGTTTATTCGAGGAGGTATCGCGAGCGGAGCAAGATCTCTCTCTACTTATCCTAGCTATCTCCGCTGAGAGATAATAGACACTCAATAAGACCTAATCCGCCTGAACCATGAGCCTGCTTTCCGCCTTTCGCAAAAAGCCCGACGGGGACAATCCAAAAGCCAAAACGCCCGGAGCGTTGGGCGGCCATTACTCTGTTTTCGCCCTCAAGGGCGAGCTGGACGAGACGCGCCTGGAAGAGATCCAGGCCCAGCTGGCGCCCCTGCTGGCCGATAAAAGCGCCCAGGCCCTGATTCTGGACTGCTCCCAGATGTCCTACCTCAATAGCCGCGTCATCGGCTACATCGTTTCGCTGCACACCCACCTGAGCCGCGAGGGGCGGCGGCTGATTCTGGCCCATGCCCAAGAGGCTGTCATGGACGTTTTCCAGCTGGTCGGACTCGCCACCATCATCCCTTATTTCGCCACCGTCGAAGAAGCCGTGAGCCAATAGCAATAGGATTGGCGCTTCACGCCGGCTGAGGGGCTTTGCTTTGTTCGGACATCGCCTGTTTGGCTTGCCCGCTCTTCCACAGCTCCATCCATCGCTTGCGGTACTCGTCCCGCCGGTCGTGGTTGTGGAATTTGAGCCTTTCCTGGCTCACGATCACATTCGCCTTCGCATCCAGGCCGCTGGCTTTCCTCAGCGTTCTGCCCTTGAAAAGCAGCTGGACCAAAGCCTCCGCCGCGTTTCCTAAATGCCCTCCCAGGAGCAGCTCCAAGGATTTTTTGAACAGCCCCTCTTCCTTGCCGTGCCCCATGTGCCGGAGGGCGTTTTTGGAGAATCCCATTCCATGCCGGCTCAGCCAGGCCCGATTGGCTTGTTGATAGCTTTCGTAGCTGTCTTTCCCGAAAAGAGGAGAAAGGCTCCGGGTCCAATAGAGCAAATAAGGGTCCTCTCCGTCCAAAGCCAAGCTTTCCATGGAGAGGGCCTGTTCGGTCACGAAGAAGCTGAGGCAGAAGCGCCCGGCCACCCTGCTTCCGTGCCGGCGCACCCCAAAGAGCTGGAGCGTGACGGTGAGCAGCAGGCGCGCGAGCCACAGACGCCCAGGCTTCACCACCACCAAAAGATCGATGTCCGACTCCTCGGTGGCGTTGTCGTAGGCCAAGGAATTGCACACCGCCGCCATGCGCACAAAGGGAATCATCCGCATGTGATTGGCGTAGAACTTGGCCCGGTGCCAGAGGCGCTCCGCAATGAAGGAGCGGGCTTTGCGCAGCTCGATGGAGGCCGCCCGCCCCTGCAGAAGGGAAAAACCCTTCAGCTGCTCGACTTCTCCGTCTTCCTCCATCTGCCCCAAGACCCCTTTGATCTCCTTGATGTGGACGGGCTTGGGGTAATGGTAGAGGTTCTCCAAAACTTCCTGCGGGCTGAGCGGAAAATCGAAAAGGGCGAAAAAGGCCAAGGTTTTGCGGATGGACTCCCGAAGAGCCGGATTGGCCCGCGTTTCTGCTTTTTCCATTTCTGACGATTGAGGCATGAGGCTACGCAGGGCATTATACCTCATGCTGTGGGGTGATAGAAACAAGGCGTATCGCATCGCAGGACTTCTCTGGAAAAAAAAAGGCCTTCAGGCTACAATGGCCAAGCCGCCATCCCTAAAACCGGCCGACCGCGTGAAGCTGATCCATAAAAACAAAAAGGCCTATTTCGACTACGAAATCATAGAGGTTTTTCTGGCCGGGCTGGTTCTGAAGGGAAATGAAATCAAATCCATCCGGATGGGAAACATCAACCTCAAAGGGGCCTACATCAGCCCCCAGGGCTCCGGGCTGGTGCTCAGGGGGGCCCACATTGGCCGCTACCCTTACGATTCGGATCCTGCCTACGACCCTTTCCGGGACCGTCCGCTGCTCCTTTCCCGCAAGGAGATCGACAAGGCCACGGGCCGCATCAGCCAGCAGGGCATCACCCTGGTTCCTTTGGCCATTGGCCTGGTGGGTCGCTACGCCAAGCTGGAGCTGGGGCTGGTTCGAGGAAAAAAGAAGCACGACAAGCGGCAGAGCATCAAGGAGAAGGACGAGAAGAGGCAGATCCAGAGGATGATCCGATCCCGCTGAGCCAGTTCCCCAATTCGCTAATCGCTCCGCCATGCCGCTGCCGCCCAACATCCAGCTTGCCATCGAAGCCTTCAGCCGGCTGCCGGGAATCGGCTCCAAGACAGCCGAACGCTTGGCTTTTCATCTGCTGCGCAAGCCCGAGCAGGAGGTGCGCCAGATCGGCCAAGCCATCGCCTCTGTCAAGCAGGGGGTTCTTCAGTGCCGCATCTGCAGCCACCTGACGCAGGATGAGCTGTGCCACATCTGCATCCGCGAAGACCGGGACAAGGAGCTGATCTGCGTGGTGGAGGGGCCTTTGGATCTGTTGGCCCTGGAGAAGGCAGGCCAGTTCAAGGACGTCTACCACGTGCTTCACGGGGTGATTTCGCCGATCGAGGGCATCGGGCCGGACGAGCTGACTTTTGCCGAGCTGATCGAGCGGATCAAGGCGCAGCCCCCCCGCGAAATCATCATGGCCCTGAACCCTTCGGTGGAAGGGGAGGCGACCATGGCTTACCTGATGCGCTTCCTTCAGCCTCTGGGCATCAAGGTGACCGCTTTGGCCCGAGGCATCCCCATGGGCGGACATCTGGAGTATGCCGACCAGCAGACCCTTCGCCGGGCGCTGGAGGGGAGAATGGCGTACTGACAAGCGGGGCGAGATTGGTATGAGCAGTTTTTTTTGAGATGCGTATTCCCGGCTCGCCTGGAACTAAATTTTCTTCCCAAGAAAATAGGGTGCTCCTAATTGACAGGTAAACAAAAGTACACTAACTTAAATTTTGCAGTAAAATTTCAATCACTGAATATGCCAAAAAACGAATTGAAGAGATTGCTCAAGCAGCATTTTGGATTCGACGCCTTCAGGCCTAATCAAGAGGAGGCCATTGAACGCATCATGCAAAAAAAAGACAGCTTCATCCTTATGCCCACAGGTGGAGGGAAATCCCTTTGCTACCAACTCCCAGCCCTCCATTTCGATGGCTTAACCGTGGTCATCTCCCCCCTCATCGCCCTCATGAAGGATCAGGTGGATGCCCTCAGGCTCAATGGAATTCAGGCAGAGCTCATAAACTCCTCACTCACGCCCAACGAGATAGAGGCAGTCAAGCTCAGGGCCAAGCAAGGTGAGCTCAAGCTCCTTTATGTTGCCCCCGAAAGATTCGCCCAAAGCGATTTTCGCCAATTTTTGGATTCGCTCAACCTAAGCCTCATTGCCATAGACGAAGCTCACTGCATCTCTGAGTGGGGGCATGATTTTAGGCCAGAATACCGAAATCTCAGTCAGCTCAGAGAATTCTTCCCCAATATTCCTATCATTGCGCTCACCGCAACGGCAACTACCCAAGTTCAACAAGACATCATCAGCCAACTTAAGCTCAGGGATTGCCGAAGCTTTGTTTCCAGTTTTGACCGACCCAATCTAAAATTCTCCGTCCTCCAAAAAAAAGACACATTTTCAAAATTGCTTCATTTCTTGGAAAAATATAAAGGAGAATCTGCCATCATCTATTGCTTTTCGCGCAAAGACACCGAAAAATTAGCCATGCAAATTCAAAGCTCCGGATATCGGGTTGAACCCTATCATGCCGGGCTCAGCGCGGAGCGGCGCAAAGACACTCAGGAAAAATTCATTCGCGATGATCTGAAAATAATCACCGCCACCATCGCCTTTGGCATGGGGATCGACAAATCCAACATTCGACTCGTAGTCCACTACAGCTTTCCAAAATCAATTGAGGGATATTACCAGGAAGTTGGCAGAGCTGGTCGCGATAGCCTGCCCAGCGAATGCGTCACCTTTTTTGGCTATCAAGACCGCTTCAATCAGGAGTTTTTCATCAATAAAATTGAGGATGATACGCTCAGGAGGAATGCCCAGCAGAAACTGCAGCAGGTCATCAGCTATTGCTCGGGTAATCATTGCAGACGTGGCTACCTGCTGGAATATTTCAATGAAAAACAGATCCGGGCCAATTGCCAAAATTGCGACAACTGCACAGGCAAACAAGATGCCCTTGATTTTCAGGGCATGAATACCGAAAGAAAATCACACCCTCAGCGAATCAAAACCCAACTCCCTTTTCATATTGAGCTCTTCGAAAAATTGAGGAGATTGAGGAAGCAATTGGCGGATGAAAGAGGGGTTCCCCCCTATCTGATCTTCAGCGACGTGAGCCTGCAGGCTATGGCCTATTATTTGCCTGCCAACGAAGAAAATTTGATAAAGATAGAAGGGGTGGGTGAAAAAAAACTCAAGCAGTTTGGAGAAAAATTCCTTTCTCAAATAGGAAATTTTATCCATCAGGCAGGAGAAGCTTCGGTTGCCATTCCATTCCAAATCAAGCCCAGGGCTAAAGAAGCTGGCCACCGTTGTGATGCGGACCGCTATCAAATGACCAAGATGATGCTGCGGAAAAAACAATCCCTCGACGAAATAGCCAAAGCTCAAGGGTTCAAGCCGGGCACCATTGTGAATCATATTGAAAAGCTTTTAGAGGGAGGCGATGAGGTTGATTTTGAATACCTTAAGCCATCCAAAGATCGCTTTGAAGCCATGAAATGGGCCTTTGAAAAATGCGGAGATGAGCTACTGAAGCCTGCCTTTGAGCATTTGCAGGAAAAATACAGCTATGATGAAATCAGGTTGGCTCGCCTGATTTTTAGGCAGGAAAAATTGAAATGAAGAATTTTTAGAGTAGAATGAGGGGCGAAAGGATCTTTTGGGAAAACCTCCATCTCCTCAATCTAAAACATGCAGCGACTTCGCTACGTTGGCGGCTACGGAAAGCCATCCCAGCCCAACGCCTACCAGGCCCGGGTTCGGCTGCTGACCGCTGTGGTCGTTCTGTCCCTTTTTATCATTGTGGGTCGCCTTTTCCAGCTTCAGGTCCTTCGCCATGAGACTTACGCCAGCAGCGCCAGGCGCCAGCACGATGGCGAAGTGGAGCTCCCCGCCAAGCGCGGAGCCATCCTGGTGAAGGATTCCCGCTCTGGCGAGCTTTCCAAGCTGGCCACCAACACCACGCTCAGCCTGCTTTATGTGGATCCCTTGATTGCCGAGGACAAGCCCAGAATAGCCCAGCTTCTGGCCCCGATTGTTTTCGGCCAGCAGGACTACGAAGCCTGCCTCCTGGCTCCC
>CAYUUW010000005.1:0-9137 GCA_964448005.1 uncultured Candidatus Peribacteria bacterium
AGGGAGACTCCGCGGGTGTCGCGCAGCACAAGCTTCATTTTTTCAGGTTAGGGGAACGGCTCACAGGCAATCGGAATAGCTCAGCCTCACTTTGTCCAATTGGGGCGAATCGGCTCCGTCTCCGGAGAAGGTCGCTTTCCATTTGACGTTGCTTCCATCAAGCAGGGCCACTGTCGCTGTGTCCACATCGGCAAGCGGAATGCTGTCTCCGGCGCAGTCCGAATCGCCGCACCAGGTGGCTCCTCCGTCATCGCTGAGCTGGAATTCGAGCGCAGAGCCCCCTGGAACCAAGGCTTCGGTTCCGGAAAGCGAAAGGCTGTAGCTGGAGCATCCGGAAACCGGGAGAGGAAGGGAGGCGCTGACGGCCGCCAGATCAACCAAGAAAGGGTCAGCGGCCTTCAGGTAGCCTCCGGGCAGGTTCTGGCTGAGTCCGGGGGAAAGCGATTCGATGAAATCCGGGCTCTCCAGAAGATCTGTGAAGGAGGCTCCGGCATCGCCCACGCAATAGGGCCCGAAAGCGCAGCAGGCTCCGCCCGGCTCCGCCCAATCGATCGCGCCGTCGCAGTCGTTGTCCAGCCCGTCCTGGCACTGGCCGGCGCCCGACTCCTCCATCTGGAGGCTGTGGTCGATCAGCATGCCATCCACATGACCTTGGCACAGCCCTCCCACATCCGCGCAGGCTTCGTCGTTCACGGCAGGGCCCGTGTCTCCGCAGGAGGCATCCGAATAGCCTCCCAGATAGTCCAGAGGGGTGTAGTCCGAGGGGGCCAAGGAGCAGTCCCTTTGCTCGTTTTCGCAAATCGAGGACAGGCAGTCCGCATCGAACTCGTCCGCCGCTCCGTCGCAGTCGTTGTCCAGCCCGTCGAAGCAGAGCTCCGCCCCTTCTGCCACGTCCAGATCCTGCCCCGGGACGATTTTTTCGCTGCCGCAGCCGGGCGTTCCGCATTCGCAGGCGCCCTGGCCGGTCAGGGTGTCCAGGCAGAAGCTGCAGAGTCCGCCGACATCCGGGCTGGGAAGGCCTCCGGAGCATTCGTTCAGCGAGGTCCCCGCATGGTCGGTGGGCTGGGCCGAAAAGAGGTAGCCCTTGGGCGAGAAGTCAGGATCCAGGAAGAGGTTCACGGGCGATTGGGGGTAGAGCGCGGCTGCCGCCCCCGGATCGTTCTGGCCGTTGGAGCAGAGGAGCTCCACGCAATCCGCGTCGAACTGGTCGGCGAAGCCGTCGCAGTCGTTGTCGTAGCCGTCGTTGCAGCTGCTTTCCTGCTCCTGCAGGGGGCGGAAGGCTTGGCAAAGGCCTCCCACGTCCACGCATCCGTCCACCTCCTCCACTCCCGGGGCGTAGGCGCCATCGGTGCACAGGAAGAGGCTGCAGGCCGGATCCTCCCCATCGGCCGTGCCGCTGCAGTCATTGTCTTTTCCGTCCTCGCAGCGCTGCGCCTTGCAGGCGGATGCCGCAGAATCGCAGCCGGCCAGGCAAAGCGGCGCCCCGAAGCAGCCCGCATCGCAGAGGGCCAGATCCTCATTGCAGGATTTGTACTCCAGGCCGTTCTCGTAATAGGTCCGGCCTCCTGCAAAGAAAGGGTCCTCCCCATGGGTGGCATCGGAATAGCTCTCGTAGGTGGCTGGGGTGCAGCCGGCCCAAATGTAGTCCACGCAGCTTTGCTGGGCAGGGCTGTCGCCTGGATTGAGGGGGCCGCACACCCCGCTGGTCAACGGGCAGCTCCTGTCCGTGCTGACGCCCGGCGTGCATTGCTTCAGGTTGCATTCGCTGACGATTTCGCTGTAGACCCTGCTGGAAACGGTGGATTCCAAGGAGATGCCGGGGCTTCGATTGCCGATGAGCTTGGCTGAAAGCTGGGGCGCGGCTTGAGCAGTGAGCTTGATGGTGACGCCCGGCTGGATCTGGGCGGATGGGGCGCCGTAGGCTTTGCGGGGATCGTCCATGGGGGAAGCCACGAAGCTCAGGTCCACGATGTCCAAGGAGCTGGGGCTGATGGGGACGAAGCTGCTCTCCTCCGGGGCATTGGGGTCGTGGAGCACGCTGTGCACCGCGCCTTGGCACAGGTCGTTGTTGGCGACGATCTCCGTTTGGCAAGGGAAGCCGCTTTCGCAGATCCAGGTGTCGATCTTTCCGTCCCCTTCGCCCACATCGGCTTGGCAATTGCCCGCCGGCGCGGAGCCGTCCAGCAGGGGGTCCAGAGCGTTGATGTGGTCCAGCCCGAAATCCTTGCCTATCAGCTTCACCATGCCCACCTGGCCAATCGCATTCCCGTTCCCGTCCTGCCCTTCGATCCGCTTGAAGTAGACTCTCCGGTCCCCTTCGATGCTGATCAGGAAAAGGTTCTCCTGCAGGGGCTCCGCCTCGTCCTCCAGGAGGCTGCTGAGCCTGCCAATCGCCGGCGGAATCCGGGTCAGGCCATCCACGGGATCCACTTGGCTCCGGATTCCGGTGCTCTTGTCGTCCAGGGTTCCTATTTCCCCGTCGGACCCCACCTGGTAGAACTGCCGGCTGTACTGGCAGTAGTCCTGCCCGTAGGTCTGGTTCCGGAGGTAGTCGTAGTTCTCCTGCTGCTGGTCCTTGAGCAGCGATTGCCCGAAGTAGGCCTCGTAGTCCAAGGTGGATTCCCGGGCCTCCTTCACCATCCGGTCCATCAGGAAACGGGCCTCCTCGTAGACCAGGTTGCTGGCTTTCAGGTCGCGCATGGAATCGAAGAAGTTGCTGTAGATCGCCAGCGAGAAAACCATGATCGCGCTGAGGATGGCCACGGCGATGCTGAGCTCGGCGATCGTGAAGCCGGCTGGCCCGGGCACGGCCTTCGGGAGCCTTTTTGCTTTTCCCCATGGGAAGTCGGGATACGGAATCATGCGCTCAGTTGCTTAGGCTGCTTCGGCCAAGGTAATCGGTCAGGATGGTTTTCATTTCCACCGTATGCGTGTCCGAGCCCGGATTGTTGTCCTCCCAGCTGACGGTCGCAGTGACCCTCATTCGGTTGAGGACGCCGGGATCGGGAACCAGATTCCATTCGCTTTCGGTGCTGATGGAATCCTCCGGGGGCGTTTCGTTGCTCGGAGCTTCATCGGCCGGCTCGTTTTTCAGGTACTCCACGCCGATGACCCGCCGGAAGACCGTCTGCCGGCTGCCGAAGGAGAGCGCATCATCGTCGCCGACGGTCAGGTGGCTGAAGAGATCCAGATCATTGGTCGGATTGCCGTCTCCGTCGCTGTCCCGTTCGGCGTCTATGTCGACCTGGTGCATCCAGGAGCTGTCTTCAGGGCTTTGGGTCGCTTCGGCCAGCTTCCAGCGGAACTCATTGTTCTTGTAGAGGATGTACTGGCCGGGCAGGATGGGCGTGCTTCCGTCGCAGCTGTCGGAGGCCAGGGTCTGGCCCGGGAAATGGTTCCAGCAGGCCCGTCGGTTTCCGCTGAACTTGAGCCAGTTGCTGTCGCGTATGCTGCGCATTCCTTCTATGCCTCCGCGCGCGATGTTCGTCGCCACGACCCTGTCCTTGGAGACCCGGAGATTGCGCATGGCATTGGTCACCACCAGCCCGGTGATGGCGATTCCCAGGGCCAGGATGGAGAGCGCGACTAGCGTTTCGCTGATGGTTTCGCCTTTGCTGTGCCTTCTGATGGGCAAGTGGGGTTCGGGTTAGTGGTCAGGCCGAGGGCCGCTTTGCTCTACAGGTCCAGTTCCGGCACGCCGGAGATCTGGTTCATGCGCAGGGTTCGGCTCGCCCCTCCCTCCACTCCTAGCCTGCGGAAAGAAACGGAAAGGTTTTCGTAGAACGTTGGCATTTCGGCGATGCTGTCCGGGTCGCCGTTCTCGGCCAAGGTGGCCTCGCCCAGGAAAGGCGCGAAAAGGATCACGGCCCGGTTCACCTCCTCGCTCGCTTCGGGCGGGCCGCTGCTTTGCAGGGTGATGCCTTCCATCACCACGTCCTTGGAAAGCAGCAGGGTTTCCTCGGCGAGGTCATCCTTGTCCCACTGGAAGGCCTTCTCTTCGGGGGAGTCGCTGGTGTTGGCGAAAAGCACCATTTTCGATTCGCCGGGCGTGTCGTTCCTTTCGATGTAGACGCCGTAGCCTTTTTGGGGAACATAGCTTTCCTCCCCCTCGGGCTGGCTTTCGTCGTATACCGGCCGGTTGGCAGCGGCGTAGCTCCGGGCCTTCTTCACCAGGCTCAAGGCCCGGGAAAGCTCCTCGGAGTACTGCACGTGGGCCCGCTGGCCGGCGAAAATGTTGATCACTCCTGCCGAAATGACGCCGATGATCACGATCACCACCATCATCTCGATCAGGCTGTAGCCCCCTTTGCTGTGGCGCATGAAAGGTGCCTGCTTCATTTTTTGGGGTTAAGCGTTTCCTCCGGCTCCATCAGGGCCTGCTTGGCCAGAGCCTTTCCTCTCTCCACTCCGGGCTGATCGAAGGCATTGACCCCGTAGCATTCGCCCAAAAGGGCCACTTGGCATTCCAGCATCATGATCAGGGCGCCCAAATGGAGGGCGTCGAGCCTTTCCAGGCGAAGGGTGATGCTGGGGCGCTTGGCTTCAGCCAAGGCGCGGCTTGTTCCAGAGTGCAGGGCCTCCATGATCCGGCCCAGCGATATCCCCTTCAGATAGTCCAGCCCCTTGGGCAACTGGCTGCCTCCGGCCAGGTCCTTCTCCGGCTGCTCCACCTGCAGGAAGATGATCCACTTGTTGTTCGGCCCCTCCATGTACAGCTGGACCTGGGAGTGCTGGTCGGTGGCGCCCAGGCCGGCGATGGGCGTCGGCCCGACTTTCCGGCTTTTGCCCAGGCTTTCGGCCAGCAGCTGCCGGTACCAGTCTCCGGTCCGGAAGAGCAGGCTGCTGTAGGGCATCATCACGGTGATGGCTTTCCCTTTGCGGTCCAGCAGGTGCTGCAGGGCGGCCAGCAGGAGCGCCGGGTTCTCCTCTCCTTTGAGCGATCGGATCTTCTCCCGCATGGCCGCCGCCCCCTTCATCAGCTGGGCGATGTCCACTCCGGCCAGGGCGGCGGGCAAAAGCCCTGCGCTGGAAAGCACGGAAAAGCGTCCGCCGACCTTGGGCGGGATGGGAAAGGTCTCGATGCCCTCCTTCTTGGCCAGGGTCCGGAGCAGGCCTTCCTTCGGGTCGGTGATGAAGACCAGCTGCTTCCGCCAGCCTTGGGGGCTTTCCTTTTCCAGGGCGTCGCGCACAATGCCGTACAGGGCCATGGGCTCTACGGTGGTTCCCGATTTGGAGACGACCAGGAAGAGCGTCCGAGGAAGCTCCAGGTGCTCCATGAGCCGGGCGAAGGCCGTGGGATCGACATTGTCCACCACAAAAAGCCTGGGGCCTGGGGCGAAGGGGTTCAGCAGGGCTTCCTGCAGGGCCAGGGTGCCCAGGGCGGAGCCGCCCATGCCCAGCACCACAATGCTCTTCCAGTTGAGCTCCTTCTGCTTCTTGGCGAAGCGCTTCACTTGGGCGACGAGCCGGCGGTCGTCCGGCAGGGCCAGAAAGGCGTAGCCGGGCTTGCCTTGGGACCGCATCATCCGCGCCAGAGCCGGCTGGTGCTTGCGGAAGTGCCTTTCCATGGCGCGCTGGGTGAGCCCGTGGCGGTAGCCGATGGCGGAGCTGAGGGCGTGGCGGAAGTCGATTTCGATCATGGCTGTTGCTTGGTTCAGGAGGCGTTCTTGAGCACGTGCTTCACCACCGCCTCGGTTTGGGTGATTCCCTCCGGAAGCCTGGAGATCTGGCGCAGGATATAGGCCCTGTCGTAGCCGAGGCTTTCCAGGGCCAGGATGGCGTCCTCGGGAATCTGGCCTTGCCGGCTTTCGGGCAGGGAGCCGAATGAGGGCAATTTTCCCTTCAGCTCCAGCACAAGCCGTTCGGCGGTCTTTTTGCCCAATCCCTTGATCTTGCTCAAAAAGGCCACATCGCCGTTGACGATGGCGTTCTGGGTGAGGGAAAGGGGATTGGAGAGGATCTCCAGGGCGGTTTTGGGCCCCACGCCCGAGATGCCCAGCAGGGTTTCGAAAAAGGCCAGCTCCTCCTTCTTCAGGAAGCCGTAGAGGCGAATGTCATCCTCCTTGACGGCGGTGTGGATGAAGAGCGACAGGGGCTTTCCGGCGGCGCACTTGGCGATCAGATCGGTGGTGGCCCACACCTTGTAGCCCACCGGCCCGGCGGCCAGCAGAAGGAACCTTTCGTCTTTTTCGATGATGTCGCCTTTCAGGTATCCGATCATGTGTTTTTGCTTTGCCCCAGCTTAGCATGCCGACGCAGGGGTGTCTAATGCGCAGGAGCCTTATTTCTATTGATTGTTCGGCCTATTTTTGCTATACTGTTTGGAACTTTTTATATGCACGCAAAAGCCCCTAAAAAATCGGCCGCCCGCAGATTCCTGGCGCTGCTTCTGGCCTTGAGCCTTCCTTCGAGCTTCGTGCGGGCCCAGGACGCCCAAATCTCGCCCCTTTCGCCTAGCCCGCAGGCGGAATCACCGCCTTCGCGCAGCGTGGAGTACACCGAGGACCTTTACCAGGTCACGGATTCGGGCATCTACAGCCAATCGGGGGAATACGTTTCTCCTCAGGAGCTTCCGGTTCCTCCAGCGGCCTCTGTCGCCCCGGAATCAGGCCCTTCCCCTTCGCCAAACCTCTCGGCCCCCTCCCCCTCCGCCGCCGCCGAGCCTGCCTCCGCTTCCTTCGAGGATTACCGCAAGACCCTCATCGAATCCTGGATCGGCCAGAACTTCTTCACGCAGAAGCGGCTGGAGGGCGTGCAGGAGAACATTGTGGATCAGCAGGAGCGCTTCGCCGAATTGGACGGAATCATTGCCCAGGCCGAAAAGGAGCTGGGTCCCCTGAAGGAGCAGATGACCACCCTGGAAAGCCAGATCGACCTCATCAACGGCCAGGTTCGCGTGACCAAGGACAAGATCGCCAGCGTGGAGATGATGATCGCCGAGAAGCAGATCCAGATCAAGGACCTGATGCTGGAGCTGCGCAAAGGGGGAATCGAGCTGGGGGTGCAGGAGGGGATTGTGGAGGACTACATCCGCCTGCTGTACGAGCAGGAAGACCGCTACTTGGGCGCCGACAGGCAAAGCAGCACGGTCAAGCTATTGCTGGCCGATGCCAGTGTGGGGGAGAACCTTCTGGGCCAGGATTACCTGGCCGTGATGGAGCAGACGGGGCGGCGCGTTTTCCACGATCTGGATGCCCAGCAGCAGGAGCTGAACGCCAAACAGGACGCGGTGCTGAAGGAGCAGCAGGAGCTCAATCACCTCCTGGAGGTCCTTCGCAAGGAGAAGGATTCCCTGGAGGAAAACAGGATCTCCAAGAAGGACATTCTTGAAAAAGCCCAGGGCGAAGAGGAGCGCTACCAGGCCATGCTGGACGAGGCCATTCAGGAGCAGCTGCAGACCGCTTTGGCGGTTCAGAGCCTCCAGTCGAACCTTGCTTTCATCGAACAGCAGCTGGGGCTGATGGAGCAGGGAATGCAGAAGGCCAAGAGCCTTTCGGAGCAGCCGCTTTCCGCTCCGGAGCAGATTGAGGCAGCCAAGCAGGAGCTGAGCCAAATCGACGAGCAGCTTTTCGCCGAGCCGCAAAGCAATGAACTCCAGCCTTTTATGTGGCCCGTTCCCTTCAAGAGAATCACGGCGGAATTCCACGACCCTTCCTATCCCAAAAAATGGGGCATGCACAATGCCATCGATCTGGCGGCCAAGCAGTCCACGGAGATTCGGGCCCCTGCCAACGCCTATGTTTTCCAGACCAAGGACAATGGTTTCGGCTACAGCTATGTGGTGCTGGCCCACAAGGGAAATCTGGTGACGGTGTACGGCCACGTGAGCCAGATTCTGGTTAAGCCAGGCACCTTCCTTCAGGCGGGGCAGGTCTTCGCCCTCTCGGGCGGAACGCCGGGCACCAAGGGCGCCGGCCTGCAGACCACCGGGCCGCATCTGCACTTCGAGGTGCACTACAAGGGCAAGGCGGTGAATCCGCTGGACTATTTGCCCAGCCAGGATCTTCCAGGCAAGCCTACGTCGAGTCCTAGCGCCGATAAGACCGATTGATCCGTCGGACTTTCAGAGTCGGCCACTTCACGCCTGCTCAACTAATCCTTCGCCATGCCCATGAGATTGAGTCATTCTGATGACCAAACAAATAACCCCAGCGGCCATATTGTGGGATCCGGAAAGGAAGTTCCAAAGCCCGGTCATGATCAAGATCTTGTCCTTGGGGGAAGCGGGGAAATTAGCGAGAAACCCATTGAGCTTTCCGCTCTTCAGGCGCAGCAGAGAGAGGCTCAAATGCGTATGAGTGCGGAATTGGGCAGAAGAAGGGTGGGCGCAGCGTTCGCCGCAGCAAATAATGCCTTGCCGATCCCTAGGGGGCGCCCGGACCCGACGGCGGAGGAGGCTTTTTCTCCTTTTTCCTTAAACCCAAAAAAGTACAGGGGCAGGCTCGTTTTGCGCGCTGAAGACATGAACCGTTGGTTAGAGAGGCCAGGAGGTCATGATTGCCAAGCCTATTGCCTTAATCCTGCGGAAGAGCTGAAACACTACCTAGATCAAATTAGGTTCAATGGCAGGGGCTTTAGGCTAATGGTTTCTGGTCAGGATGCTAATTCTATTGGCATCATTGAAGGGCCTAGGCAAATCGATCATTACGAGTTGTTTCTGCAGATCGATCCGCAAAGATTGGATGAGGAGGGAGTGATGGTTGAAGGATCGCGGATCAAGGCCAGGGACAGGAAGTATGATCCGAAAGTCTCTCATTCAGGGTATTTGGTCATTACACTTCCCTTTTATTCCGGCGAAGATCTTGATGTTAGAGGAAAGGCAAAAGAGGTCTACGAGGCTGTCCGAAACTATTTGAATTCCGGCAGGCCTTTGCTGGGGCTCAATGCCTATATGGAATCTGCCATCGAGCCATTAAGACGAAGACCTTCAAGGAGAAGTGCGGCCTAGGGCCAAAGTTGCTTTCCTCAAGAATTAGCATTGACCGCTTCGAATAAATCCAAATCATCCAAGGTCAGCCCTTCACCATCACCACGTATTCGCCCTTCACGTTGGCCGGGATCATTTTCAGCGCCTCCTCCAGCGTGCCCCGATAGTAGGTCTCGTAGATTTTGGTGAGCTCTTTGGCCACGGCCACCTT
>CAYUUW010000005.1:9155-22689 GCA_964448005.1 uncultured Candidatus Peribacteria bacterium
GGGCAGGTGCTCTTTCAGCTGCGTCAAGGTCTTGATCAGCCTGTGCGGGGATTCGTAGAAAACCACCGTGTGCTCGCTGGCGGCGATCTTCTTGAAAATCGTCTGGCGGCCTTTCTTGACCGGCAGAAAACCCAGGTACAGGTATTTGTCGGTAGGCAGGCCGCTGGCGCACAAGGCGGTGATCACCGCGCTGGCGCCGGGAATCGGAACCACCTTCACTCCGCTTTCCAGGGCGGCCTGAACCAAGTTATAGCCCGGATCGGAGATGCCAGGGGTGCCGGCATCCGAAACAAGGGCCACATTCTTGCCCTTCTCCAAATAGTCCATCACCTTCTCCACCTTGGCTTGGCCGCTGTGGCTGTGGAAGGAGAGAGTCGGTTTTTTGATTTCGTAATGCTTCAGCAGAATGCCCGTGTGGCGGGTGTCTTCGCAGGCCACCAGATCCACCGAATCCAAAATCTCCTTGGCCCGAAAGGTCAGATCCCCCAGGTTGCCGATGGGCGTGGCGACGATGTACAAGTTTCCAATCATATTCGAATTGTGGGGCGTATTGTGGAGATGGATGTTGGCGGATTGCTATGTTTATCCACAGAAGGAAGCCACAATACGCACAACGATTCGCTCCACAATCCGTTCTTTAGGTGTTTGAGAGCAGATGCAGGTGCAGGTGGAAGATCTCCTGGCCCCCGGCCTTGTCCACATTCATGCTCAGCTTGTAGCCCGGCAGGCCAAGCTCTTGGGCGATGCTCTTGGCAACCACCATCATATGGCCCATCAGGGCTTCGTCGCCCTCCTCCTCTTTCAGGTCCTTGAGCGTGGCGATGTGCTTTTTGGGCACCACCAGCAGGTGGGTCTTGGCGGCGGGCCGAATGTCGTGGAAGGCCACGCATAAGTCGTCCTCGTGGATGGTTTTAGAAGGAATTTCCTTGGCGATGATGCGGCAGAAGAGGCAGTCGGTCATGGACTTGGACTTTTTGATTATTCAATGCTCACGATTTTTACTTCCTCCATGAAGGCATCCTGATTTTCGGCCCTTTCCTGATTTTCGGCCCACGAGGAAAAGAGAACCCTTACATCATCAAAATAAGTAATATACTGTCGATTGTATCCACCATCTCCGTTCACAGGCAAAGTGAGAGCATAGTATTTTTGGCCATTCAGAAGGGTTACGGCTGGTTCCCCATCCTTTTCGATGCCTTTCAGATCCGAAAGGTAGTTTTCTTCGGTTGGGAAAATCAAGAAGTCTCGCATGCAATCCCCTGGCGCGCAGATTGCATCAAAATGCTGTACGGCCTCCAGCGGGACAACAAGGACCCTCCATGATGACGTGTCCAAACTGCCGTCCTCGCGCAGCACTTTGTATTGGTAGCTTTTTTCGAACACGCTTTCGTTTTTTTCCCCTAGGGCGTAGCCTTTGGGAAGGGTGAGGGCAATTTTTCCCTTGATTTCCGGGGCTTTTTGCTCCTGAGGATCGGATGGAATTTTTGCGGGAACCACAGAAGACCCCTGCGGGGCTTTTTCTTTTGCATTGCTCCTGGGCAAATACACTTCTTCGCCCCCTATTCGCGTCCGAAGGTAGTTTTTCTCAATATGCAGGTCAATGGCGAATGGGATAAGGGCTATCGCAATCCATGCGGCAAAGAACGCAAAGGCGAGCGGAACATCGTTTCTGCCCCCTTTCAGGCCTTTTTCCTTCTTCATTTTCTCGTAGGCATCTAGCTGCCCTTTTGCCAGCTTTTTGGAAATGAGGGCGGCAATGAGGGCTCCGGAGATGACAAGGGGGGTCCCGTAGTAGCTGAAAATGGTCGCTGGAACCAAAAAGGCCATAACAAAAAGAATCGATCCTGCCAGCACTTTCTTTCCGGATGAGGCGGTGCCAAGGATTTTGCTGTTCCTGTAATAGAAAATGGCCGGCAGGATCGGGCTCAGGAAGAAGGCCCAGAAGGCCCAGTTCCTTGGGTTGTGCAGAAGCTCTTTCTGACCGTGCTTTTCTTTGCTCATGTTTTTTTGCGTCAAGAGGGTGAGGGGCTTTCCGATTTCATATTCTTTGCCTCTTTGCTGGCCAGCACGATGGCATGGAGGAGATTCTCGATGGGCTGGAGGCCCAAAAGGCGGCGGCGCCCAATGATCAGGGTGGGGGAGGAGCCTATTCCCTGCTGCTGGGCGTGCTGGCGGACTTGGGCGAGCGATTGCTGCGTGCCGGGGCTGGCCAGGCAGGCTTCCATTTGTAGCGAATCCAGTTCCAGTTCCAGGGCCTGCGCCATTGCCGATTCGGGGGTGATGGCTTCCTCCAGCGCATGCAGGGCTTCGTACATTTCCCAGGCCTTCCCCTGCTCGGCGGCGCAGACCATGGCCTTGGCGCCTTCGTACGGCTCGCCCTCATCGGAATCGGAGAGGGGCCGGAGCTTTATCCGGACCTCGCCCATAGGCTCCGTGGCCTTGCGGAGCTGAGACATGGTTCCCGCCGCCAAGGCATCGCAGTCCGCGCAGCCGAAACGGTCGAAGAGCTCCACCCAAATTTCCCCCTCGGCTTGGCCCAGGGGCGGAGCTTCCTGCAGGGATTGGCTGGCGAAGGACGGAATGGGCTGGCCGGGCGAAGGGGGAATGGGGCTCCCGTAGCTGGCCAGGAGGACCAAAAAGCCGACGGTGAGGCTCCAGAAGCCGGAGGCGCGAAGGACAAGCATAATCTATTGCTATTTCTGCGGAAAACTCTAACAATTTGCAGGGGGCCTAGCAAGCTTGTTTGCCTTCCTAAAAAATGCTATAATAGCAAGAACGAACATTATGGCTGATCCGCTGAAGAGCGCAGAGGCAGAAAAGAAGAAGCCTGACGGGCTGGGTTCTGTGGACGCCCTGATTCGGAGCAAGGAGGCCGAGCGAGGACGGGAGGGCGCTCAAGTGGTCCATGAGGCGGCTGCTGATGTGCAGAACGAGATCGCCGAATTGGTGGGGGGAGCCATTTCGGAAAAGGCCCGGGAGCAGAAGGAGCCCAGGGATTTCGGAGGCCAGGGGGCCGCAGCTCAAGGCATCCAGTCTGCCGCTGCCGCCGGAGCTTCCTCATCCGCTCTTCCTGAGCAGGGCGTGATGGTCGAACTGGTGGTGAAGGCGATCCGCAAGGAGATCGATTCGGAAATGACGAGGGCGGCCTTGCTCTACAAGAAGCTGGAGACCGGCGGAGCCCATGAGTTCACCCAGTCCATCGCCAGGGTCCGTTCGCTCAAAGAGACCCTTTCTTCCCTGGTTGATGCCACGATCGACATCATCAAGGATCTGTACCGCCGCTACGTGCAGAAGGGCGCCTAGGCGCTTTCCCCCCGGCTGCTGACTGGGGAAGGCTTTTTTTGGAGCCTTGCGGCTAGGCAGCTTGGCCGCTCCTGATTTGCTCGGCAAGCTTTTGGAGGGGTCCCAGAATCGATTGGCTGGAGTACCAGGCGTTGAGGGCTTGCGCCGCATCCTCCAGACTCAGGCCGATTTCGCGGTAGAACCCCATGCCTTCTTCGGAAATCAGGCTCAGGTCGGGCCGGGCGAAGCCTTTGACGTCGAAGTCGATCCTCCCGTCCTCCACGGCGAAGGGCTTTTCGCTGCCGGCTTGGTGCCCTTCCTTGTCCAGGATGCCTTCGGTGCTGTTGATGAGGTTCGCCAGGGTGACGGCCTGCGCCAGGGAAAGGGGCTTGTGGGAATAGTCTTCGATCTGCCAATGCTCGCCTGTTTTTCGGATGCGCCTCTCGATTTTGGTGTCCGCCCGCCAGATCCGAATCTCGCTCTCGCTTTCCACCCGGTAGGCCAAATCGATCCAGCCGTTGGGCCGGCGCACGCCCTCTTCGATCACCTCTTGGTATTGCTTTTTGAGGGTTTCGGCATCCGATCCATTCGCCTCCAGCCTGGCGGCTTGCATGGCTTTCCCTTCGGCCAAGCCTTCCCGCAGGGCTTTGGTGAGCATGTCCACCTGGGCCTGGAAGCTGCCGGCTTCCGCCATTCCGAAGAGATCGGTGTTGCGGTGGCGCAGGATGTCGTTGCTGTTCTCCTCCAGGAAGGCGATCAGATTGGCCACGGTCTCCTGATTCAGCGCCGTCCCCATCTTGTTGTCCCGCTCCAGGCCGGCCTCCTGGGCGCGCCAATGCTCGCCGTCCCAGTACAGTCCGTGGCGGCTGGCCGCCTCTTCGCTGAAGAAGGCTTTGACCCCCTCTTCGGTTTCGTCGCCCCGGTAGCCGAAGAGCTCGGCGGCCTTGTACAGGGCGTGGACCGCCGGCGTCAGCGTCTGGTGCATCCTTTCGTACTCCTGGTAGGGGGTTGAAGCTTCTTGCTCCAATCCTCCGATGTGCCGGAGCAGTTCGGGCGTGGAAAGTGCCTGGCGGAAGAACTGCGGATCGCCGGCTTCAATGCCGAGCACCGCATGGCGGTTCGCAGTCAGCTCGTGCCCCAGCGCCTGCTCGTAGAGCAGAAGCTTCTCCTCGTCGGCCTCTTCCAATCCTTCCGCCGAGGCCAGGTTCTGGGAGATCTGGTTGTAGAGGTAAAGGAGGTAGGGCGCTCGCATTTTCTGGAGCTGGTGCAGGGCTGTTTCGGGAAGCTCTTCTTCCATGCCTTTCTCCAGACCGTCCCGGTAGGCTCCCAATAGCTCCATCGGGTCGAACCCGCTGATGCTCAGGGCCTGCTTGGCGCTGCCCTGGACCGTGTATTTTGCGTCCAGAATGTTCACTCCTCCCATCTGCCATTCCTTCTCCCCTTTGGCCAGCTTGGCGTCGCGGATCCTCATCAGGGCGTCGAACTGGACGGCATCGGCCACGGCCTCGCGGGCCTGGGCATAGCTGGTCAGGTGCGACATGGCATTGCCGGACACCTTTCCGTCTGCGCCTTTCCAGCGCTCGGCGTTCCAGAAGAAGTATTCGTGGTAGGCGCCGTACTCTGTGCTGATTTGCCCGGAAAGCTCCTCCGCTCCTTTGCCTTCGTTGAGGGATTGGATGATCTGCGGGCTGCCGGCGATGGCCACCAGGGCTTTGTACATGCGGTGCATGATTTTTTCCTTGTCCGCCAGGCCCTCTTCCACGCTTTCGTCGAAGGTCTTTTCTCCTAGGGCTCCCACTTCGGCGGTCCAGGCGTCGGCCAGGGAGGCGGAATTGGCGGTGCTGTAGAACTCGTGGAGAAGGCTCTCGTAGGAATGGCTCCTGGCCCAATCGGCCGGCCCCATGTCGATGGTCTCCTTCTGCCTTTTGACGAGCTCCTGGGCCCCATAGGTCACCGGAAGCACCAGGTATCCTCCCTTGGCGAAGAAGGACAGGCCTTCGGCGGTGTACATCAGTCCCTCCCTCTTTTCCTGCTTGGCCACTTCGAGACTCCCGAACTCCTCCGTTTCCCGGCTTCGCCCAAAGGCTTCGTAGGCGGCGTAGGCGCTGGCGGCGGTTCCCAGCACGGTCATGAGCTTGGAAACTCCATTGACTACGGGCTTGAGCGGGGCAAGCTTTTTGCTGAATTCGCCCAGGACGCGAACGCCTTTGCTGAGCGATTGGGCGGCTTTGGCGCTTTGGGCCCGGGCCTTGCCCCACATTTCGGCGGCCTTGGCCCAGCGGCCTGTGGCGGCTGCGCTCTGCGCAGCGACCTGCACCGCGCGCTGCTCCTGCAGGGCAATCTGGATCTCGGCCTTCATCTCTTTCAGAATATCTAGCGCTTTTTTCAGCTCATCGGTGTCTCTCTTTGGGTTGGCCAGCTTGGCCGAATCGATCTCTTGCGCGAGAAGCTTTTCTGCGGCATCCGCCTCTCCCAGCACGGCTTCCAATTGGGCGATTTCGCTGTGGGAGGCTGCCAAGGCGTCTCGGTAGCGGCTGGTGGCCACGCCTTCCTGCAGCAAGGCGTCCCTTTGGCCTTTGAGCGCCTTAATGTTTGCCTCATTCTTTTGGGCGAAGCCTTCCGATTCTCGAGTTCCCACTTTTCTGGCCCTTTCCATGTCGTCCGTCTCCTGAGCGATTTTTGCCTCCAGGTCTTTGATCGCTTTTTGGTTCCTTCCCAGTCTTTCATCTAGGCCATCCAGCTTTTTGGCGTTCTCTATCGGATTGGAGGCCGGTGCTCCGGGGGCGCTTGGGGCAGGGGCGCCGGTGGGAGCGGAAAAGCTTTTGGAGAATTGTTTTGCCTGGTCATCCAGCTTGCCCAGCAGCAGCCCGGCATCGTCTATCGCCTGCCTGCCCAGGGCATTGGCTTCCGTCTTGGTCAGCCCGGCCTTCTCGAAAAGCTGAGCCAAGGCCTCGGTCCGGGCCTTTCCATCCACGATCTTGGCGGCTTTTTCAATTTCCGCACGGAAGGCCGGGTCGCCCATTCTTTCGGCCAACGCCTTGTTCCTGAGGTAGCATTCGTAAATCGCCTCGGCGTTTTTTGGGTCCAGATCGGATTGGACGAGCGAAAAAGGGGCTTCCCCTGGGGTGAAGCCGTACAGGTTCCTCAGCCGGCTGCCGGCGTTGTGCAGCTCGCTGTTGAGCCGCACCGCATCGAATTCTCCCCAAACGGCTTCTCGGGCCGCTAGCCGCAGATCCTCGCTGGGCTGCACGAAGGTGCTGCGGGCAAAGCCCAAGGGGTCGCTCAGCAGCTCTCGTCCAGATTGGACCGGAGAAAAAATCCTTCGGGTGAGGGCGTTGAATTGCCTGCCGATTCCTTGCCAGGCGCTGGGGGTCCTTTGGCTCAGCTGATAGAGCCTTTCCAGCTCGGGACCGGCTTGGATCAGGCGGCCTGGATTCTTTCCTGGGAAAAGCACCTGGTAGCGCTTCACCGCTTTGCCCCAGTCCAGAGTATCTTGAATCACCCGCCCGGGTCTGCGCACGGTTTCGTTTGCCCATCTTGCGGCTTTTCCGGTCCACCGCATCACCTTCCTTCCACCTTGGTAGGCGCGGTAGGGGGCTCGGATCGGATAGGTGAGGCCTTTTCCAGCCCCTTTAATCATCTCCCAGACAACGGTGCCGAAATTCTTGTACACCACACCTGCCCTATAGGCTTGCCCCACCGTGAAGAATCCGTTCTTGATGCTGTGGAAGGCAATGAAGGGCGCGCAGCTGACGATCCAGGCTCCGGCCCCTTTCAGGATTCCCTCCGGAAGGCTTTGAATATCTTCCACCTCAGCCAGTGCGCCAAGGCTCTGCTGCAGCGTGTTTAATGGCTTGGCGATGATGTAGCGGTGGCCGATCTGGAAAGCCATTATTTCCGGATGGTCCAGATCGTAGTGGATGGGGGAGTCTACCGGATTCAGGTGCTTGTCGCTCAGGATCTGGATAAAGTCGTCCACGGTGTCCATGCCCATCCAGCGGTCCACAAAATTCTCCCGCGCATTCTCGTCTTTGCTTTTCTCGGCCATTTTGTATAGGACTGCGAAAGCCAACGCAAAGGCATCTGTGCCGATCTCGATGCTGCCGCCCAGCGCTTCGGTTCCAAGGGTCATGAAAGGAGCGTTTGCCATTTCTTCCAAAAAAGCATCGCTTTCGCTTGGCAGCTTTTCCCAGCCTTTGGTGAATCGTATCGTGTCCAGCATCCAAAGCGCCCCCCTTCCGGTCACCAGCGTTTCCATGTCTTCCAGATAGGGCTTGATCTGGCTGAGTCCGGGGATGGTGTAGTCCATCACATCTTCGCGCGTGAAGGCATTCGCCAATTGGCCCAGGTAGCTTGTTCTGTGGCCCCGCTCCATCGCTCTTAACATCACTTGCATCAAGGCCAGATCCTTCATCCAATGACTACTCGACTCTTGCCCCTCTTCCCAGTTGATTCCGTCGCTGGCCAGGTTCAGCTCCACTGCATGGGCGAACTCCATCCGATCTATCTGCAGGCCTTCCTTCACATGGTCTGGCTGGCCGTAAATGCCGACTAAGCTGAAGCGCTGATGAATTTTATCCACCAAAGGAATGCTCAGCTTTTGAATGCGGGAAATGAATGCAATCGCCAGCCCTCTCACTTCTTCATGCTTGCCAATCTCTCCCTTTTCCCACAGATTTCCAATGGCCCGATCCACCGCCTCTGCCGGGTCTTTCATCAGCCTTGTATCAGCCATCACTTTTAGCTGAATCAGTCTCAGGGCATCCTTTTTTCCGGTCTTTCCGCCCTCATCCAAGCTGTTCAGGATTTTCAGCTCTTCTTCATTGAAGACTTTTTCATCCAAAGCCTCCAGCATGCTTTTGCGGAATTCTTCCACGCCCGCTTTGTCATTCAGGGCTTCGTAATCCAGGTTTTGCAGGGTATCCAGAATATTGCTGGGATCGATTTTGGACGCTATTCCATTGTGGAAGGCTTCCCCCATTTGGTAAGTCGGGTTTTTGGAGATTTCCAAAAAACAATCCCGAACGCTCTGACCCTCCTTCTCTGGGCTTAGCTTGCAAAAGAAGGCAAGACGCTTGACCAGGCGGAACAAGTTCTCATTCTGAGTCCGGCGAGATTCCGGATTGATGACGGGGAGATGCATCAACCCCAGGCTTCCAGAATAAAGAGAGCCTTCGCCATCCGCTTCCTCATGCTCCTCCACCAGGCTTTGCAGCCTTTGAACGGTGATGTCCTCCTGTCCCACAATCATTTCAACGGCTTCAATAAGCTCCTTGTCGCAGTCGTTGTACTCCGTCTCAATAAAGGCCATTGTGGTGAATAGGTGGACAACTCCGGAAATCCTTTCCTTGTCCTCGCTCACGATTTCACCTTTGCTTTCCGGAGCGGCCTTTTTGCCTTCCTCGGATTCCGCTTTGGGCTTTTCCTGCGCTGTTCCTCCGGCTGCCGCTTGAGCTTCTTCCGGCGTCATTCCCCATTCCTCCAGCTGGGCGGCCACCTCTTCGGGGTTAGGGTCCTTCTTTCCGTCCTGCGCCAAAAGGCTCCGGGCGGCCTGGGCCGCCTCCTGCGGGGTTTTGGGCAAATCCTGGGTGGCTTGCGCGAAAGCCTCCTGCCCCGCCTCGGGCAAGGCGTTTAGCTTCCTGGCCTGCTCGGCAATGGCGGCGGCGTCGCCCCATCCGAATGTCTTCAGCATCCAGCCCTGCAGGGCAGCCTTCAGCTTGTCCCGGTTCTTGTACCCGGCGATCATGCCCATGGCCACAATGGCCAGGCCAAGCTTTTTGAATCCTTTCTTGTCCCATGCCTCATTCCCGGCACTATTCCTGCCTTTGCCCAAGAACTCGTCGCGGATCATTCCTGCGCCATAGATGCCAACGGCCACCAATAGAGCAAATTCAAGGGGGTGGCCCTTTCCCCATTCCAGCTTCCCCTTTCCCCATTCCAGGGCTTTTTCAACTCCGCTGGGCTGCGAGGCTTCCAGGATCTCCTTCCAAAAAGCCTCCCCCCCCAAAATTCCGGCCATTTCCCCTTGCCCTTCCATCAGCTTGTTGGTGACCTGCAGGGCCACACTCTCCGATTCCCTCAGCGAAATTCCCCGTTGCTCGGCCAGGCCTCCCAGGGCCGAAGGGGAAGCCATAATGATCTTGTCGAGGTCCTTTTCGCCTTCTTCGCGGAGCTTTTCGGCCACACTCACCAGATTGGATCGCAGGGCATCCCAGCCCGCCCGCTGTTCGCTCAGCGGCTTTTCCGCCTCGAGCAGCGCGATGGCCACGGAAGCGGAGCTTTCGTATTTCGGAATTTGGCTGAGCTGATCGGCCCGAGCCCTCATTTCCTCGATGCTCAGGGGCTGGTAAGGGTCGCGAAGGGCTTCGGCATTTTTCCCTTGCGGGCTGCCTGCGGATGGCTTTGGGTTTCCCATGGGTTTTTAGTTTTTTTGCTTTTTCAGATGGCTCAGCTGCTGCCGCACGTGGAGCCGCTTGAGGTCTTCGCCAAGAATGGCCTGCTCGGCCTCCGCCAGTTCGCGGCTATCCAAAAAATAGGCCAGCAGGATCCATTGCTCCTTCTCTTCGTCTGTCAGGAAACCGGCCCGCTTCACGGCGCTTTGGTAGCGGCCCAAGGCCTGGTTCCGCTGGGGATCGTACACAATCATGCCCCTTTTGATCATGGGGCTGGTCAGGGTCGGAGCCATGGAATCGGGTTAATCCCTTTATTCTACAGCAAAAAAGCCCTTTTTTCAAGGGGATTGCCTTATTCAAAATCCAAGGCAGCGGTGAGGCATGCCTCACCGCTATCTCTTCGAGGCGCGATGAATCGTCGCCCCTACGGATTCAAAATTCCATATTCCAAATTCTGCATTTCAAGGCGGGATGAATCCCGCCTCTACGAATTCCAAATTTCCTATTTTCATCCCGCCAATTGCCCCCTCAATTTCTCTAGCCTGTCCTTGCAATTTATTTCGCCCTCAGCTCTTCCTTGATTTGTTCCACATGCCTCATGATTTCCTTTTTTGAAACCGAATCCAGGTCGGCCTTGGAGTAGAAGGCTAAGGGGGCAACAATCCTGTCGGCCTCGATCAATAAGATCACCATACGGAAGGCCCCTCTCTTGCCCCTGGGAGCATCATTGGCAGATACCCTTACCTTGTAGGTGCTGGCCCCTAATGGGATAGCCTGCCTCTTATCGAAAAACTGCAGGGCTTCAAGCACATCCCCAAGTAAGCCCTTATGCTTCTTTGCGTGCGGCTTGAGCTGCTTTTTGAAATGCTCGGAAATGTAGAATTGATAGTTCATTCCAGCAGATCAGCCATTTGAGATTCCAGAGAGCGGAAGGGTTTCTTCTTTGCCTTTTTTTGAATGAGGGATGATAGTTCCTGGATAGACCTCTCATAACTTATCTCTTCCGAGGATCTCTGATTGGCAATGAAATTTATAGCAAGGAAGCGGAAAAATTCAGCGCGGCTGCTGAACCCTAGTTCCTTGACCATTTGGCCGACTTTCTTTTCCAGGGCTTGGGTGATGGTGAAATTGACGACGGACATATAATATGAATATTTATTGCATATTAAATATATATGAATTGAATATTGAAATCAAGTGCACTAGTCGACGCAAAAATACCTGGATTCCCCGATGTGCATCGGGGGAAGGATGCAGGTTGTAGTCGCGCGATGAATCGCCGACCCTGCAAATTCCAAATCCGATATCCAAAATTCCATATTTCAGGGCGCGATGAATCCCGCCCCTACGAATTCCAAATTTCCTTTTTTCATCCCTACATCTGCCCCCTCAATTTTCCCAGCCTATCCTGCGCCTCAGCCAGCTTCTCCCTTTCGGCAGCCACGACGGCTGCCGGGGCGTTCTTCACGAACTGCTCGTTGCCCAGCTTGGCTTCCAGCCCTTGGATCTGTCCTTCCAGCACGGCGATCTCCTTGGCCAGGCGGGCCTTTTCCTTTTCGGTGTCGACCAGGCCTTCCAGCGGGATAAAAATCTCCACGCCCTGAATGACCTCTGTTGCGGCGTTCTCCGGGGCAGCCCCTTCGGCCTGCAGAGTCAGCTCCACGCGGGCGAGGCGCTCGATTTCTCCGGCGATGGACTCCAGCTCGGACAGATGATTGTGGGCGTAGAGCGTGGCGGGAACCTTGTCGGCGGGGGCGATCTTGCTTTCGGAGCGCAGGCGGCGGAGGGTGCCGACGATCTCGATCATGCGCTCCAGGGCCGGGTTCTCGCTTTTTTCCTCGCCTGCTTCCGGGTAGGGCTGATGGATCAGCATTCCTTCGACGCCGGGGAACTGTTCCCAAATGGCCTCGGTCACGAAAGGAATGAAGGGGTGCATCAGGATCAGGGATTGCCGAAGCACGTGGCAGAGCACGGCCAGGTTCTGCTTTTCGCCTTTGCTCAGTTCCAGGTACCAGTCGCAGAAGTCGTTCCAGAAAAAGCCGTAGAGCCCTTCGCTGGCGGCGCCCATCTGATACTCGTCCAGGGCCTGGTCGGTCTTTTCGATCAGCCTATTCAGTTTGCCCAGAATCCAGCGGTCGGCTTCGCTGAACTTGGCTTCTTCCAAGGCGGGAGCGGCCGTGAGCCCCCGCTCTTCCAGCAGGCCCAGCACGAAGCGGCTGGCGTTCCACACCTTGTTGGTGAAATTGCGGCAGCCTTTGATTTTTTCGTCGTACAGGCCCATGTCGCTGCCGGGGGCGTTGCCCATCACCAGGCTCAGGCGCAGGGCGTCGGCGCCGTACTTTTCGATCACCTCCAGCGGATCCACGCAGGTCTTGGGGTCGGATTTGCTCATCTTCTTGCCCTCGCGCGTGCGCACCAGGCCGTGCAGGTACACGGTCTCGAACGGGATCTGCTTGGTCGCGTAGGTGGTCATCAGGATCATGCGGGCGACCCAGAAGAAGAGGATGTCGTAGCCGGTTTCGAGCACGTGGGTGGGGTGGAACTTTTGGAAATCCGCGCTCTTCTCCAAAAGCTGCTCCAGGCTGAGGCTGGGGTCTTGCGCCAGTTCGGGATCGACCAGGGTGCTCCAGGTCCACAGGCCCGAGCTGAACCAAGTGTCGAGGGTGTCTTCGTCCTGCTGCCACCCCTCGACTTCGCTCGGGGTGACGCCATCCTGAGGTGCGCTCATGCCCACGTGCACCTGCTCGCCTTTGTACCACACGGGAATGCGGTGCCCCCACCAGATCTGGCGGCTGACGCACCAGTCCTGAAGATTGTTGACCCAGTGGAAATAGGTCTTTTCGAAGCGCTCGGGAAGGATCTGGATCTGCCGGGATTCGACCACCTGCTGCATCACCTGTTTCAGGCTCATCTTTTGCCCATTATAGTCGACGACTTCCTTGTTCACGTCCACGAACCACTGCAGCTTGGGCAGGGGCTCGACCTCTTTCTTGGATCGGTACGAAATGGACATTTGCTGCGCATACTTCTTTTCTTCGCGCAATCGCCCGGCCTGGCGCAGCTCCTCCACGAATTTCTCCCGGGCCTCCTTCGTCCGCAGCCCTGCGTAGCCTTCTATGCCCGCCATGATCCGCCCCTGCTCGTCGATCACCTGAATGGGCTGGGCTTGGATCTCGCTCTTGTGCCTTTGCCACAGCTCGTAGTCGGTCTTGCTGTGGTAGGGCGTCACGCCCACCACGCCGCTGCCGAACTCGGCCTCCACATGGTGGTCGGCGATCACGCTCACGGTGATCTGGGGGCCGTTGGGCCATTGCACGCTGAAATGCTTGCCGATCAGGGGCGCGTAGCGCGCATCGTCCGGATGCACGGCCAAAGCCGTATCGCCCAGCTTCGTCTCAGGCCGGCTGGTGCTCACCAGCACAGGCTCGCCCCCGGTCTGCTCGGCCGTCAAATACTCAAAGGTGTACAGCACGCCTTCCCGCTCCTCGTGCTCCACCTCGTCGTCGGCCAAGGTCGTCTGCAGGGCGGTGTCCCAGTTCACCACTCTTTGCCCACGGTAAATCAGGCCGTCCTGGTACATCTTCACGAACACTTCGTTCACGCAGCGGTTGAGCGCCGGATCCATGGTGTAGCGCTCGCGGCTCCAGTCGCAGCTGGCGCCCATTTTTCGAACCTGGTTGCGAATGGTGTCTTGGCTTTGGGCCACGTAGGCGGCAATGCGGCGCAGCAGCTCGGGTCGGCCCAGGCTGCGGGGGTTGGCGATGCCTTCCTTCTCGCGGATCTGGCGAATGACCACGCTCTCGGTGGCGATGGCGGCATGGTCGGTGCCGGGCACCCACAGGGCTTCGTAGCCTTTCATG
>CAYUUW010000005.1:22699-33387 GCA_964448005.1 uncultured Candidatus Peribacteria bacterium
ATCATGATGTCCTCCAAGGCGAGCATCACGGCATGCCCGGCATGCAGCACTCCGGTGGCGTTGGGCGGGGGCAGGCTGATGGTGAAGGGCTTCTTGTCGGATTTGGCATCGGCGACGAAGGCTTTGGACCCCTCCCATTTCCTGTAGATGCGGTCTTCGTATTTTTTGGCTTCGTAGGCTTTTTCCAACATCCTGAAAACAATTACGAATTACGAGTGAAGAGTTACGAGTTGGATTCTAACACGACCCACTCCGTTCGTCATTCCGGACCTCCTCCCGGCCTCCTCCAAAGGAGGAGGGGGAATGCAGAATGCAGATCCCCCCTGCCCCCCTTTCCCATTCGACTGCGCTCAGGGCAGGAGCAAGGGGGGTTTTCGAAAATCCCCACCCGTCATTCCGTGCTACGACACGGAATCCACCTAAATGCCGGACCTCCACCCTGCCCTCCTCCGAAGGAGGAGGGGAAATGCGCAACGAAAGACTGAATTCGGCCCCCTCTAATTTACGGAAGATGGATGCTTATTTTTTGCTATAATGCCGCAAGAGAAGTATTTTTTTGATTCCTCACTCCTAACTCGTAATTATTAACTCTTAACTCAAAAACGTTGCCCAACTACAACTTCAAATGCCTCGATTGCGGCCACAAGTTCCAAAAGCTGCTGCCGATGGGCCACCCGGAGCAGAAGTGCCTGGAATGCGGTCATCCGGAAACGGAAAAATTGCTCACGGCGCCCGGGATCCAGTTCAAAGGTGGTGGATTTTACAAGACGGATAGCAGAACATCCAGTGGTGTTTCCAGTAGTGACGCCAATCGTGAAGCCGCTAGTGGTGTTTCCAGTGGTGATGCCAGTGGTGGAGTGGAAAAAGAGAAAAAAGCAGAGGCGGCTCCTGCAGCGCCTGGGGAGGGTAAGGGGGAGGCGAAGAAAAAAACAGAATAATTTCTTGCCATATATTTTATGAGTATTTTTAGAAAATCGTTTGACGATATTTCCTTCGGAGATATTGAGCTGCTAATTTCAGAAAAAATACCCGAAGGACAAAGCGTTGAATATAAAGAGAGAATTTGGGGGAGGGGTGATGAAGATGTCAGAGAAATGCTTAAGGATATTTGCTCTATGGCTAATGCTTATGGGGGTTATTTTATAATGGGAATTAAAGAAAATAAGGATAGTATTGCTGAAGAAATATGCAATATTGAGAATGCGGAGGACGAGCAAGATAGGATATTTGGCTCTCTTTTAAGCAATACTGAACCAAGAATACCGAGTTTTAACATAAAAGTTTTAGGTAATGGCGAAAAGAGCGTTTTGGTAATACATATTGCTAGAAGCTTACGGGCACCCCACATGATCACTTTTAAGGGGCTCAATCAATTTTGGATTAGGCATGACAGACAAAAAAAGAAAATGTCTGTTGAAGAAATTAAGGATAATTTCTTGAAAACCGCCCATTGGTTGGGGGACACAAAATCGTTTTTCAAGAAACAGCATGAGGAAGTTTTGAGTGAAATTGGGCCAATCCCATATATAGTTTTAGGTGCTTTGCCGTTAGGCTTATTAAATGAGGAGTTTGTGAATATCGGAGATATTAACCTAAGGGACAAACTTAAAAAATCGCCTGGTGATCAAGGCGGTGATTGGAATTTTAGCTTCGACAATAGGCCTAAACCAAGTTTTTTTGGAATAAAAATAGGTGGTCAACCTGATCCTAGAACCATGGAGCTCCATAGGAATGGCTATTTGGAAGCGAGAGTTATAATAGGCCAAAGGTACCTTGAGCCATTGAGCATGGCTTCAGATATTCCTCCTGAAGACAGAGGTATAAAAATTATCCATGGTATTGCAATTGTGAAGGCAATAGACAGCTTCTTAAGGCAGGTCAAAAATTTGAAACAATACTTTGCTTATGAGGGCCAATATCTAATTACTTTATCCCTTTTTAACATTCAGGGATTTGGCTTAAGAGAATGTAGAATTGGCACTACTGGCTATTACGTGGAAAGCCTGGGTAAGTGGCATAAGCAAAACCTGGAATTCAAGCCTTTCGTTTTTGAAGATATAATTCCGGGAATAGCTGGGAAAGAAATCTGCGATAGAATTTGGCAGGCTTTTGGATTTGAATCGACACCTTATTATGAAAACGATGAACTGAAGGGGGTTTAAAATTCCGCCTTCTATTCAATTATCGAACATCCTGCCCCCTTGCTCCTACGGCTGAAGCCGAAACAAGCATCTCAGGAAATAAAAAATCTCTTGAAAAGTAAACAAATGTTTACTAAAATGAACCCGTAGCACCTAATTTGAGCCCAATGAACCCAGAAAACAAACTCGCCCTCTTCGAATCCAAACAGATCCGCCGAACCTGGCACCAGCAGGAATGGTGGTTTTCAGTAGTGGATGTCGTTGGAGCCTTAACCGACTCCACCGTTCCTCGGCGCTATTGGAGTGATCTTAAAACCAAGCTTCAAAGCGAAGGAAGTGAAGTGTACGAAAAAATCGTACAGTTGAAATTGCCCGCTCCCGATGGGAAGATGCGCGAAACCGATTGCGCCAATACCGAAGGCCTCTTCCGAATCATCCAATCCATCCCTTCCCCCAAAGCCGAACCCTTCAAGCTCTGGCTCGCCAAGGTTGGCTATGAGCGAGTGCAGGAAATCGAAAATCCCGAATTGGCTCAGGAAAGAATGAAAAAACTCTACGAACAAAAAGGCTACTCCAAAAGCTGGATCGAAAAGCGGCTGCGAGGCATCGCCATCCGCCAAGACCTCACGGACGAGTGGACAGAAAGAGGGATAGGAAGTGGCAAAGATTTTGCCATCCTCACGGCTGAAATCAGCAAAGCCACCTTTGGCATGACTCCCAAGGAATACAAAGAGCATAAGAATATCCCAGCCAAGTCCAAGTCCAACCTGCGGGACAACATGACGGATTTGGAGCTCATTTTCACCATGCTCGGCGAACGGGTCACGACCGAAATCTCCCAAGACGAAAAGCCTGAAGGCATACCGGAGAATAAAAAGGTGGCCAAGCGCGGCGGCGGGGTAGCGGGGGTGGCCAGGAAGGAGGCTGAAAAAGAGCTGGGCCGGAGCGTGATTTCGAAGGAGAATTTTTTGGAGGGCGGCGACTCGGTAAAAAGGTTAAAATAATACAATTTATTTCTTGCTCCATTCCATGAACCACCTCAACTCCTCGGCCAGCTTCATCCTTTACACCACCCCAAACGGAAATATAAAGCTCCAGGTCTTTCTGCAAGACGAAACCCTGTGGCTCAGCCAAAAGATGATGGCGGAGCTCTTTGATGTGAACGTGCCTGCCGTTTCGAAGCATCTAAACAACATTTACGAGGAAGGTGAACTCTTGAAAGAGGCAACTATTTCCATTTTGGAAACAGTTCAGAATGAAGGAGGAAGAGAAGTAAAAAGGAAAGTGGAGTACTACAACCTCGATGCCATCATTGCCGTCGGCTACCGGGTCAACTCCGCTCGTGCCACCCAGTTCCGCATTTGGGCCACCCAAGTGCTCAAAGACTACATCATCAAGGGCTTTGTGATGAACGACGAGCGCCTGAAGCAAGGCCAGCAAACCTTTGGGAAAGACTATTTTCAGGAGCTCCTTGAGCGTGTACGTTCCATCCGCGCCAGCGAACGGCGTATCTACCTTCAAGTCACCGACATTTTTGCCGAATGCAGCAGCGATTACGACCCCAAGTCTCCGCAGACCCGAGATTTTTTCGCCACCGTGCAGAATAAATTCCATTACGCCATCAGCGGCCAAACTGCCGCAGAGATCATTGATGGTCATTCCGACAGCCGAAAAGACCATATGGGGCTAAGCACTTGGAAAAATGCCCCTGAAGGGCGTGTGCTCGCATCGGATGTAAAAGTGGCGAAGAATTATTTGAACGACAAAGAGGTCAAAAAGCTGGAGCGGACGATCTCTGCCTTTTTTGACTACATCGAGAACCAGATTGAAAACCGAAAGGCCTTCAGCATGAGCGAATTCGCCGAGAGCGTGAATAAATTCCTTTCGTTCAATGATTTTAAGATTCTGGAGGGGCAGGGGAAAATTTCCATGTCTCAAGCCGAACAGAAGGCTTTGAAGGAATACTCGGAGTTCAACAAAAACCAGCCCATCGAATCCGATTTTGAGAAGCAGGCAAAGAAGATGCTGAAAGGGAAAAGCTGATCGCATTTATTCAGTAGTTGTGTAGGATTCAATCAAGCCATCTCACCAAAGCATCCCATGAGAACCCACCTTGCCTTTCTCGCCATCTATTTGGGCGTCTTGATCTGGTCAGCCATTCAGCCGCATGACTACTTCACCTGGTTTCTCGAAGTGATCCCTGGCGTGATTGGGTTGGCCATTCTCCTGGCCACCTACAAGCGCTTCAAATTCACGCCCCTCCTTTATTTTTTGATGCTCATCCACTGCTGTATCCTTTTTTACGGAGGAAAATACACCTACGCCCTCAACCCTCTTTTCGATTGGATTCAGGCCGCCTTCGACTTGAGCCGGAACAACTACGACAAGCTGGGGCACTTTGCCCAAGGGTTCACCCCCACGCTGATCGCCCGGGAACTATTCATCCGTTTGAAGGTCATCAACAACCGCAAATGGCTTCCGCTTATTCTGGTCAGCATCGCGATGCTCATCAGCTCGCTCTACGAATTGGTGGAATGGTGGGTGGCTGTGCTCAGCGGAGAATCCGCCGAGGCCTTCTTGGGAACGCAGGGCTACGTGTGGGACACCCAATCCGACATGCTCATGGCTTTGCTGGGGTCGATAGCCGCCCTCATCTTGCTGAGCAGAATTCATGACAGGCAAATAAAAAGGATGTGATCAAAGCAGATTCAACAATGAACCACATCAATCCCCTTAAGGCACTCACCGTCATCCCTGGTATCGGCAAATCTATTGCCCAGGATCTGCTGAACATCGGGATCAAAAGCGCGGAGGATTTGAAAGGGAAAGATCCCGAAAGGCTCTACGACCAGTCCAACCGCTTCGAGGGCCTGGTGCAGGACCGATGCCTGCTCTACGTTTTCCGCTGCGCCGTCTATTTTGCCCAAACGCCGGCGGAACAGCGCGATCCCGAAAGGCTGAAGTGGTGGAATTGGAAGGATAGGTATTAGAACGGATTCCCTCCAAGAATTCGTTGGAATATACTTGGATCACTATCTCGTGATTCCTCCCCATGAAAATCGCCAAATCCTCCAATGCCTTGGTCTCCTTCACTGCCATGCTGGCCAGCGCCACCTTCGTGGCCTGCCTGTTGCTTTGGGCGCAGCAAGGCAATCTCAAGCAAAAAAACGATCAGCTTGCCAAGCAAATCGTCCAACTGGCCATGGTGGAAGAGCCGGACAAGATGGAATGGACTGAAAACAGCTCTCCGGGATTCCATAGGTTCACCACAAATACCCTCGGTACCTTTGAATACCCTGCTGGCTGGGGCGAGCCTAGCTCCACCACCACCCGCTTCCGGAACAGTCTTTGGCATGGGGAAGGGTGGATCCTGCGCTTTCAGGGTGGTCTGCTCTCCATGCCTTGGATGGAGGCCTACATCCACGACCCGTCCATCAACATTGAATATCCTTTCGATCCCACCCTGTCCCCCGAGGCAGATACTGCCTTGCTCGCTTCCGCTGCCTTTGCCGCAGGGAATTCTTCCTCGCAAGCCTGCGAAGCCTACAAAAAGCTGCACAAGCTTCCGGATTCCTGCCAATCTCTTTCCGATTCCGCTTTTTTTATCCCAAATCGGGAGCATGGCGAAGAGGAGATTTGGTTCATCGATCCTCCCACCCGGCCAAACAATGATTTCTCTAGGGGGCTGCCTTACGAAGGAGTAATCCTCCATTCCGGCAGCGAATACCCTGTTGAGGTACGGGCCTTGGTGGCTAAACTCAAGGCCTTGCCTCCTCTGGGAAGCTGAGCCTTGGATCCGCAAGGAGGCCTTGTATGGCATTGCCTTCCTCGAAGGAAAGTACAAAAAACCTGAAGCTTAGGACTAAGGCCAGCCCTTCCAGGCTTCCTTTTGTCGAGCTCTGAAAATTTTTATGCTATTATCCAGAAACATGACCCTAAGCCTTTTTGACTATGCTCACCGACAAAAAAAAGATCTTCCGCCACCTGCTGGCCAACACCCTGCTGGCCTCGGTCACCAATGCCTTTGTGTGGTTCTCGCTCACCTTTTGGGTCTTTCTTCAAACCAAATCGGTTCTGGCCACCTCGCTGATTGCCGGGACATTTGCCGTGATGAACATGGGTGGTGCTTTTTTGTTCGGCGGCGTGGTGGATCATCACAAAAAGCGCCATGCCATGCTGTATTCCAGCGTGGCTTCGCTCACGGCCTACAGTTTGGGCGCAGCCCTCTTTTTCGCCAGTCCCGCCGATGCTTTCTTGCACGTTGGTTCGCCCCGCTTGTGGCTCCTGATCGGCCTGTTGACGCTGGGCAGCGTGGCCGGCAACCTGCGCATGATTGCGCTCTCCACCTTGGTCAGCCGGCTCTTCGCCGAAGGGCGGGACAAGGCCAATGGCATGATCGGAATGGTCAATGGCCTTAGCTTTTCCATCACGTCGGTGCTGAGCGGGATGGCGATCGGTTTTTTTGGAATGAAGGTCGCCCTAGTCTCTGCCTTGGCTGGAACCATTTTAGCGCTCCTCCATCTTTTTTCGCTCCGCTTCGAAGAGCCAAAAGAGCCTGAATCCAAAAAGGAGGATTCGCCAAAAGAAGAGCCTGTCTCCAAAAAACTGGATGTGCGCGGAACGATTCGGGTCGTTTCCAGCGTGCCTGGGCTCTTTGGCCTCATCTTCTTCACCACGTTCAACAATTTTCTGGGCGGAGTCTTCATGGCCCTGATGGACGCCTACGGCCTTTCGCTGGTTTCGGTTCAGGCGTGGGGCGCCATGTTCGCCCTTCTGAGTTTCGGCTTCATTCTCAGCAGCTCCTACATTGCAAAATACGGCCTCAGGCCGAATGCGCTTCGGGCCATGCTCCGCATCAACCTTGTCACCTGGACGACCTGCATCTTCTTCACGATTCAGCCTTCTGTCTGGCTTCTGGGGGCGGGCATCCTCATTTGGATCACGCTAGGCCCTTTCATAGAAGCGACGGAAAGCACCGTGATCCAGACCGTGGTGCCCTACGAAAGGCAGGGGCGCGTGTTCGGTTTCGCGCAGAGCATCGAATCGGCGGCCACCCCCATCACCGCCTTCCTCATCGGACCCATTGCGCAGTGGATCTTCATCCCTTTCATGACCACGGGCGCCGGGGTCGAGCTGATCGGGGATTGGTTGGGGGGGGGGTTGGGGCGGGGGATCGCGCTGGTCTTCATGGTGGCAGGCACGATTGGGCTGACCGCGACCCTTCTGGCCTTTAGGTCCCGCTCCTACAAGATCCTGGCTCAGCGCTACCTTGAATCGAAGCGCCAGCCCTCGCCGCAGGCGGAGGCGGCAAAATAAGAGTCTTTTTTTTCGGTGCTGCGGAAAAAAAGAGCAGGAGGAACCCCCAGCCTCTTAGCGCAGCTTTTTTGGAGTATAATTCGGAGTGCTTACTTAATAATCCTTTTCCTATGGAACCCCAAATCATGATGGACGGGATGTTGCTCTCGGATGGCTCATCCTCCTTCACTCACACCATCTCTTTTGTGACTAAGGTTATACCAATACTGAATGTTGTCTTTTTGATTGGGCTTGGGGCGCTGCTTGTTTGGTTTTTTCGGACCTTCAAGGCCAATCATGAGATCCTGAAGCGGATCGAGGAGAAAATGGATCGCTTGAGCCATAAATAAAAAAAGCGGCCTCCGGAAAGGTTTTGGCCTTCTGCCTTTCTCGAACTCCTAAAATCTCAGGTCTAAAGTTTCTCCAGCTCTGCCAGCAGGGCATCCTCGTGGTTCAACTCCTCGTGCTCGGCCTGGCGCTCGGCCTCGACCCTTGCCCGCTTTTTTTCCAGATAGGCCTGGGAATCGAAGGCAGCCGCAGCGGGCTTCTTGCCTTGAGTGCTGTTGCGGTACGCCTCCTCGGCGGCCTTCAGCTGATTGCGCTCGTTGTCCAGAATGCTGTACAGGTTCTTCACCTGGTCCTCGGACATGATCGAAAGGGCATCCACCCAGTACTGGCGCTCCTCGTCGTTCATGGAGCGGCTCTGCTGGATCATTTGGATCAGCTCGGGGAACTTTCCGGCCGTATCGGCCGGAATCGTCAGCGTGCTGCCGGCTGTGGCTACGGCTGCGCCAGTGGTGCCGCTCGGGTCAGGCATCCTTTTCCAAATTATCTTCCCTCCATTATAGCAAAAGGAAGGCCTTTGGTCCAGGTCTGCCTGCCTTGGCAAACATTCCAAAATAAATTAGACCACCTTCAGGACCTTGTATTCGAAGAGGCCGGCAGGGACGCGCACCTTCGCCACATCGCCTTTGCCTCTGCCCAGTATGGCCGAGCCGATGGGGGATTCATTGGAGATCTTGTGGTCCAGGGGGTCCGCCTCGGTGGAACCCACAATGGTGTAGGTCTCAGGGTCATCGTTCTCGGTGATGTTCTGGAGCGTGACCGTGCTTCCGATCTGCACAATGTCCTGATGGGACTTGTCGCCCTTGATGATGGCGGCCTTGGCGATCATGGCTTCCAGCTCGCCGATTCGGCTTTCGATCATGGCCTGCTCCCCTTTGGCGGCATCGTATTCGGAGTTCTCGGAAATGTCGCCGTACTCGATGGCTTCCTTGAGCTTTTTGGCCAGCTCCTTGCGGCGAGGCCCCTTGAGCTCCTCCAGTTCCACCTGAAGCTTCTTCAGTCCCTCTTCGGTCACCAGGACCTGCTTGTCGTCCGCAGGGGGGGCCACTCTGGCGGAAGAGGAGGAGCTTCCCCAGGCGTTGTCTTCGCCCTGATTTTTGTCATCGTAGTCCATGCTGGTTTTTTGGTTAAGGATTTGGCCTAAGCGTAATTGCGTATCTTGATGCTGGTGGGGTGGTCGCGCATCTTGGAAAGGATTTTGGCTTCGATCTGGCGGATGCGCTCCCGAGTGACGCCGAACTCCTTGCCGACTTCTTCCAGAGTGTGTCCGATCCCGTCATCCAGGCCGAAGCGCATGCAGATGATCTTCCTCTCCCGTGGGGAAAGGTACTGGAGCATGTAGTGGATGTTCTCCTTCATGATCTGGCGATTGGTCGCCTCCGAAGGGGAAATTGCGTCATCGTCCTCGATGAAGTCGCCCAGCTTGCTGTCCTCCTCGGCGCCCACCGGAGCCTCCAGGGAAACGATGTCTTGGGAAATCTTGAGGATGTGGCGGACCTTCTTCTCGTCCATGTCCAGCTCCGAAGCCAATTCCTCCACTGTGGGCTCGCGGCCGAACTCTTGGAGGAGCCGACGCTGGGTGTGGGTGAGTTTGTTGATGGTCTCGACCATGTGCACCGGAATGCGGATGGTGCGCGCCTGGTCTGCGATGGCTCGGGTGATGGCTTGGCGGATCCACCATGTGGCGTAGGTGGAGAACTTGAATCCTCGCTTGGGATCGAACTTTTCCACAGCCCGGAACAGGCCGATGTTTCCCTCCTGGATCAGGTCCAGGAAAGAGAGGCCTCGGCCAATGTATTTTTTGGCGATGGAGACCACCAGGCGCAGGTTGGCTTCCGCCAGCTTCTGCTTCGCTCCGGCATCGCCTTTGGCGATCTGGTTGGCCAGCTCAATCTCCTCATCCGCTGTCAGCAGGCCGACGCGGCCGATGTCGCCCAGGTACATCCTTACGGAGTCATTGGTGGCTTCCTTGAGGTTGGTTTTGCTTCTGGCTGCCGCCTTGGTTTCCTCATCCTCGGGCTCCTCCTCCTCGACCTCCCCTGCTTCAGGCTCCCCTTCCAGGATTTCGTCGTCCAAGGCCGGATCTCCTTCTTCCCAGGCTTGGGCAGGCTCCGCATCCGCAGGGGCTGCCGGAGCCTCCTTTTTCTTCTTGCTGGCCTTCTTTCCCCAAATCATATCGTTCTTCACATCGATGACTTCGATCCCCAGATCCAAAAAAAGCGTGTAGATCTCATCCAGCAGGATCACATTGTCTTCGATCTCCGGAATGGCTTTCATCAGCTCCTGATGCGTCACAAAGCGCTGCTGACGCCCCTTCTCGATCACGCTGCGGATGGCCGGCGGATACTTGGCCAAGGTCGCTTCCTCCGGCTGGGGAATGAATTTCTTGTGGATCTTCTTTGCCATGGGAACGGGTTAGGGAAGCTGCAGGCTGCGGCGAAGCTTGAGGATTTTTCCGTATTCATCCAGCAAAAGCACCTTTTCCTCTTGGCTGCCGGCCTCCTTGAGCCTGAAGATGTAGCTGCGCTGGACCCTCCCGATGTTGCCCTGGTTGATCTCTTGGATCAGGCGGGCCATTTCCTGCTCGGCCGCCTCTTCGGTGAAATCGGGATAGTGCGCCTCCACCAGCAGGCTGTAGACCTCCATTTTTTCGGCTTCTTCCGGGGAAAACTCCGCCGTCAAGGCCTCTTTCTCTAGCGCGCATAGCCGATTGTACACAGTTTCGCAGGCCTTGTAAAATCTTTCGGCTTCCCCGTTTTCCTCCAAAAGGCCCAGCAGCAGCTTCTCCCGGATGATGGAGTATTTTTTCGGCTGCTGAAGCGTGAATCCGATCAGGAAGGCTTCCCTGGAGAAATTCTGCCGAGAGGCTTCGGGCAGGGTCTGGGCATCAATCCCAGCGAGAGTGAG
>CAYUUW010000005.1:33397-45873 GCA_964448005.1 uncultured Candidatus Peribacteria bacterium
AGGCGCTTCATGTCCTGCCAGAGCCATTTCACATCGGTTTTCAGCAGGGGCGCCAGTTTCTCCAAATAATGGTTCTGCTCCATGCTTCCCGAAAGCTGGCGGATCAGCGGAAGGAGAAGCTGGGCGATGGCCTTCCTTCCCTCCAGGCTCTGCGCAGAATGCTGGCCGAAGGCGTAGCCGAAGTAGAAATCCATCACCGGCACACGGTCTTCGATGGCCTTTCTCCAGGCCTCAGGGCTTTTCCGGATGCATTCGTCGGGGTCCTTTCCTTCCGGCAGGCGGATGACGCTGATCTCCATCTCCTCCTCCTTCGCCAGCTCGATGGCCCTTTTGGCGGCTTCCAGGCCTGCCCCATCCTGATCGAACGCAAAGGCGACATGCCGGGTATAGCGCTTCAGCAGCTTCAGCTGCTGGCTGGTCAGGGCTGTTCCGGAGGCGGCGACGGTGTTGGGCGTGCCCGCCTGGTGGGCGGAGATCGCATCCATGTAGCCTTCCACCACGATGGCCAAATCCTGGTTCTTGATGCTTTCTTTGGCCCAATTCAGCCCGTACAGGAAGAGGCTCTTGCTGTAGGCTTCGGTCTCTGGCGAATTCAAATACTTCGGCTCACTATTATCCATCACCCTGCCTGCGAAACCCACCGTGTGGCCCTGTGCGTCCAGCAGGGGAAAGATCAGGCGGTTGCGGAAGCGGTCGTAGGTGCTCTTGTCCGCGATGGAGCGCTGGCTCACCAGGCCGGCCTCCAGCAGCTCCTTCTCGCTGGCGCCTTTGCCGATCAGATGGTTCTTGAGGGCCTGGTAGGAATCGGGGGCGAAGCCCAGAAGGAAGCGCTCGATGCTTTGGGGGCTGAGCCCGCGGTCCACAAAATAAGCCTGCTGCGTCGGGTTCTGCTGAAGCTGCGCGCGGAAGAAGCCTGAGGCCATTTCATTCAGTTCCAGGACTCTTTTTCGGCTTTCCTGGGCCTGGGGGCGGAAGGCGGGCAGGGCGACGTTCGTTTTCTCCGCCAAAATCCTCACCGCTTCGGGAAACTCCACCTTCTCCATGAGCTGGATGAATTTGAAGATGTCTCCGCCGGTGTTGCAGGCGAAGCACCAGGCGATGCCTTTTTCGGGGCTCACCATGAAGCTGGGGCGGCTGTCGTGATGGAAGGGGCAGAGGCCTTTCAGGTTCCGTCCGGCCTTGTGCAGCTGAAGGTAGCCTCCCACCAGCTCCTCGATGCTGAGCTTCCCTCTGATTTCTTCCAAATGACTCATGGGTGGGATTATTGGGAGCGTGGGGATTATGGGGAGTTTTGGGAGTTTTTTTTTAGGAGCGTTAAGAGCTTTAGGATCGATGCAGGCCGCCGACCGCTGGCCGCTTACTGCATGGTTTTTTCTCACAGCAGGCTTTCCTGATCCGCCCTTCTGCCTTTGGGCGAAGCCATCTCCAAATGGAGGTAGGCGTTTTCGGTGACGACCCGGCCCTGGCGGGTGCGGTCGATGAAGCCGATCTGCAGCAGATAGGGCTCGCGCAGGTCCTCGATGGCTTCGATCTCCTCGGCGGTGGCGGCGGCGATGGCGTTGACGCCCACGGGCCCTCCTTGGAACTTTTCGATGATGGTGAGCAGGATCTGCCGATCGGTCTTGTCCAGTCCCAAGGGGTCTACTCCCATGGTATCCAGGCAGGCTTGAGCGAATGTGGCGTCGATGGGGAAGCGCTCCTCCACGGTGGCGAAATCCCGCACCCTTTTGAGCAGTCGGTTGGCGATGCGGGGCGTCCTTCGGCTGGATTGGGCGATGCGGGCGATGGCCTCGGGATCGATGGCCGTGTCCAGCAGCTGGGCGGAGCGGGCCAGGATCCGCTCTATTTCCTGGTTCTGGTAGAAATCGAGCTTGCAGATGTGCCCGAAGCGGTCCCGCAGCGGAGCGGAGAGCGAGCCGGGCTTGGTGGTGGCGCCGATGAGGGTGAACTTGGGCAGATCCAAGCGCATGGAGCGGGCCGCCGGGCCTTTGCCGATGATGATGTCCAGGGCGTAGTCCTCCATGGCGCTGTACAAAATCTCCTCCACGTGGGTCTTGAGGCGGTGGATCTCGTCGATGAACAGGATGTCGCCTTCCTCCAGGCTGGTGAGGATGGAGGCCAGGTCTCCCTGCTTTTCGATGGCGGGTCCGGAGCTGGTCTTGATGCTCACGCCCATCTCCTTGGCCACGATGTTGGCCAGGGTGGTCTTTCCCAGTCCGGGGGGGCCGTACAGCAGAATGTGCTCCACGGGCTCGTTGCGCGTTTTGGCGGCTCGGATGCTGACTTTCAGGTTCATCTTCACGTCCTCCTGGCCGATGTAGTCCTCCAGCTTTTGAGGGCGCAGGGCCGCATCCAGCTTCAGATCGCCGGTGTCGCTGCTGGCCTGCACAATGGGGGTGTCTCGCTCGATCATGGCTGCATGGGTTTCCTCTGTCTGGCTTCCTGTTTTCATCTCGATCCGGAGTCCTCGGGGCGAGAGACATTCCTTCTTTTCGAGAGCGCTTTCCTGAGCCTGAATTATAGGCTTTGCAGGGCTGGAGCGCAATTTGCTTTTTTCTTGTTAAAGAATTCCAATTGGCGTATAATAAAAAGAAGCTTGTAAAATTAAACTAAAAAATTATGGAAAAAGATACTAAAATAGGAGGGGAAGTAGACACGAGGGAAAAAATTAGGCAGCGTTATGATGATGTTATGCGACGAGTGAATGGTCCTACTGATGAGAATGGACGTCTTTTAGATGAGGGCGAACGAGGAGCGCATCCGGATGAATTACTTTTCTGGGAGGAGTCTGGCATGCTTTCCTCTGCGGATGCGAATGAGGTGATGGCGGCTTTTGAACTCATGCATTCTCCTGGCGATTTTTCTGCCATTCGCGATGTTGTGGGAATGCAGAAGAGCGATGCGGTTAAATTGGCACTCGCTGAATATTTGGACGCCACAGAATCACTCAATGACTTGGTGGAAAGATATCATGATCCGAAATTTTTAGATGGCAGGGTCTCCAGAATGACTCCAAGGAATTTTTGGCTTCGAGTCCGATCTAAACGAGAAGCCTTGTTATCGATGGTCGAAAACAGCTCTGGCGAAGCTCAGGTTGTCTTTAGGCAAAAATTGGAGGCGTTTGACGCTGCCCTAAGCAAATTTGCTTCAGAAGGCCGCCTGCCTCAGGAGCATTCCGATGAGATGGAAGACCTGTTGGATTCTCCCGATCGTCAAAGGGGGACCCACTCAGAATGGTAATATCAATTTTGCTTGCGGCAGATTTTTCGGTGATTGCTTTTCCTCCTATTTTCTGCTAAAATAAGCAGATTTAGCCTTAAGATCACCCCATGGCCTGCACTCCCTGCTTCCGGCACTCCCTCCGCCCTTCCCGGCTCGCCTATTTTGCCGGCGTGACCGATAGGCCCGCCGAGACGATCCGCCGGGGCCTTTTCCCTCCCGAAGGCTCGCCTTCAGCGGGCGCGGCTTCGGTGGATGCCCTGCGAGGCTCCGTGGACGCCAGAAAAGGGACGGTGGGTGACACGGCGGAGGCTCTGGCGCAGGCGGCCCGTTCGCTCCCGCCGGGCGGCAGAGTCGATTCCATGGGGGCGGGCCGCCGTATTTTTGATCGAATGACCGGGTCGCTGAAAGGCCGGCAGGAAAATCCTATCGCCGCCGCCTTGGCTTCTGCCGCTTCAGCCAAGCCCAGCAAAGATTCCGCCTCTTCTTCCGAGGCGAAGGGCGGACGGGCGGGCCGAGAGGCTGGCCAAGGTTCGGAAAGCAGCGGAGCGGAGGCCGGACAGGATGCTGTTCAGGATGGAAAATCCGGAACGATCGACTCTTCCCAGGAGGCGGCCGACAAGATCTACGAAAGAGCCTACGAGAACTCCCGCACCTTTGCCGAGGCCCTGGGCCTGGCTTTCGACCGCGGCGAGATCGACCCTCATGCGCTGTACGGATTCCTGGCCAATCACAGCCACTACGAAAAGGGCATGTCGGCCCAATGGGGCTCGGATTGGTTCGATTTCATTCAAAACCATGGGCCTGCCGGCCTCGCTGCCGAAAAAACTCCGGAGCGCATCGCCTGCTCCGTGGGAGGCGTCCAGGTTCTTTTGGCCGATCGCCTAGGCTCCCACCGGGGCCAAGGGAGATTGGACCAGGTGGACAATGTGATGGGCGGATATACCATGAGTGGACTGCGCCTGTGGGCCCAGGAGAATCTTTATGCCGGAGCCAAGCAGGCCGCGAAGCTGGTGGAGGCGAAGACGGGGGATCGGGAGCCTTACGGCTCCTTGGGCTTTGTCCAATGGCCCGAGGCGGAAGGCAATCCAGAATGGGAAGGTCTTGCCCAGGCTCAGCCTGCCAAATCGGCCAGCGAAACAAATCCATTTCCGGCAGTCGTCCCCAAAGCTGCGCCTACATCGTCCCAACCTGCTGCTCCCGTCGAACAAGCTCTTGCTTCTAACCCAGACTCCACTCCAGCTTCCCAGCCCCAAGCCTCTGGCGAAACTTCTCCGCTAACCGAACAGCCAAAGCCGGCTTCCCCCGAAACTGAGTCGGCTCAGGTCGACCCTGTTGCTGAAAATCAATTGGTCTCCCCGGAGGCATTGGTGGATATCGAGGGAATCTTGGGGCATGCTCCGACAAGAAAAGAGCTGCTGAGCATCGCCGAGATCCAGCGGCAAGCCTTGGAAGAAGGGGATGCTCTGGATGCAGGTTACGCCGCTCGGCTCCATTTGATCATGGCCGCCCTTAGCGAAAGTCAAATTCAGGCCATCGAGGCCAAAACTGGGATACCCTTCTCTTGGCATGACTTGGATTCGATCCAGGATGTTGGCCAAAGCGCCTCTCGAATCCTGGCCCGTTCCATTCCGCCAGAAAATGCAATTGACCGTTACATCAGAGGGAATGAGAATGGGATTTTACCGGGAGAAGGAAGGATTCCCATTGTGATGGCCCCTCGTCCTTCAGAAGTTTCCCCGGAAAGGCCTCCCCTCGAGCCTGGCGTCGCGCGAGTTCCTATTGTCCAGCCCAAGCAAGAAGAGGCAGCTTGATCTGAGCGGTCAGCTGTAAGCGGACGGCTGACTGCAGACAGCTGACCGCTTAGCGCTAATTCCCCAGCATCTTGGCCAGGAACCTGCCAGTGTGGCTCTCTTTGCATTTCGCCACCTGCTCCGGCGTGCCGAACGCAACCACTTTCCCTCCTCCGGAGCCGCCTTCGGGACCCATGTCCACCAGGTAGTCCACGGACTTGATGACATCCAGGTTGTGCTCGATGGTCAGGACGCTGTTGCCTTTGTCCACCAGGGCCTGCAGCACCTCCAGCAGCTTGCGCACGTCCTCAAAGTGGAGGCCGGTGGTGGGCTCGTCCAGCACATAGATCGTTTTTCCGGTGCTGCGCTTGGCCAGCTCGGTGGCCAATTTGATGCGCTGGGCCTCTCCGCCGGAGAGCGTGGTGGCGCTTTGGCCCAGATGAATGTAGTCCAGCCCGACCGAATGGAGCGTCTCCAGCTTCTTGCGGATCTGGGGGATGGGCACGAAGAATTCCATGGACTCTTCCACGGTCATCTCCAGCACGTCGGCGATGTTCTTCCCTCGCCAGGTGATTTCCAGCGTCTCGCTGTTGTAGCGCCTGCCCTTGCACACCTCGCAGGCCACGTACACATCGGGCAGGAAGTGCATCTCGATCTTCACCATTCCGTCGCCCTGGCAAGGCTCGCAGCGCCCCCCCTTCACGTTGAAGCTGAAGCGCCCCTCGCGGTAGCCTCGCACCTTGGCCTCGCTGGTCTCGGCGAAAAGAAGGCGAACATCGGAGAAGACGCCCGTGTAGGTGGCCGGGTTGCTTCGGGGCGTGCGGCCGATGGGGGATTGGTCGATGTTGATGATCTTGTCCAGATGCTCGGCGCCCTTGATGGCACGGTGCTTGCCCACGCTGGCTTTGGCCCGGTTCAGCTTGCTCATCAGCACCGGAGAAAGGATGCGGTTGATGAGCGAGGATTTGCCGGATCCGGAGACCCCGGTGATGCCGATGAAGGTGTTGAGCGGCAGGGAGACATCCACGTTCTGCAGGTTGTTCTCCTCCGCGCCCAGGATCTCGAGCATTTTTCCGCTGCCCTTGCGGCGCTTTTTCGGGATTTCGATCGACCGCTTTCCGGAAAGGTATTTTCCGGTCACGGAATCGGCGACCTGCATCACCTCCTCCGGCGTGCCTGCGGCGATCACCCGGCCTCCATGCTTTCCGGCCCCAGGCCCGATGTCCAGCACATAATCCGCCCTGCGGATGGTGTCCTCGTCGTGCTCGACCACGATGACCGTGTTGCCCAGGTTGCGCAGCTTCTCCAGCGTGAGGATCAGCCGCTCGTTGTCCCGCTGGTGCAGGCCGATCGATGGCTCGTCCAGCACGTAAAGCACGCCCTGAAGGGCTGAGCCGATCTGGGTGGCCAGGCGGATGCGCTGGGCTTCCCCGCCGGAAAGGGTGTTGGCGCTGCGGCTTAGGGTGAGGTAGTTCAATCCCACGTCCTTCAGGAAGCGGAGCCGGTTCAGGATCTCCTGCAGGATGAGGCGGGCGATCTTGTATTCGTTCGGGTTCAGCTGATCTCCCATGCCTCCGAAGAATCCTTCCGCCTCCTCCACCGAGAATTCGGTGGTTTGGATGATGGACTGGCCCATCAGGGTGATGGCCAGCACTTCCGGCCGCAGGCGGCGCCCCCGGCAAGTGTGGCATTGGGTCTCCTCCATGAAGCGGCTGATGTTCTTTCGCATGTATTCCGAGTCGGATTCGCGGTAGCGGCGCTCCAGATTGGGAATCACCCCCTCGTAGACGGAATCGCATTCGTAGTCGGCGCCTTTGGCGTTGGTGTAGCGGGCCCGGTACTTTTCGTCCCCGGTGCCGTACAGGATGATCCGTCGCTGTTCCTCGCTCAGCTTGCCGATGGGGGTGCTGATGTCGAAGCCGTGCTTTTTGCCGACCTCCTCCAGGAGGTTGTTGTACCAGTTCAGGCGCATGGACGAGATGGACCACGGCGCGATCGCCCCTTCGGCGATGGTGAGCCGGGGGTTGGGGATGACCAGCTCGGGGTTGAGGCTGAGGCGCGTTCCCAGGCCGTGGCAGTCGGGGCAGGCTCCGTGGGGGGAGTTGAAGCTGAAGGAGCGCGGGGAGATTTCCGGCACCTGCAGCACGCCATGGTTCTGGCAGGAATAGCGCTCGGAAAGGCTGGTCTCTTCGCCCGTGTCGGCGTCCACCACCAGGATCACGCCCTCGCCGTACTTGAGCGCGGTCTCCACCGAATCGGCCAGACGGGTGCGGTCCTCGCTCTTCTCCTCCAGGGTCTCGCCGGACTTGAGGGCGACGGTCTTCTTCTGGAAGCCCTGGACGACCAGGCGGTCGACCACGGCCTCGATGGAATGGTTCTTTTTGGGGTCCAGCTCCACCGCCTCGTTGATTCCCATGAGCTTTCCGTCGATCCGGAGCCGAACGAAGCCTTCTTTGCGGATCTTTTCGAGCACCTTGGAATGCTCGCCCTTCCTATCGCGCACCATGGGGGCCAGCAGCATGATGCGCTTGCCTTCGGGCAGGCCTGCGATCTCCTCGACCATTTGGCTGGCGGAGCGCTGCACGATGGGCAGGCCGCAATGCGGGCAGTGGGGCTTGCCGATCTTGGCGAATAGCAGGCGAAGGTAATCGTAGATTTCGGTGACGGTGCCTACGGTGGAACGGGGGTTGCGGCTGGCGGTCTTCTGGTCGATGGAGATGGCCGGCGAAAGGCCGTCGATGCTGTCCACATCGGGCTTCTCGGTCAATTCCAAAAACTGCCTTGCGTAGGTGCTCAGGCTTTCCACGTAGCGGCGCTGCCCTTCGGCATAGATGGTGTCGAAGGCGAGGGAGGACTTCCCCGAGCCGGAAAGGCCGGTGATGACCACCAGCTTGTCGCGGGGAATCTCCACGTCGATGTTCTTGAGGTTGTGGGTGCGCGCGCCTTTCACAATGATCTTCTGCATTTTGAGCGGTGGGTCAGTCCGTTCCCCGAACCTAGCACGGACTTTGAAATAAATCAAGCCTGTGCTATGGTCTTTTCAGCACGAACCTAAAAGCAAAACCCGCATGTTCCAGCTTCTGAAGAAAATTCCTTTTTTCTCCGAGCTTTCCCAGGAGGATCTGGACAAGATCAGCTCCACGGTGAGGATGGAGTATTTTCCCGAGGGGCACGTGATTTTCCGGGAGGGCGAGGCGGGCGAGGTGATGTACATCCTCAAGCGAGGAACCGTGCAGGTGCTGCGCGACAACACGATGATCGCCGAGCTGCATGACAACGACTTCTTCGGCGAGATGGCCCTGGTTTCCGATGCGCCCCGCAACGCCACGGTGAAGACGGTGACCGATGCGGAGGTGCTGACCCTGAGCAAGGAGGATTTCAAGCACCTGCTGGAGAACAGTCCTCATTTGGCTTCCTTGGTCAGCTACGAGGTGATCAAGCGCGTGAACGACCGATTTTAGCCTTTCCGAATTTCCCTCATGAGCCTGTTCTTCCATCTGCTTCTGACCCATTTCGTGGCGGACTATCCTTTGCAGTCCGGCTGGATGATCCGGCTGAAGCGCCGGGGCTACGTGGGCGTCCTGCTCCATTGCCTGGTGCACTTGGCGGTGATGCTGGCGCTGCTTTTTCCGCTGCTGCACTTGCCCCAGGTTTGGGTGGGGATCGGGATTGTCTTCGGGACGCACAACGGCATTGATCAGACGAAAATGCTCCTGGACCGGCGCTATCCCCAGCGTCGGCGGCTTTTCTATTTCCTGGACCAGCTGGCGCACATCCTGGTGGTGTTCGGGGTCTCAGTTTTCCTGCGCGGGGTGTGGCCGCAAGCCGAATGGGCGCAGTCCCTGTACGGCAATCGGCTGCTTTTGGCCTACCTGCTCTGCCTGGTGCTGAGCACCTACTTTTATGATGTGACGCGCTACTTTCTCCGCCTGTCCCAAGGCAGCGCCGAATACCGGCGCGATTACCGGACGATGGGGCGCAATGCCCTGTTGGTGACGGCGGCTTTTGGGCTGGCTTCGCTCATTTGAATTTTGTGGAATCCATTGGATTATTTTGGTTTTGGCCAAGAGCATTTTCACTGTGACCGTGATTCGTGATACACTCTCCTTCCACGCTCCTTCAAAATTCGGCTTAGCGGGTACGGTTCTGCCCGCTAGACAGTTCGGATCGCCGGAAAGCCAATCGTCCCCTTGGTTCCCCGGCAGTCCGAACAGCAAACGGGGTTCGACTGCGGCAAGCAAGCCACCACCCGTTCCACGAGGTTCAAGGTCATGTTCATACTCGATTTCCTCCAAGAAGTCGCCCCGTACCAGCCAGGCGACATTTTGTTTCACGGCCCTGAGATGGTCGCTGTCATCTCTCTTGGCAGGGTGGCCCAGGGTCCAGTCGTCGAAGGCCAAAGGTCGGACCGCCTTCCTGGGATCTATTGGGATCCGGACACTCTCGTTGTTATCACAGGGGGCATTCGGTATACCTGCAAAGTCTCTAGCCTCCAGCGCAAGCCTCCCGGCGCATCCGATGAGCATCTGTTGGCATTCTGCGTCTCGGACGAAACCTGGGCCAAGCGAGATGCGGCCTGGGCAGCCTTTCAGGAGGATCTCACTGCCAAGGCTCAGGCTCGCCACATGCGGGTCTGCGACCTCCCGGAAACCCCCTTCCGCGAAGGGGATTGGGTCAATTGCCGCGACAGGGAGGGCGAGTGCCTTGTTGAGAGGGTGGATTACGTCCAGATTAAAGAAGGGAAAGCTTTGCCCCGCCTCGAATCCCCCGATGAGCCCCTGGTTCCGCCCTACCGCTGCGTCGGGGAAGGGGGTCAGGTCTCCCTGGACGCTGATCAGCTCACCCTGGTCCGGCGCGGTCCCAACTGGTAGCGTGACCGGGCAGAACCAAACATGGCCACCTCAGTGTGGCCGGGCCCATGCGGCCCAACCCAAAGCGGAGCGTGCCCACCCGGCCGCTCCGCTCTTTTTCTGTGTGTTCGAGAGGGTCTTGACAGAGCCTGTGCTCCATGATAAATTTTTCTTCTCCCGCTCCTTTGAAATCCGGCTTAGCAGGCACTGTTCTGCCTTCGTCCTCCCATATTCTCATTCTGTGAGTGATGGTTGGCGATACGAAAGCGGAAGGTTCTGCCTGCTAAAAGGTTCGGGCCGCCGGAAAGCCAATCGTCCCCTTGGTTCCCCGGCAGTCCGAACAGCAAACGGGGTTCGACTGCGGCAAGAAAAATTCCAACCCGTTCAGAAGGGAATCAGGGCATGAGTACAATCGACTTTCTCTACACAGTCTCCAGGTATCGGCCAGGCGATGTTTTTTGGCTCAAAGATCATGGATGGGTCACCATCAGCTCCATCGACTACGTTGCGGAAAGGCCGAGTCCGGAGGGCAAGCAGCCTAATCGGCCCTTGGGAATCTACTGGGCCCCCGAAACGGCCATCATCCAGAAGGCTGGCGTACAGTACGCTTGCCCAACGTCTCTGCTCAGCCGCGAGCCACCCACTTCTTTCGATGGCCTCCTGCCTCCAGGCCCGCTCTCCAAAGGGGCCTGGGAGGTGCGAGAGCAGGATTGGGGGGCCTTTCAAGAAGACTTCCCAGACAGCGCGCAGGTCGAGCACATGCGGGTTTCCGAATTGCCACGAACCCGCTTCCGCGAAGGGGATCGAGTCAATTGCAAGGGCAAGGAGGGGGAGTGGCTCGTGGAGGAAGTGGACTACGTGCAAATCGCCTTCGGGCGAAGGCTTCCTCGGATCGATCTGCCGAAACCCCCCTTCGAAAAGCCTTACATCTGCCGCAAGGCGAAATCCAGGTTCTCTTGCGAAGCCGATCAGCTCACCCTGGTCAGCTGTGGCCCCAACTGGAGGTAGCAGCCCGTGGAGAGCCAAAGCAAGGCGGCCACCCCAGGGTGGCCGGGCCGAGAGGCCCACATACAGCGGAGCGCGCCCAGCCGGCCGCTCCGCTCTTTTTTCATGCCCAAAATAGAATTGCTAAAATCATTAAAATAAGCCATTATACTATTTCTTTGCCTTGTTGCCTGGATTCCCAGGCGAAACAGGCATGATCCCTCACAGCGGTGCCCGGCAATCAGGCACAAAAAAGGAGTTCAGCGATGACCCCCTCGGACCCTAAAGCCGATGAAGATCCTCCTCGCCCCTCCCCTCGGCTGCGGCTGAAGGAAGAGCTTGTCCAGCGCCTCGTCCAGGCGTGGAACAAGGAGAACCGGACGATGTGCGCGACCTTGCTATTGGTGCTTCTGGCCTGCGTGGCAGGATTCATTCCGCTTGCGCGGATGCTGGAGGGCGGAATAACCCCCGAACAGAGGCTGACGGCTCGGCTTGCAGTTCCGTTTCTCTTTATCATGTCTTTATACTCCCAGTATTTTTTCTGGACCTTTCCTCGGCGAGAAGGCGCCACCACCATGAGCCTCTCGGCCGCCAAGGCCATCCTCTACTTCTTTCTCCTCCCCTTGGCCATAGCCCCCCTTGTGGGGCTGATCCTCCTGGCCTGGGCCTGGTAGCCCCGGCAGCGCCAATGACGGCAGGGAAATCCTTCCTGCCGCCATTTCTCCTCGAACGTCCACACGCCGCCCCAGTCTGCTGGAGGCGGGGTTTTTGGGATACGACTGCGGGTTGCCTGGCATGCCGCAAGATATTGACTCTATTTAATTTATTTGTTATAATACACAGAAATAGCAATTTTGGAAGACATAAAAAAATTTAAAGAAACTCTTATGCTAGAAAAAAGCGGAGCAAGAGAAGGGGTGGTCGACTTGCAAACACGTAAGCTACACAGGTTTTTGGACAATGAGGAAATGGGCTCTATTTTGGATTCTGGTTTTGAGGACAAGGATGGGGCGGCGCTCAGGACCAAGTTTAAAGAGTTTTTTGAGGCAAGCCCGGAAGATGATTTTCAAAAGAGGCTTCGTTCGGCTTACCGCTCTTTTGAGCGATGGCTAACGGGCCTGAATTCGGATTCGGAATATAGGGAGCGAGCCTTTTCCTTTTGCGGGACAATATTTTCTAGCATTTTAAGGCAAAGTTTTCGGATCCAAAGTAGAGTTCAACAGGAAGGATACGGCGGCGACAAGGTTGTCAGTCTATTTTAATCATCCCTACTTCTCCTCGAACGTCCACACGCCGCCCCAGTCTGCTGGAGGCGGGTTTTTAATGAAATCCCGGCAGCGCTGGGCGAAGGTCTGCGAAGGGGGGTCCTTTTTCAGGTTCTCGAAGAGCGCCAGCGCCACTGAAAAATCCCCTTGGCGGTACGCCTGCAGGGCTTGGGCGAAGGCCTCGTTCAGCGCGGCCAGCTTGGCGGGGATTGAGTCCAGCCTGCCCTGCAGCTCGTAGATGCGCACAGGCTCCTGGCGGCCCTTCACCCTGATCAGATCCAGCTCGCGGCAGAGTAGCACCTCCTTCACCTTTTCGTAGATAGCATCGGCCATCAGGATGTAGGTTCCGTAGAATTTGTTCACCC